>NZ_JAHWGR010000064.1:0-16214 GCF_020873825.1 Micromonospora sp. DH13
CCCCACCCCCTGCCCCGCCCCCCGGATCGGTGATCAAGAGAGAAGCATCAGAGTTGATCTATGCGGTGAAGAAGAGCCGGGTCGAGAGGAGCCGGGTCGGGCAGAGCTGGGTCGAGGGGGGCGTCCAGCAGGCGGTTGGCGAAGGTGGAGATGGTGTACGCGCCGATGCCGAGCACGACGTCCAGCGCGTGCCGGGGCCGCCAGCCGGCCGAGAGGAAGGCGGCCACCTCCTCGTCGGGGACGTCGCCCCGGTGATCGAGCACGGCGACGGTGAACCGGCGCAGCGCTTCGAGTCGCGGTTCGGGCAGCGCCGCCCCGGCGCGCAGCGCTTCGATCAGTGCCGTGGTGCCGTCGTGTCGGGCCAGGGTGGCGGTGTGCATGGCCACGCAGAGCTGACACCCGTTGCGGGCGGCGACGGTGAGCACCACCACCTCGCGGGCGACCGGGTCGAGATCGGTGGACTCGAAGACGGCGGCGGCGCCCAGGAAGCCCTTGAGCAGCTCCGGCGACTCGGCCATCAGTGCGACGGCAGCGGGCAGGTGCCCGAGCTTGCGGCGGACCCCGGCCATGGCGGGCCGGGCGGCGGCGGGTGCGGTGTCGAGGGTGTGGATGGTGAAGGCCGATCGGGGCATGGACAACCTCTTCGCGTACGATAGTCAACGTGGTTGACCAAATAGTAAACGTGGTTGTCGAACATGGCAACGGCTGACCCCGCGGACGCGACGACGGCCGACCCGGAGCGCCCCGGCTTCCTGCTGCCGCTGCTGTTGCTGGCCGGCTTCCGTACCCTCGTCGACGACCTGCACGCGGAGCTGGCCCGGCAGGGGCACGCGGAGCTGCGGCCGGTGCACGGCTTCGTCCTCCAGGCCGTCGGCCCGGCCGGCACGACCGCCAGCGAGCTGGGCCACCGCCTCGGCGTCTCCAAGCAGGCCGCCGGCAAGACAGTCGACCGGCTGGTCGCCCTCGGCTACCTGGAACGCGCCGACGACCCCGCCGACGCACGGCGCAAGCTCATCCGGCTGACCGACCGGGGGCACGACGGGCTGCGCCGCTCGGCGGCCCTCTTCGACGAGCTGCGGGCCCGGTGGGCGCAGACGCTGGGCGAGCAGCGGGTGAGCGCCCTGGAGGACGACCTGCGCCGGGTCGCCCAGCCGAACTTCTTCCGGCTCGACGTCCCGGGTTGGTTCGGCACCTGACCGACCACCGGGGGCCGCACCGGCAGCAGCCGGAACAGGTGGAGCAGTTGTGGAATCACGGCGGCCAGGCTGCCCGGGTAGCGGATGCCGGTCTGCTTCGTGTAGTTGGACATCTCGCAGAAGCGGGTTGGCGCTCGCTCCGAAGGAGCACCCGGCGACAGGATGGGGGCATGGACGACGCGTACGTGTCCGGCGACCCGGACGGCCTCTCGCCCCTGCTGGTCCGCATCCGCGACGCCGTGGCCCGGGAGCTGCACGCCCAGCTCGCCATGCGGTCGGACCGGATCGAGCTGGCCGACGTGCCGGAGATCGCCTACCAGGTGACGCTCCGCGTCGATGGGGTGATCACCCGGCGGTGACCGGGCGTTGACACGACGGTGACGGATCCCGGGGTCCACTCGCCGGGTATGGGCGGGCCGGGAGGCAGCGCCGCGCGCCGTGGCGGTCGGCCGGCCCGGACGGAGATCCCATGAGCAGACGCGCTTCCCACCGCGTGCTGACGGCCCTCGCCCTCGTGGGCGGGCTGCTCGGCGGCGCGCCGCCGGCTACGGCGGCCACCACGACCGTGACGTTCCTCCCCAGCCAGGACACCTACGTCAGCTCGTCGAGCCCGAACACGAACTTCAACAGCACCAACTCGCTCATGGTCGGCGCATCCCCGACCCGGATCTCCTACCTCCAGTTCACGGTCACCCGGCTGAGTGACCCGGTCACCAGCGCCCGCCTTCGGCTGCACGTCCAGAGCGTCACCAACGCCCCCAGCCCGGCCGGCGGCACCGCACAGCAGGTCGGCACCGACTGGTCGGAACGCACGCTGGCGTACGCCACCCGGCCGCCGTCGATCGGCGGACCGCTCGGGTCGCTCGGCACGGTGCGCAGCAACACCTGGTACGAGCTGGACGTGACCGACGCCGTCACCGGCAACGGCCTCGTCGCCTTCGCCCTGTCGTCCACCAACCCGGACGGCGCCTTCTACGACAGCCGGGAGTCCACCACCTTCGCGCCGCAGCTGATCGTCGGCACCGGCACCCCGCCCACCGGCGACAACGTGCTGCTCAACGCCGGGGACATCTCCGCGTGCAGCACCACCGGGGCGGCACAGACCGCGCAGATCGTCGCCCGCGAGCCCGGCACCGTCATGGCCGGCGGGGACCTCACCGACAGCGGTACGGCGGACCAGCTCGCCAACTGCTACGGCCCGACGTGGGGCCAGTTCAAGGACCGGACGAAGCCGATCCTCGGCAACCACGACTATCTGACCGCCAACGCCAAGCCCACCTTCGACTACTTCGGACCGGTGCTGCCGCCCGGCAAGGGCTACTACTCCTTCGACAAGGCCGGCTGGCACGTCGTCGTGCTGAACACCAACTGCTCGCAGGTGGGCGGCTGCCAGGCCGGGTCGGCGCAGGAACGGTGGCTGCGCGCGGACCTGGCCGCGCACCCGACCCGGTGCACCCTGGCCCAATACCATCACCCGCTGTTCAGCTCCGGCGGCCGGGAGTCGTCGAACGCCCGACCGTTGTTCCAGGCGCTCTACGACGCGGGTGCCGAGATCGTCATCAACGGGCACAACCACCAGTACGAGCGCTTCGCCCCGCAGGACCCGTCCGGGGTCGCCGACCCGGCCCGGGGCATCCGGGAGTTCGTGGTGGGCACCGGGGGCCGCCCGCTGCAGAGTTCGTTCCCCGAGCCCGCCGCCAACAGCGAGGTCAGGAACGGACGTACGTTCGGGGTGCTCAAGCTGACGCTCTCGCCGGGCAGCTACACCTGGCAGTTCCTGCCGGTGCTCGGCGGCACCTTCACCGACTCGGGCACCGGCACCTGCCACTGACCCGGGTCGGGGTCCGGCCCGCCCGTGCGGGTCGGGCCCGGCGGGGTCAGCTCACCCCGGCGTACGAGTGCAGGCCGGTGAAGAAGAAGTTGACGCCGAACAGGTTCATCAGCACGGTGAGGAAGCCGACGATGGCGAGCCAGGTCGCCACGTTGCGTCGCACGCTCGGGGTGGCCCGGGCGTGCAGGTAGCCCGCGTAGACCACCCAGGAGATGAACGCCCAGGTCTCCTTCGGGTCCCAGCCCCACGGCCGACCCCACGCGGCCTCCGCCCAGATCGCCCCGGCGATCACCGCGAAGGTGAAGACCGGGAACGCGAAGGCGTGCAGCGAGAAGGTCAGCCGCTCCAGGCCGGCCGCCGCCGGCAGCCGCTTCGCCAGGGTGTACGGGAAGCTGCGCTTGCCCTGCTCGTAGCCGTTACGCATGAGGAACGCCACCGCCGGCACGACGCCCAGCAGGAAGATGCCCGACGAGAAGCTGATCGTCGACACGTGCACGATGAACCAGTAGGAGTTGAGCGCCGGGGTCAGCGGCACCACCTCGACATAGAGCTTCAGCTCGGCGAACGCCAGCAGCAGCACCATGACGAGGGTGAGGAACAGCCCGAGGCGGCGCAGCGAGGGGCGCTTCCACAGCACGGCGAGCCACGCCGCCGTGCCGATGAACGACACGGTCAGCACGAACTCGTACATGTTGCCCCAGGGCATCCGGTCGGCGGCGATGCCGCGCGTGACCGTGGCGCCGAGGTGCAGCGCGGCGGCGAGCGCGGTGATCCACACCGCGACGCGGCCGGCGAGCCGGCCCCGGGCCGTCGAACGGTCGACGCCGACCGGCGGGGCGTCGGCCTTGGCGACGGGACCGTCGGGAAGGACGCCGCCCCCGGCACCCACCCCCGCCCCGACCAGCTCGCGCGCGGGCGCGGCGGGCCGGGCGACGGCGCGGGCGTTGCCCAGGGCGTACTCGACGGCGTGGCTGATCATCGCGATCAGGTACGCCAGGGTCGCGAACGTGACCAGCTGGTCGGAGAGTGCGGACATCACTGCGCTCCTTCTCGCGTCCCGGCCGGGCCACGCGCTGTTGCCTCGCCGGCCCGCTCGCCCGGCGTCCCGTCGCCGCGGATGGCGGCGACGAGCTGCGCGAACTCGTCGGCGAACCCTGGATAGTCGGTGCGCGGCAGGCCACCGGCCTCCACCAAGCTACTACCGGCCGTCGGAGATCCACCGGCGGGGTCCGCCGCAGTCTCCGTCGCGCCGGTCGCCGGGGGCGTCCCGGCCGGCGTGACGCGGAACCATACCCGGCGGCGCTTGCCGAACAGCGCGCCCATGAGGCCGATCAGCAGCGTCGTCGAGCTGACGAGCAGCAGGGCCGAGCCGGGGTCGTACCGGACCGAGATCGTGATGTACGGCTGCGTGCCGACAAACTCCAGCACGCTGCCGTCGTCCAGCGTCCACTTCTCGCCGACGGCGAGCTTGCGGTCGCCGATCTGCTTGAGCTTGCCGTTGCTGACCTGGCGCTGGTCGAGCTGGTAGACCGAGCCGGGGATGCCGGCGTCCATGCCCAGGTTGCCCCGGTAGGCGACCAGCACCACCGCCGGGTTGCGCTCGGTCGGGAACTCCGACCGGGTGAACGGGGGCTGCTGCGGCGCGGTGGGCAGGTAGAGCCCCTCGAAGGCGACCTGGAGGTCGGCGTTGCGCTTCCCCGTGGCCGGGTCGACGTTGACGTCGGGGAACGCGGCCACTCCCTCGCTGGTCAGGGTGGCGTCCCCGGTGGTCAGGAACGGGAAGTTGCTGGTCTGCGTCTTGCCGTAGCGGTCGGTGTAGCGCAGGACCGGCGCGTACCCGTGGCCGAGCAGGTAGACGTTGGCGCCGCCGAGGCGCAGCGGGTCGTTCACCGAGAAGGACGCGGTGCGGGTGGCCCGGCCCCGCTCCTCCACGTCGACCGTGGCACGGTACGACTCCGGCTGCGCCGACTCCAGGAACGTCGCGTCGAACTTCTTCAGCGTCAGGCAGAACGGCGGCAGGTCGGCGCTGTCGACGCGGGGGCCGAGCTTGGCCTCGGCGTACTGCTGCCGGGTGTTGCAGAACGCGTTGTCCGGGCCGGCCACCAGCAGCTTGTTGCCGTGCCAGCCGTACCACGAGCCGAGCGCGACCCCGAGCAGCACGGCGATGAGCGAGGTGTGGAACAGCAGGTTGCCGGTCTCCTTGAGGTAGCCCTTCTCGGCGGAGACCTCGGTGCCGCGCACCTGGACCCGCCAGCGGCGGCGGCGCAACTCGGCGGCGACGGCCTCGACGGCCTCGGGACCCGTCGGCGCGACGCCGGCCAGCACGGCGTGCTGGGGCAGCCGGTCGAGCCGCTTCGGCGCGGCCGGTGGCTTCGCCCGCAGGGCGCGCACGTGGTCGCGCAGCCGGGGCACGATGCAGCCGATCAGCGAGGTGAACAGCAGCAGGTAGATCGCCGAGAACCAGACCGAACCGAACACCTCGAACGCGCCGATCCGGTCCAGCCTCGGGGCCAGGTCGGGGTGCTCGGCGAAGTACTTGTTGACGTTCTCCGGGTTGACCCCGCGCTGCGGCAGCACCGAGCCGGGGACGGCGGCGACCGCGAGCAGGAAGAGCAGGATCAGCGCCGTACGCATGCTGGTGAGCTGCCGCCACGAGTTGCGCAGCAGGGCCAGCACGGGGTTGGGCCGGCGGCGGGGGGCGTCGGCCGGCGGGGCCGGCCGGTCCTCGACGACCGTCATCAGATGCTCACCTCGCCCACGCCGACGGTGGTCTGCAACCAGATCACGAAGTTGGTCCACCCGCCGGTGACCAGCGCCAGGCCGATCAGGATCAGCAGGACCCCGCCGACGCGGGTGACCCAGCGGCTGTTGCGCCGCACGGCGCGGAACACCCCGAGCAGCCGGTGG
This sequence comes from Micromonospora sp. DH13, assembly GCF_020873825.1. Lineage (NCBI taxonomy): Bacteria > Bacillati > Actinomycetota > Actinomycetes > Micromonosporales > Micromonosporaceae > Micromonospora > Micromonospora sp. DH13. The sequence continues at coordinate 5,935 of NZ_JAHWGR010000064.1, forward strand.
AAGGCCAGCCCGAAGACGACGAACGGCACCCCCAGCCCGAGGCAGTACGCCACGGCGAGCACCACGGCCCGGTCGAGCTGCCCGCCGGGGGTGGCCATGCCGAGCACCGCCGCGAGCGTCGGGCCGGTGCAGGGCATCCAGCTCAGCGCGAAGACCGCGCCGAAGACGGGGGCACCGAGCAGGCCGGCGGCGGGCAGCCGCTGGATGCGGAACTCCCGTTGCAGGCCGGGGAGCACCCCGACGAACGCCAGCCCGAGCACGACGATCAGCGCGCCCGCGCCGATCTCCAGCTGCCGCTCGTACTGGATGAGGACCCGGCCGACGCTGGCGAAGAGGATCGCGGTGGCGGTGAAGACGGCGGTGAAGCCGGCGATGAAGAGCAGCGTCCCGGCGAGCACCCGCCCCTTCACGGCCGCGCCGGTCCGGCTGCCCTCCCGGGTACGCTCCGCCGCCCGTTCCCGCACGGCGACCCCGCCGCCGGGGGTGTTAACAGGGGGCCCCTGCTCTACAGAAGGCGTTAACAGGGGGCCCTTCCTTGCGCTCTCCAGGTCGGTGCCGGCCAGGCCCGTCACGTAGGACAGGTAGCCCGGGACCAGGGGGAGGATGCACGGGGAGAGGAAGCTGACCAGCCCGGCGAGCGCCGCCGCGCCGATGGCCAGCAGCAGCGGGCCGCCGCTGGCGATGTCGTGGAAGGTCTCGCCCATCAGCGGGAACCGTCGGGCGCGGGCTTCTCGGCGGCGATCCGCTCGACGATCGGTTGCAGCCGGTCCTGGGTGACCGCCGACCGGATGACCACGGCGACCCGGCCGTCCCGGTCGAGGATCACGGTGGCCGGGATGGTGTTCGGCGCGATGTCGAAGGCGAGGGCCAGCCGGCTCGGCGGGTCGAACAGGCTCGGATAGGTGACCCGGCCCTCCTCGAACGCGAGCGCCTTGTCCCGGTTGTCCTGCACGTTGATGCCGAGGAACGTCACCCCGGAGCCCTTGGTGGCCTGGTAGGTGGCCTCCAGGTCGTCGGCCTCGGCCCGGCAGGGCGGGCACCAGGAGCCCCAGAAGTTGACCACGACGACCTGCCCGAGGTCCTTCGCGATGTCGTAGCTGCCGCCGGTGAGCAGCTCACCGGAGAGCTTCGGCGCGGCGGAGCGCTCGTCGGGGGCGCACTCGATGACCCCGTCGGTGGTGGCGCAGCGCCGCTCCTGGCTGTCGCCGGAGCAGCCGGCCAGCGCCGCCGTGGCCGTCACGGCCGCGAGGAGTCCGGCGATCCACCTTCGGGCTGGCATCAGGCCCCCTTGGCCGTCCGGGCGGTCGGCGATGTGGCGACGAGGTGCGCGGCGGGCTCCGAGTAGCCGATGCCCACCACCTTCGCGCCGTCGAAGTGGAACGAGGTGAGGCTGGCCAGCCCGCACTGCCGCTTGCGCGGGTCGTGCCAGAGCCGCTTGCGCTCGACGTACCGGCGCAGGGTCCAGATGGGGAGCTGGTGGGAGACCAGCACGGCCTCCCGGCCCTCGGCGGCGACGCGGGCGGCGTGCAGGGCGGCGAACATCCGCTCGGCGATGGCCCGGTACGCCTCGCCCCAGCTCGGGGTGACCGGGTCGCGCAGCACCCACCAGTTGCGCGGGTCGCGGAACGACCCGTCGCCCGGGGAGACCTTCTTGCCCTCGAACCAGTTGGCGCTCTCGATCAGCCGCTCGTCCACCCCGACGGGCAGGCCGAACTGGGCGGCGATCGGCTCGGCGGTCTGCTGGGCGCGTTCGAGCGGGCTGGCCACCACGTGCACCACGTGCCGCTCGGCGAGCCCCTGGGCCGCCGCCTTGGCCATCTGCACGCCCAGCTCCGACAGGCGGAAGCCGGGCAGCCGGCCGTAGAGGATCTGGCCCGGGTTGTGCACCTCACCGTGCCGCAGCACGTGCACCACCGTCTTGCTCACCGGTTACCCCCCGTTGCCTGCCGCTGCCGCCGCGTTCGCCGCCGCCGGCAGGGCCGAGGCGATCCGCTCCAGGGCGGCGTCGTCGATCGCCGCCGAGACGAACCAGGACTCGAAAGCGCTCGGCGGCAGGTAGACGCCGTCGGCGAGCATCGAGTGGAAGAACGCCCGGAACGCCGGGACCTGCTGGGTCCGCGCGCTGTCGTAGTCGACCACGTCGGCGTCCGTGAAGAAGATCGAGAACATGCTGCCCGCGTACGACAGGCGGTGCGGGACCCCGGCGGCGGCCAGCGCGTCGGAGGCGAGCTTGCCCACGACGGCGGCCGTGTCGTCGAGCCGGCGGTAGACGGCGTCGTCGGCCAGCCGCAGCGTGGCCAGGCCGGCGGCGCACGCGAGGGGGTTTCCGGAGAGCGTGCCGGCCTGGTAGACCGGCCCGGCCGGGGCGAGTCGCGCCATGATCTCCGCGCGCCCGCCGAAGGCCGCAGCGGGCAGCCCGCCACCCATGACCTTCCCGTACGTCCACAGGTCGGCGTCGACCGGGTCGAGCCCGTGCCAGCCGGAGCGGGACACCCGGAACCCGGTCATCACCTCGTCGACGATCAGCAGCGCGCCGTGCGCGTGGGCGATCCGGGCGAGCTGGGCGTTGAACCCGTCGCGCGGGGCGACCACGCCCATGTTGCCGGCCGCCGCCTCGGTGATGACGGCGGCGATGTGCTGCCCCTGCGCGGCGAACGCCTCCTCGACGGCGGCGACGTCGTTGTACGGCAGCACGATGGTCTCGCCCGCCGCCGCGCCGGTGACGCCGGGCGAGTCGGGCAGGCCGAGGGTGGCCACGCCGGAGCCGGCGGCGGCGAGCAGCGCGTCGACGTGCCCGTGGTAGCAGCCGGCGAACTTGATGATCTTGGAGCGGCCGGTGTGGCCCCGGGCCAGCCGGATCGCCGACATGGTGGCCTCGGTGCCCGAGTTGACCAGCCGGACCTGCTCGACCGGGGTCCGGTCGACGATCTCGGCGGCCAGCTCGACCTCGCCGGGGGTCGGGGTGCCGAAGCTGGTGCCCAGGGCCGCGGCGGCCTGGACGGCGGCGACCACCTCGGGGTGGGCGTGCCCGAGAAGCAGCGGCCCCCAGGAGCAGACGAGGTCGACGTAGCGCCGACCGTCCGCGTCGTAGAGCCAGGGACCCTCCCCCCGGACCATGAAGCGCGGCGTCCCGCCGACGGCCTGGAACGCGCGCACGGGGGAGTTGACCCCGCCCGGCACGATGGCGCGGGCGCGGTCGAACAGGGCCTCTGAGGCCGGCGCGTCGGCTGGGTAGCGGCCGGATCCGGCGGAGAAGTCATCGGTCACGATGCGGCCATTGTGTCAGCGCCGGACGGCGAATCGGCACCCACCCCTGATCGGGGTTACCGGGCTCACCCCGGCGGTGGGGCTCGACGGGGGCTGGGACGGTCGCTGCGGCGGGGCCCGCCGCGCCTGGTCGCCTCAGCGGGCCGGGTGGGCGAGATCGCGATAGGCTGACCGGGTGGATCGTGCCGAACTGTCCATCACGGTACACCGGACGGGCGATGAAGCCGTGCTTCGCCTCGCCGGTGAGATCGACATGCTCACGGCCGCCCAGCTCTCGACCGCCGTCAACGAGGCGCTGGCCGACCCGCCGCCGCGCATCGTCCTCGACCTGGGCGGCGTCACCTTCTGCGACTCACAGGGCCTGGGCACCCTGGTCGTCCTCAGCCGCAAGGCCAGCCACGCGCAGAGCCTGCTGGTCCTGACCAACGTCGGCGACTTCCTGCTGCGCGTCCTGGACATCACGGGCCTGCGCTCGGCCCTCATGATCCGCAACGGCGCGCCCGCCGACTGACCCGGGCGCCGGTCGCACCCGGGTCAACTCGGCAGGCCGCCTCGGCTCGGCGGCTCGCGTCAGCGCGGCGGGCCGGCAGGTCGCGTCCGCGCGGACGGCTGGCAGGTCCCGTCAGCGCGGCAGGTCGCGGCGGCGGAACGCCAGCAGGCCTGCCGCCGACAGGGCCGCCGCGGTGGCGGTGAGCGCCAGCAGCGGCGTGCGGTGGACGGGGCCGCCCAGCACCTGCGGGGTGTGGGTGAACGGCGACAGGTCCAGCAGCCACTGGCTCAGCTCCAGCACCGCGCCGAGCTGCCCGAGCAGCAGGCAGGCCGCGAGCGCCGCCCAGGCCACCCCGACGCTGACGCGCGGCAGCAGGCCGAACAGCAGCACCGCCACGCCGACCAGCACCCACACCGCCGGCACGTGCGCCAGCGCCGCCCCGGTCAGCCGGGGCACCCGCCCGGCGACGTCGCCGATGCTGAGGCCGTACGCGAGCCCGGTCACCAGGCCCGTGACGACCAGCACGGCCGCCGGGCCGAGCAGGGCGAAGGCGAGGTGGCCGAGCAGCCAGCGGGACCGGCTCACGCCGGTGGCGAGCACCGGCTCGGCCCGCTGGGCGGTCTCCTCGGCCCGCATCCGCAGCGCGGCCTGGATGCCGTAGCCGGCGGCGGCGAGGGCGGTGATGCTCAGGGTCGCCCCGAGGTACGCCTCGGCGACCGACGCGGAGCCGCCCAGGCGCTCCATCAGCCGGGCGACGGCCTCGTTGCCCTCCACCGCGCTGCCGGCCGCCTCGGCCGCGCCGCCGAGCACCGCCCCGAGCGCCGCCGCGCCGACCGTCCAGCCGAGCAGCGCGACCCGGTTGAGCCGCCAGGCCAGCCCCAGCGGGCCGGCGAGGGCACCACCGGCGGTGGCCGGGCCGAGCCGCTGCGGCAGCACGCCGGCACCGAGGTCCCGCCGGGCGGCCAGCCCCGACGCCAGCGCCCCGACCAGGGCGGTCAGCCCGACCAGCACCGCCAGGGGCCACCATCGCTCCGAGGTGTAAGGGTGGGTGCGCTGGGCCAGGCCCAGCGGGGAGAGCCGGCTCAGCCACTCCACCCCGCCAGCGTCCCCGGCGAGCCGGACCAGGTACGCCACGCCGAGGACCGCGAGGCCCAGCCCCCGGGCGGCGCCGGCGCTCTCGGTGAGCTGCGCGGCGAGCGCGCCGACGGTGGCGAAGAACATGCCGGCGAGGGCCACCGACAGCCCGAACGCCACCGAGCCGGCGGCCGGCAGGTCGGTGGCGACCAGGCCGCCGGCGACGAGCAGCCCGAGCAGCAGGTCCGCCGCGTACGTGACGAGCAGCGCGGCGGCCAGCGGCGCGGCCCGGCCGAGGACGGTGGCACCGAGCAGCTCCCGCCGACCCGCCTCCTCCTCGGTGCGGGTGTGCCGGACGACGACGAGCAGGCTGATCAGGCCCACGATCAGGTGCAGCAGCCCGGCCCGCTGGGTGGCGAGCGCGCCGACGCTGTCGCCGTACGCGGGGCCGAGCAGCGCCACGATCGACGGGTTGCCGGCGGTGGTGGCCAGGTATTCGGCGCGCTGGGCGGCGGTCGGGTACAGCTCGGCGTAGGTCGCCGCGTAGCTGGCGGGGAGGACGGCGATCACCAGCACCCAGATCGGCAGCAGGACGCGGTCACGGCGCAGGATCAGCCGGACCAGGTGCCGGGTGCCGGTGAGCGGCCCGCCCCGCCCGACGGCCGGGCGGCTCGTCGCGTCGCCCCGTGCGGCTGCGCGGCTCATCGCGTCGCCCCGGCCGGCGCGGCGTCGGGCGCGGCCGTCCCGTAGTGCCGCAGGAACAGCTCCTCCAGGGTGGGCGGCCGGCTGACCAGGCTCCGTACGCCGATCTCGGTGAGCCGGCGCAGCGCGGCGTCGAGGGCCGGCGTGTCCACGTCGAAGCGGACGCGGTCGCCGTCGACCCGCAGGTCGTGCACGCCGGGCAGCCCGGCCAGCCCGTGCGGCGGCCCGGCCAGCTCGGCGTCGACGCTGGTGCGCTGGAGGTGGCGCAGCTCGCTCAAGGTGCCGGCCTCGGCGGCCCGGCCGCTGCGGATGATCGTCACCCGGTCGCAGAGGGCCTCGACCTCGCCGAGGATGTGGCTGGAGAGCAGCACGGTGCGGCCGTCGGCGCGGGCGCGGCGGACCCAGTGCTGGAAGACCTCCTCCATCAGCGGGTCGAGCCCGGAGGTGGGCTCGTCGAGGATCAGCAGCTCGGCGTCGGAGGCGAGGGCGGCGACCAGCCCGACCTTCTGCCGGTTGCCCTTGGAGTAGGCCCGGCCCTTCTTGCGCGGGTCCAGCTCGAAGGCGGCGAGCAGCTCGTCGCGGCGGGCGCGGTCGAGGCCGCCGCGCATCCGGCCGAGCAGGTCGATCACCTCGCCGCCGGTCAGGTTGGGCCACAGCGTCACGTCGCCGGGCACGTACGCGAGCCGGCGGTGCAGGGCGACGGCGTCGCGCCACGGGTCGCCGCCGAGCAGCCGGACGGCTCCCGCGTCGGCCCGGAGCAGGCCGAGCAGCACGCGGATGGCGGTGGACTTGCCGGCCCCGTTGGGGCCCAGGAACCCGTGCACCTCGCCGGCGCGGACGGTCAGGTCGAGCCCGTCGAGCGCCCTGGTCCGGCCGAAGGTCTTCACCAGGCCGGAGATCTCTATCGGAGTTTCCACACTTCCGAAGCTACAGTGATTTCAGAAAGTTGTGAAGTCTGTAGAACCTGAGGCACGATCAGATACCCGACCGCCGAGGAGAGCCCGATGAGCGCCGCCGACCCGCCCCGCCGCAACGAGGAGGCGGTCCACCAATTCGTCGAGCGGATGGCCATGGCCTTCGCGGAGGTCGGCTTCCCCCGGATGGCGGCCCGGGTGCTGTTCACGGTCATGAGCGCGGACGACCCGTTGACCGCCGCCGAGATCGGCGAGCGGCTCGACGTCAGCGCGGCGGCCGTCTCCGGCGCGGTCCGCTACCTGACCCAGTTCGGCATGCTGGTCCGCGAGCCGGTGAAGGGCTCCCGCCGCGACCGGTACCGGCTGCCCGACAACCCCTGGTACGAGGGGACCATCACCAAGACCGGGATCTACAAGAACCTCATCGACCTCGCCGACGGCGGGGTCGACGCCCTGAACGGACGCGGCACCGTGGCCGGCGAGCGGGTCTCCGAGATGCGCGACTTCTTCGTCTTCGTCCAGGAGGAGATCGACTCGCTGGGCGAGCGCTGGCGGGCCCGACGCGCCGCCACCGGGCACGGCAGGCACCCGGCCGACCGGTGACCCGCCCCGCGCCGGCCACCGCCCTGCAGGCCACCGCCCTGCCGGTCGGCCCGCCCCGCCGCCACGCGGCCTAGAGGCTGTTGCCCCAGCGGGCCTGTTCGAGGAGTTCCACGGCGCGGGCGCGGCCGTCCGGGGCGTCGCCGCGCAGCAGCGTCGTGGCCTCGTCGACCGCGTCGGTGAGCGCCCGCCACTGCGTCTCGCGCTCGCGGACCAGGTCGGACTGCGCGGCCAACTGCCGGGTCTTCACCCACAGCTCGACGAAGACCGACACCTTGGCCCGCAGCACCCACGGGTCGAACGGCTTGGTCAGGTAGTCCACCGCGCCGACCGCATACCCGCGCAGGGCGAGCTGGGCGTCCTTGTCGGCGGCGGTGAGGAAGATGATCGGCACGTGCCGGGTGCGTTCCCGCCGCTTGATGTGGCTGGCGGTCTCGAAGCCGTCCATGTCGGGCATCTGCGCGTCCAGCAGGATGACCGCGAAGTCGTCCACCAGCAGCTGCTTGAGCGCCGCCTCGCCGCTCTCCACCGCCACCGACTGCACCGGCAGCCCCTGGAGGATCGCCTCCAGGGCCATCAGATTCTCCCGCCGGTCGTCGACCAGCAGCGCCTTGGCCGTCTGAATCACGAACTCTCCTCGCCTCGGCTGCCGCTCACCCAGGACGACATCAGCTCGATCAGCTCGTCCAGGTCGACCGGTTTGGTGATGTAGTCGCTGCCTCCCGCCGCGAGCGCGGACTCGCGGTCCCCCGGCATGGCCTTCGCGGTCAGGAAGACGATCGGGAGGTCGGCGAAGTGGTGGTTGCGGCGGATCTGCCGGGTCGTCTCGTAGCCGTCCTGGTCGGGCATCATCGCGTCCATCAGCACGATGTCCACCTCCGGATGCTCGGCCAGCAGGCGGACCCCGTCCGCCCCGTTGTCCGAGTACAACACGGTCATACCGTGCAACTCCAATGCGCTGGTCAGAGCGAAGACATTTCGCACATCGTCGTCGATGATCAGCACGGTCACGCCCTCCAGCCGGCGGGTCCCCGGCGCCTCGGCCGGCTCCGGCAGCTCCAGCGGGGGCATGAGCAGCGACGACGGCAGGCCCGCCCGGGCCGGCGAGGGCGGCGCGGGCGCGACCACCGCGTCCGGCGCCAGCACCTCCGGTACGTAGAGGGTGAACGTCGAACCCTCCCCGGGCGCCGAGCTGACCGTGATCGACCCGCCGAGCAGACGGGCCAGGTCCCGGCTGATCGACAGGCCCAGCCCCGTCCCGCCGTAGCGGCGGCTGGTCGTGCCGTCCGCCTGCTGGAACGCCTCGAAGATCAGCGACAGCTTGTCGTCCGAGATGCCGATGCCCGTGTCGATCACCGTGAAGGCGATCACCTGGCGGGCGTTGGTCAACGCCGGGACGTCGAACACGACGTTCTCGGGGGCCGGGGCGATGCGCAGCGTCACCGCGCCGTTGTCGGTGAACTTCACCGCGTTGGAGAGCAGGTTGCGCAGGATCTGCTGCAGCCGCTGCGCGTCGGTGACCAGCGCCGGGGGCAGCTCCTTGGCCAGCCGCACCTGGAAGTCGAGGCCCTTCTCCTCCGCCTGCGGGGCGAACGCCTGCTCGACGAACCCCCGGATCTCGGTGAACTGGACCTCCGTCGGCTCGACGTCCATCCGGCCCGCCTCGATCTTCGACAGGTCGAGGATGTCGTCGATCAGGCGCAGCAGGTCCGAGCCGGAGCCGTGGATGGTGCGGGCGAACTCGATCTGCTTCGGGGTGAGGTTCTGCTCCGAGTTCTCCACCAGCAGCCGCGCGAGCAGCAGCAGCGAGTTCAGCGGCGTACGCAGCTCGTGGCTCATGTTGGCCAGGAACTCCGACTTGTACGCCGACGCCCGGGTGAGCTGCTGCGCCTTGTCCTCCAGGCCGAGCCGGGCCAGCTCGATCTCCCGGTTCTGGGTCTCGATGTTGGCCTTCTGCTCCGACAGGAGCTGGGCCTTGTCCTCCAGCTCGGCGTTGGTGCGCTGCAGCTCGGCCGACTGCTCCTGCAGCTCGTGGGCCAGCCGCTGCGACTGCGCCAGCAGCTCCTCGGTGCGCCGGTTGGCCTGGATGGTGTTGACGGCCACGCCGATGGTCAGCACCAGCCGCTCCAGGAACGTCAGGTGCAGGTCGGGGAAGGCCGCCACGCCGGCGAACTCGATCACGCCGAGCAGCTCGCCCTCGAACAGGACGGGGAGCACGACCAGGTCGGCCGGCGGGGTGTTGGCGAGCCCGGAACGCAGGGTGAGCCGGCCGTCCGGCGAGGCGCTCACCCGGATCGTCCGGCGGGAGAGCGCGGCCTGCCCGACCAGTCCCTCGCCCGGCCCGAACGTGACGTCGTGCCCCCGCGCCACGTAGCCGTACGAGGCGGTCAGCCGCAGCCGCATGCTGCCGTCCGAGGTGTCCGCCAGGAAGAACGCGCCGAGCTGCGCGTCGACCAGCGGGGTCACCTCCATCATGATCATCCGGCAGACCTCGCCGAGGTCGCGCTGCCCCTGGAGCAGGCCGCCGATGCGGGCCAGGTTGGAGTCCAGCCAGCCCTGCTCGGCGTTCTTCTTCGTCGTCTCCCGGAGGGTGACGATCATCTGGTTGATGTTGTCCTTCAGGTCGGCGACCTCGCCCTGCGCCTCGACCGCGATCCGCTGGGTCAGGTCGCCCCGGGTCACCGAGGTCGACACCTCGGCGATGGCCCGGAGCTGGGTGGTGAGCGTCGAGGCGAGCTGGTTGACGTTCTCCGTGAGGTCCCGCCAGGTGCCCGAGACGCCCTTCACCTGGGCCTGTGCGCCCAGCTTGCCCTCGATGCCGACCTCGCGGCCCACCCGGGTCACCTCGTCGGCGAACGACCGGAGCTGGTCCACCATCGTGTTGACGGTGTTCTTCAGCTCCAGGATCTCGCCCTGCGCGTCCACCGTGATCTTCTGCGACAGGTCACCCTTCGCCACCGCCGTGGTCACCGAGGCGATGTTGCGCACCTGCGACGTCAGGTTCGACCCCATCGAGTTCACGTTGTCCGTGAGGTCACGCCACGTGCCGGAGACGCCCTTGACCTGGGCCTGACCGCCCAGCTTGCCCTCGGTGCCCACCTCCCGGGCCACCCGCGTCACCTCGTCGGCGAACGAACTGAGCTGGTCCACCATCGTGTTCACCGTCGACTTCAGCTCCAGGATCTCGCCCCGGGCATCCACCGTGATCTTCTGCGACAGGTCACCCTTCGCCA
>NZ_JAHWGR010000065.1:0-15879 GCF_020873825.1 Micromonospora sp. DH13
CCACACCACCATCACCCACCTCCTCCACACCGGACACACCCACTACATCGAAACCAGCCCCCACCCCATCCTCACCACACCCATCCAACACACCATCGACACCACCACCACCAAAGCCACCACCATCGGAACCCTCCACCGCAACCAACCCGCCCCCCCCCCACCCCCCACACCACCCCCCACCTCCCCACCTACCCCTTCCAACACCACCACTACTGGGTGAAGCCGAGGGTCGCCACGGCCGCGTTCGGCGACGGCCCCAGCGGGCACCCGTTCGTCGGCGGCCGGCTGGACCAGCCGGACGACCGGGGGGAGATCTTCGTCGGGCAGCTGTCCACCGCCCTGCACCCGTGGCTGGCCGACCACGCCGTACGCGACACCGTCCTGCTGCCCGGCACCGCGTTCCTCGACCTGGCGCTGCACGCCGCCGAACGCCGCGGCAGCACGCACGTGGAGGAGCTCACGCTGGAGCACCCGCTCGTCCTGCCGGACAGCGGCGCCCTGCGGCTGCACGTCGCCACCGCGCCCGAGCCGGACGGCCGGCACACCGTCACCGTCCACTCGCGACCGGCCGGCGACCCCGACCACCCGTGGACCCGGCACGCCGTGGGCACGATCAGCGGGGACGCGATCGGGACGCCCGCGGTGCTCGACGGCGCGTGGCCGCCGCCCGGGGCGCAACCGGTGCGGCTGGACCAGTTCTACGGCGACCTCGCGGACCTCGGATACCTGTACGGCCCGACGTTCCGGGGGCTGCGGGCCGCCTGGCAGGCCGGCGACGCCTTCTACGCCGAGGTGGAGCTGCCGGAGCAGGCCGACCCGGACGGGTTCACGGTCCACCCGGCGCTGCTCGACGCCGCGCTGCACACGACGGCGGTGGGCGTGAACCTCGACCCGGCGCACACCCCGGTGCGGCTGCCGTTCTCCTGGTCGGACGTCACGCTGCACGCGACCGGGGCCACCCGGCTGCGGGTCCGCACCACCCGGGTCGACGACACCACGGTCGCGCTCGACATGGCCGACGGCACCGGGCGGCCCGTGCTCACCGTCGCGCGGCTGCGGCTGCGGGAACTGGACCCCGGCCAGTTGGCCGCGCCCAGCCCGCTGCACAACTCGATCTTCCGCACCGACTGGGTCCGCGCCGAGACGCCGCCCGCACCGGCCGGCGACCTGTCCCGCTGGGCGGTCCTCGGGGATCTCGACGCCGGGGCGGATCCGACCTTCGCCGGGCTCCCCCGGCATCCGGGGCTGGCCGACCTCACCCGGGAGCTGGACGCCGGGGCCGCCGCACCGGAGGTCGTACTGCTGGCCTGCCACAGCGGCCCCGACGACGCCGGCACCGACCCGGCGGCGCGGGCCCACGAGGTGACGCGGCGGGTCCTGGGCACGGTCCAGGGCTGGCTCGCCGACCCCCGGCTCGCCGGGTCCCGGCTGGTCGTCCTCACCCGCGGCGCGATCGCGGCGCGGCCCGGCGACGCCGTGCGCGACCTGCCCGGCTCGACCGTCTGGGGCCTGCTGCGCGCCGCCTGGTGGGAGGAGCCCGACCGGTTCGTGCTGGCCGACCTCGACGACGCCGCGACGCCGGCGGCCCTGCGGGCCGCGCTCGCGACGGACAGCTACCAGGTCGTCCTGCGCGAGGGTGCCTGCCTGGTGCCCCGGCTCGCCGCCGTGCAGCCGGACGAGGGCGCGGCCGGCTTCTCCTTCGACCCGGCGGGCACCGTGCTGATCACCGGCGGCACCGGGACGATCGGCGCGCACCTGGCCCGCCACCTGGTGACGGCGCACGGGGTGCGGCGTCTGCTGCTCACCAGCCGCCGAGGCATCGCCGCCGACGGGGCCGGGGCGTTGCGCGACGAGCTGGTCGCAGCGGGCGCCGACGTGACCGTGGCCGCGTGCGACACCGCCGACCGCGAGGCGCTCGCCGGCCTGCTGGCCGCCGTCCCGGCCGAGCATCCGCTGACGGCGCTGGTCCACACCGCCGGCGTGCTGGAGGACGGCGTGCTCGGCGCGCTCACCGCCGACCAGGCCGACGCGGTCCTGCGGCCCAAGGCCGACGCCGCCTGGCACCTGCACACGCTGACCGAGCACCTGCCGCTGCGGTCGTTCGTCCTGTTCTCCTCCGCCGCCGGCATCATCGGCAATCCGGGCCAGTCGACCTACGCGGCGGCGAACACGTTCGTGGACGCGCTCGCCGCCCACCGCCGGTCGCGCGGGCTGCCCGCCGACTCGCTGGCGTGGGGCCTGTGGGCGGAGACCAGCACGATGACCGCCGGGCTGGACGGTGCAGGCAAGGCCCGGCTCACCCGCCACGCGGCGGCCATCACCACCGAGCAGGGCATGGCCCTGTTCGACGCCGCGCTCGCGGTCGCGGACGCGACGCCGCTGCTGCTCGCGAAGATCCGGCCGGCGACGGTCGACGCCGCCGACGACACGATCGCACCGATCCTGCGTACGCTCGCCCGCCCCACGGTCCGTCGGGCGGTCTCTCCCGCCGAGCGTCCCGCCGCCTCCGACGGCCTCGCCGAGCGGCTGATGCCGCTCGACCCGGCCGGGCGTCGGGAGCTGCTGGCCGGGCTGATCGGCGCCCACGTCGCGGCGGTGCTCGGCCACGGGCAGCCGGACGCCCTCGACGCGGCGCGCAGCTTCAAGGACCTCGGGTTCGACTCGCTGACCGCGGTGGAACTGCGCAACCGGATGAACGCGGCGACCGGGCTGCGGCTGCCGGCGACGCTCGTGTTCGACCATCCCACCATCGAATCCCTCGCCGACCGGCTGAGCGCGGAACTGCTCGACACCCACCCGGCCGCCCCGGCGGCGGCGCTGCCCGCGGCACCGGCCACCACCCGGGACCAGGCCGACGACCCGATCGTGATCGTGGGGATGGCCTGCCGGTTCCCCGGCGGCGCGCACACCCCCGGCGACCTGTGGCGGCTCGTCGCCGACGGGGTCGACGCGGTCGGTGACTTCCCGGTCAACCGGGGCTGGGACCTCGACGAGCTGTACCACCCCGACCCCGACCGGCACGGGAAGACGTACGTCAGGCGGGGTGGTTTCCTGCACGACGCCGACGAGTTCGACGCCGACCTGTTCGGGATCAGCCCGCGGGAGGCGCTGGCCACCGATCCGCAGCAGCGGCTGCTGCTGGAGACCGTGTGGGAGGTGCTGGAGAACGCGGCCATCGATCCGACGTCGCTGCGCGGAAGCTCCACCGGGGTCTTCATCGGCGCGGCCGCGCAGGAGTACGGCCTGAACACCCGGGCCGGGGACACCGGGCCGGAGGGCTACCTGATCACCGGTTCCACCACGAGCGTCGCGTCGGGCCGGATCGCGTACACCTTCGGGTTCGAAGGCCCGACGATGACCGTGGACACCGCGTGCTCGTCGTCGCTGGTGGCGCTGCACCTGGCCGTGCAGGCGCTGCGCAACGGCGAGTGCGAGCTGGCGGTGGCCGGCGGTGTGGCGGTCATGGCGGCGCCGACGCTCTTCGTGGAGTTCAGCCGGCAACGCGGGCTCGCCCCGGACGGCCGGTGCAAGCCGTTCGGCGCCGACGCCGACGGGACCGCCTGGGGCGAGGGCACCGGTCTGCTGCTGGTGGAACGGCTCTCGGACGCGCGGCGCAACCAGCATCCGGTGCTCGCCGTGGTGCGCGGCACCGCGGTCAACTCCGACGGCACCAGCAACGGGCTGACCGCCCCCAACGGCCCGTCCCAACAGCGGGTCATCCGGCAGGCGCTGTCCACCGCCGGGCTGACCCCGGACGACGTGGACGCGGTGGAGGCGCACGGCACCGGCACCCCGCTCGGCGACCCCATCGAGGCCCAGGCCCTGCTCGCCACGTACGGGCGGGACCGCCGCGCCGGCGAGCCCCTGTGGATCGGGTCCGTCAAGTCCAACATCGGGCACGCCCAGGCCGCCGCCGGGGCCGCCGGGGTGATCAAGATGGTGCAGGCGATGCGGCACGGGCTGTTGCCGCGCACCCTGCACGTCGAGGAGCCGACCCCGCACGTGGACTGGTCGGCCGGCGCGGTCCGGCTGCTCACCGCCGACCGTCCGTGGCCGGAGACCGGTGGTCCCCGTCGCTCCGCCGTGTCGGCGTTCGGCATCAGCGGCACGAACGCGCACGTCGTCCTGGAGTGGGATCCCACCGTCGCCGCCGAGCCGGTGGGGTCCGGTCCCCGCCCGGAACCCGGCGGCGTCCCGGTGCCCTGGCTGTTGTCCGGCAGGACCGCGGCGGCGGTGGCCGCCCAGGCCGGGCGGCTGGCCGAGCAGCTCACCGGGCAGCCCGAGCTGCACCCGGTCGACGTCGGCGGGTCGCTCACCGCCCGGGCCGCGCAGCGGTACCGCGCCGCCGTGGTCGGCACGGACCGCGCGGAGCTGCTGTCCGCGCTGCGCGACGTCGCCGACGGGAGCACCACCGCCGAGGCGACCGGGGCCGGCGGCACCGCGTTCCTGTTCTCCGGGCAGGGCAGCCAGCACCCCGGGATGGGTCGGGAGCTGTACGAGCGCCACGCGGTGTTCGCGGCGGAGCTGGACCGGGTCTGCGAGCGCATGGACGCCCGCCTGGACGCGCCGTTGCGGGCGGTGATGTTCGCGGCGGCGGGCACCCCGGAGGCGGCCCTGCTCGACGAGACCCGGTTCGCCCAGCCGGCGATCTTCGCCCTGGAGGTGGCGCTGTTCCGGCTCCTCGAATCCTGGGGGATGCGGCCCGACGTCCTGCTCGGGCACTCCATCGGTGAGCTAGCCGCCGCGCACGTGGCCGGCGTGTTCGACCTGGACGACGCATGCCTGCTCGTCGCGGAACGGGCGCGGCTGATGCAGAGCGTCCCGGCGCGCGGCGCGATGGTGGCCATCCGGGCCGGCGCGGCCGAGGTGGCCGAGTCGCTCGCCGACCGGGACGGCGTCGTGTCGATCGCCGCCGTCAACGCCGCCGACGCCACGGTGGTCTCCGGCGACGAGGAGGCGGTGGCGGAGGTCGCGGAGCTCTGGGCGCGGCGCGGCCGCCGGACGACGCGGCTGCGGGTCAGCCACGCGTTCCACTCGCCGCACATGGACGCGATCCTCGGCGAGTTCCACGACGTGGCCACCCGCCTGGACTACCGGCCGCCGGTCCTGCCGATCGTCTCCGCCAGCACCGGGCGTCCGGCGGACGCGGCGCAGCTCGGCGACCCCCGGTACTGGACCGACCAGCTCCGGCTGCCCGTCCGGTTCCACGACGGGATGCGCGCCG
This sequence comes from Micromonospora sp. DH13, assembly GCF_020873825.1. Classification (NCBI taxonomy): domain Bacteria; kingdom Bacillati; phylum Actinomycetota; class Actinomycetes; order Micromonosporales; family Micromonosporaceae; genus Micromonospora; species Micromonospora sp. DH13. The sequence continues at coordinate 5,228 of NZ_JAHWGR010000065.1, forward strand.
TGCGGGCGCTCGGCGTCACCACCTGCCTGGAGGTGGGCCCCGACGGAGCCCTCACGGCGCTGCCGGCCGACGAGGGGGCCGGCCGGCGGATCGCCACGCAGCGCCGGGACCATCCGCAGGCGTCGACGCTGGTCTCCGCCGTCGCGCAGGCGTGGACGCACGGGACCCCCGTCGGCTGGCGGGAGTTCTTCGCGCCGCTGGCCGCGCGGACCGTTCCGCTGCCCAACTACGCCTTCCAGGGCCGCCGGTTCTGGCTGCCGGCCGCCCCGCCCGCCAGTCCGGCGGCGCTGGGCCTCGGCGTGGGCGGCCACGAACTGCTCAAGGCGACGACCTCGCTGGCGGACAACGGCGGGTGGCTGCTCAGCGGCCGGGTATCGCGGAGCACGCACCCGTGGCTCGCCGAGCACACCGTGAACGGCGCGGCGCTCGTGCCCGGCTCGGTGTTCCTGGACATCGCCGTGCACGTGGCGCGGACCGTCGGGGGTGCCCGCGTCGACGAGCTGACGATGGAGTCCCCGCTGGTGCTGCCCCCGCAGGGGCCGGTGGACCTGCAGGTGACGGTGTCCGGGCCGGATCCGCGCGGCGTACGGTCGCTCACCGTCAGCTCGCGCGCCGCCGCGCCCGACGACCCGGCCGGCGAACGCCCGTGGACGCGGCACGTCTCGGGCACCCTCAGCGACCGGGAGACGGAGGCGTTCACCGGTTTCCCGGCCGCCTGGCCGCCGCCCGACGCCGAGCCGATCGACCTGGACGGGCTCTACGAGGCGCTCGCCGGCGCGGGCATCGGGTACGGTCCCGCGTTCCAGGGGCTGCGCGGCGCCTGGCGGGACGGCTCGACCGTCTACACCGAGGCGGTCGCCCCCGACGGCGGCACCGCGGACGGCCTGCATCCGGCGCTGGTCGACGCGGCGATGCACGCCCTCGCGGCCAACCACCCGTCGCTCAGCTCCGGCACGGAGATCCTGCTCCCGTTCGCCTGGCGCGGCGTCGACGCGTACTCGTGGCACGCGGCGGCGATCCGCAGCAGGCTGACCGTGACCGGGCCGGACACGCTGGCGCTGGCGGTCACCGACACCGACGGCGTCCCCGTCATGGCGGTCGAGGAGCTGCTGGTCCGGCGGGTGCCGCTCGCCGCGATCGCGGCGCAGCGTGCCCCGGCGTACGTGCTCGGCTGGACCGGCGCGCCGGCGGGCCGGCACCCGCGGCCGGCCCGCGTCGGCCTGCTCGGCGGCTCCGACCGGCTCCGCGCGGCGCTGGCCGGCGCGGCGGACGTCCACAACGACCTGCCCGCCCTGCTGGGCACGCCGGACCCGCTGCCCGACGTGGTCCTGCTCCCCGTGCCGCCGCACGACGGGCCCGGCCCGGACCAGGTGCGCGCGGCCCTGGCCGAGGTCATGGACACCGCGCAGCGGTGGCTGGCCGAGGACCGCGCGGCCGGCTCCCGGCTGGTGGTCGTCACCGAAGGCGCGGTGTCCACCGGGGCGGAGGATCCCGCCCCGGACCTGGCGGGCGCCGCCGTCTGGGGCCTGGTCCGCAGCGCCCAGGCCGAACACGCCGGCCGGTTCGTGCTGCTGGACCTCGACGCGACCGGGGCGTCCGCCGACGCCGTCACCGCCGCGCTCGCCCTCGACGAGCCGCAGGTGGCGGTGCGGGCGGGTCGCTGCCTGCTGCCGCGGGTGACGGAGGCGCCGCTGCGCGAGCCCGCCGGCACCCCGCTGGACGCCGACGGGACGGTCCTGGTCACCGGGGGCACCGGCGCCCTCGGCGCGCTCGTCGCCCGGCACCTGGTCGCCCGGCACGGCATCCGGCACCTGCTGCTGCTGAGCCGCCGCGGCGGCGACGCGCCCGGGGCGCAGCGGCTGCGGGCCGAACTGGCCGCGCAGGGAGCGGACGTCACCATCGTGGCCTGCGACGCCGCCGACCGGGCCGCCCTCGGCGTCGCGCTGGCCACCGTCGACCCAGACCACCCGCTCACCGCAGTGGTGCACACCGCCGGGGTGCTCGCGGACCGGACGTTCACCAACCTGACCGCGGACCGGCTCGACGCCGTGCTGCGGCCCAAGGTCGACGCGGCGTGGCACCTGCACGAGCTGACCGCGGCCATGGACCTCGCCGCCTTCGTCCTGTTCTCGTCGGTCGCCGGGACCCTCGGCACACCCGGTCAGGCCAACTACGCCGCCGCCAACACCGGCCTCGACGCCCTCGCCCACCACCGGTCCGCGCGCGGGCTCGCCGCCACCAGCCTGGTGTGGGGGCCGTGGCCGGACGCCGGCGGCATGACGGCCGACGACCAGCGGGTCCGGCAGGCCGCGCTGACGCCGCTGACCACCGAGGAGAACCTCGGCCTGTTCGACGCCGCGCTCTCGGCGGAGCATCCGGTGCTGCTCGCCCTCCGCTTCGACCGCGCCGCGCTGCGCGCCGCCGACCGCGCGGACCTGCCGCCGGTGCTGTCCGGGCTGGCGGGCGCGTCGGCGCGCCGCGCGCCGCAGCGGGCGTCGCTCGTCCAGCGGCTGCAGGCGTCCGGCCGGCAGCAGCGCGGCCGGCTGCTGCTGGACGCGGTGTCCCGCCACGTCGCCACGGTCCTCGGCCACGACGACGGCGCCGACATCGCCGCCGACCGGGAGTTCAACGAGCTGGGCTTCACCTCGCTGACCGCGATCGACCTGCGCAACCGGCTCTCCGCCGAGACCGGGCACCGGTTGCCGGCCACGCTGGTGTTCGACTACCCGAACCCGGCCGCGCTGGCCGCGTACCTGGAGGGCCTGCTGTTCGACGCGGGCCAGGCGGAGCCCGCCCGGGTCGAGACCCTCCGGCCGGCCTCCGACGAACCGATCGCCATCGTCGGGATGGCCTGCCGGTTCCCCGGCGGCGTCGGCTCGCCGCAGGACCTGTGGCGGCTGGTCAGCGACGGGCGCGACGCCATCGGCCCGTTCCCCGGCAACCGGGACTGGAACGTCGACGACCTGTACGACCCGGATCCGGACCGGCCCGGGAAGTCCTACACCCGGCAGGGCGGCTTCCTCTACGACGCGGACCGGTTCGACGCGCAGTTCTTCGGCATGAGCCCGCGCGACGCGGTGGCCGCCGACCCCCAGCAGCGGCTCCTGCTGGAGACGAGCTGGGAGGCGTTCGAGCACGCCGGGATCGATCCGGCGACGCTACGCGGCAGCCGTACCGGCGTCTTCACCGGCGTCATGTACAGCGACTACGGCGCCCGGCTCGCGAGCGGCTCCGCCGACGAGTACGAGGGGTATCTCGGCACCGGCAGCGCCGGCAGCATCGCCTCCGGGCGGGTCGCCTACTCGTTCGGGCTGGAGGGTCCCGCGCTCACGGTGGACACGGCGTGCTCGTCGTCGCTGGTCACCCTGCACCTCGCGGTGCAGGCGCTGCGGGCCGGCGAGTGCGACCTGGCGCTCGCCGGCGGGGTCACCGTGATGGCCACGCCCGCCGCGTTCGTCGAGTTCAGCCGGCAGCGCGGGCTCGCCCCGGACGGCCGGTGCAAGGCGTTCGCCGAGGGCGCCGACGGGGTGGCCTGGGCGGAGGGGGTGGGACAGCTGCTGGTCGAGCGGCTGTCGGACGCCCGCCGCAACGGTCACACGGTGCTGGCGGTGGTCCGCGGGTCCGCCGTCAACTCCGACGGCGCGAGCAACGGGCTCACCGCGCCGAACGGCCCCTCCCAGCAGCGGGTGATCCGGCAGGCCCTCGCCGACGCCGGGCTGCGGCCGGCCGAGGTGGACGCGGTGGAGGCGCACGGCACCGGCACGCCGCTCGGCGATCCCATCGAGGCGCAGGCGCTGATCGCCACGTACGGGCAGGACCGTCCGGCCGGGCGTCCGCTGTGGGTGGGGTCCGTCAAGTCGAACATCGGGCACGCCCAGGCCGCCGCCGGGGTCGCCGGGATCATCAAGACGGTGCAGGCGCTGCGCCACGGCCAACTGCCCCGGACCCTGCACGCCGACACGCTCTCCCCGCACGTGGACTGGGGCGCCGGCGACGTCGCGGTGCTGCGGGAGGCGCGGGCGTGGCCGGAGCACGACGGGCCGCGGCGGGCGGCGGTCTCGGCGTTCGGGATCAGCGGAACCAACGCCCACGTCATCCTGGAGGCCGCCGAGGACACCCGCGAAGCGCCGGACCCCCACGTCGAGGCACCCCTGCCCGCTGACCGGGCCGGGGACGCGGTGGTCGTACCCTGGCTGCTGTCGGCGAGGTCCGAGGCCGCCCTCGCCGCGCAGGCCGACCGGCTCCGCGCCTTCGTCCGGGCCGACCCGGCTCTCGACCCGGCCGACGTCGCCCGCTCCCTCGCGACCCGTCCGGTCCTGGAGCACGGGGCCGCGGTGGTCGGGCGTACCCGCGCGGACCTGCTGACCGGGCTCGACGCGCTCGCCGCCGAGCGGACCGCCGCCGCCGTGGTGCGCGAAGGCTCCCGGGAGACCGGCCCGATCGCCGTCATGTTCTCCGGGCAGGGCTCGCAGCGGCCGGGGATGGGCAGCGGGCTGTACGCGGCCCATCCCGAGTTCCGCCGGGCGTTGGACGAGGTGTGCGACCGGTTCGACGCGCTGCTCGGCCGGTCGCTGCGGGAGCTGATGTTCGCGCCCGCCGGTTCCCGCGAGGCGGACCTGCTGCACGAGACCCGGTACACCCAGCCCGCGCTGTTCGCCGTCGAGGTCGCCCTGTACCGGTTGCTCCGCAGCCACGGGGTGGTCCCGGACTTCCTGCTGGGACACTCGGTCGGCGAGTTCGCCGCCGCGCACGTCGCCGGGGTCCTGTCCCTGGCGGACGCCTGCCTGCTGGTCGCCACGCGCGGCCGGCTGATGCACGAGGTGTCCGGCAACGGCGCGATGGTGGCCATCGGCGCGGACCCCGACGAGGTACGCGCGTCGCTGGCCGGCCTCGAGGAGTCGGTCGGCATCGCGGCCGTGAACGGTCCCGCCGGGACGGTGGTCTCGGGTGACGAGGTCGCGGTCATGTCCGTGGTGCAGCAGTGGTCGGCCCGGGGCCGCCGGGTGAAGCGGCTGCTGGTGAGCCACGCCTTCCACTCGCCGCTGATGGCGCCGATGGTCGACGCGTTCCGGGCGGTCGCCGAGACGATGACCTTCGCGGCGCCGGTCGTCCCGATCGTGTCCACGGTGACCGGTGACTTCGCCGACCCGCAGGCCCTGGCCGCACCCGACTACTGGGTCGACCAGGTGCTGCGGCCGGTGCTGTTCGCGCAGGGTGTGGAGACCCTGTACCAGGCCGGGGCACGCGTCTTCCTGGAGCTGGGCTCGGACGCGCTGGCGTCGCTCACCCCGGACTGCCTGGCCGACAGGTTCCCCGGCCCGCTCGTCAACGCCCTGCTGCGCAAGGACCGGCCGGAACCGGAGTCGGTGGTCACCGCCCTGGCCCAGGTGCGCCTGCGGGGCGCCCCGGTGGACCTGGCCGCCCTGCTGCCGGGCGCGCGCCGGATCGCGGAGCTGCCGACCTACCCGTTCCAGCGGGAGCGGTTCTGGCTGAGCCGGCCCGTCGGCTCGGGCGATCCCGCCGGCCTCGGCATGGACCGGGCCTCGCACCCGTTCCTCGGCGCCGGGACGGAACTGCCGGACGGGGGCTCCCTGTTCACCGGCCGGATCTCCGCGGAGAGCCAGCCGTGGCTCGCCGACCACGCCGTCCACGGCAGCGGTGTCGTGCCGGCCAGCGCGCTGCTCGAACTGATCCTGTACGTGGGCGAGCAGTCCGGCTGCGACCTGGTCGAGGAGCTGACCGTCTCCACCCCGCTGGTGCTGCCGGACGCCGGGGCGGTGCACGTGCAACTGGTGACCGGGCCCGCCGACGAGGCCGGCCGGCGCACCGTGACGATCCGCTCGCGCGCAGCCGGCGACCCGTGGGTCGGTCACGGCCAGGGGATCGTGGCCCCCGCGCCGGCCGCCGAGCCGCCCGGCGTCGCCGGTGACGCCTGGCCGCCCGCCGGGGCGACGCCCGTGGACGTCGCGGAGCTCTACGAGCGGCTCGCCGACCTGGGGTTCGGCTACGGGCCGGCGTTCCGCGGCCTGCGCAACGCCTGGCGGCACGGCGACGAGGTGTCGGCCGAGGTGCACCTGCACGGGGCACCGGTTCCCGGCTTCCGCATCCACCCCGCCCTGCTCGACGCAGCGCTGCACACCATCGCCATCGCCTACCGTGACCTGGCCCCGGAAGCCGGCGTCCCGGTGCCCTTCGCCTGGTCGGGCGTCAGCGTGCGGGCCGCCGCGCCGGACTCGCTGCGGGTCCGGCTCGCCCCGGCCGGTTCGGGCTTCGCGCTGCGGCTGAGCGACGAGGCGGGCAACCCGGTCGCCGCCATCGACTCGCTGTCGGTCCGTCACCTGGCCGCGGGCCAGCTCCAGCAGGCCGGCCGCGCGCCGCACGGGGCGCAGTTCCGCGTCACGTGGGCCGAGACCGCGTTGCCCGCCGACCGGGCCGGCGCGGGTGCCCCGGTTCCGCCGGTGCAGGATCTGGGGCACGACGAGCCCGTGCCGGAGCTGGTGCTGCTGGACTGCGCGCCGGCCGAGACGGCCACCGCCGGGGACGCGGCCGCCGACGCGCACCGGGCCACCCGTCGCGCCCTCGACGTGCTGCAACGGGTCCTCGGCGACGACCGGTTCGCCCGGACCCGCCTGGGCGTGCTGACCCGGTCGGCCGTCGCCGCCGTGGACGGCGACACCGTCACGGACCTCGCCGGGGCCGCGGTGGGCGGGCTGGTCCGCGCCGCGCAGACGGAGAATCCCGGCCGGATCGTGCTGCTCGACACGGACGGCACCGAAGCGTCGACCGCCGTGCTGCGCGCCGCGCTGGACGCCGGTGAACCCTGGCTCGCGCTGCGCGACGGCACCGCGTACGCCGCTCGGCTCGTCGCCGCCGACAGCACCGCACCGGGCGAGGACGCCGACCCGCCGCTCGACCCGGACGGGACGGTGCTCGTCACCGGCGGCACCGGCGCGCTCGGCGCGCTCGTGGCCCGGCACCTGGCACGCCGGCACGGCGTCCGGCACCTGCTGCTGGTCAGCCGCAGCGGCGCGGCAGCGGCCGGAGCGGACGAGCTGGTCGGCGAACTGGACCGGCTGGGTGCCCGGACCACCGTGGTCGCCTGCGACGTCGCCGACCGTGAGTCCCTGGCCGGCGTGCTCGCCTCGATCCCTGCCGCACACCCGCTCACCGCCGTCGTCCACACCGCCGGGGTGCTGGACGACGCCACGCTCCCCGCCCTCACCCCGCACCGGGTCGACACCGTCCTGCGCCCCAAGGCCGACGCGGCGTGGCACCTGCACGAGCTCACCGCCGGGCTCGGCCACACCCGGTTCGTGCTGTTCTCGTCGGTGTCCGGGGTCCTCGGCGGGGCAGGCCAGGGCAACTACGCGGCGGCCAACGCGTTCCTCGACGCGTTGGCCGAACACCGGCGCGCTCTCGGACTCCCGGCGGTGTCGCTGGCCTGGGGGATCTGGGCGGCGGCCGGCACGATGGGCGGGCGGCTGGGGACCGCCGACCGGGCTCGCATCGGCCGGGGCGGGATGCTGCCGCTCGACACCGGCCAGGGTCTGGCGTTGTTCGACTCCGCCCTGCGCGCCGACCACGCCACGATGACGGTCGCCCGCTTCGACCTGCCGACGCTGCGCGCGCAGGCGGACGAGAACCGGCTGCCCGTGATCCTGGGTGGCCTGGTCGGCGGGACGGCCCGCCGGCCGGACGACGCCGGGCGCCCGGTCCTGGGTGAACGCCTCGCGGGCCGCACCGAGGCCGCGCAACTGGAGATCCTGCTCGAGTTCCTCCATCGGGAGATGGCGGTCGCGCTGGGCCACCGCGAGACCGCCACCATCGACCTCGACCGCGGTTTCCTGGAGCTCGGCTTCGACTCCCTGACGGCGCTCGAACTGCGTAACCGGCTGAGCGAGGTGGCCGGGTGGCGCCTGCCGGCCACCACGTTGTTCGACTACCCGACCCCCCGCAAGCTCGCGGCGCGCCTGCGGGAGCTGCTCATTCCCGCCGACACCGCCGACACCCCGGAGGCGGCGATCCGCGAGGCCATCGCGGCCATCCCGCTGGAGCGCCTACGCGCTGCCGGCCTGCTGGACGCCGTGCTGCGGCTGGCCGACGGCACCGCCGATCCCGGCCACGCACAGGACGAGGACGCGGAAACCGATCTCATCGACGCCGATGTCGATGATCTGGTCCGCATCGCCCTCGGAGACACCGACACATGACCGCACCACACCGACGGAGCCGACGATGAACATGCCTGCCGAGAAGGTCGTCGAGGCGCTGCGCACCTCACTGCTGGAGAACAAGCGCCTGCGACGGCAGCTTCACCGGCAGACCGACACCGCGGTCGAACCGATCGTGATCGTCGGCATGGGCTGCCGCTACCCGGGCGGCGTCCGGTCCCCGGAGGACCTGTGGGACCTGGTCGCCTCGGGCCGCGACGGCATCGGGCCGTTCCCGGAGGATCGTGGGTGGGACGTGGAGCGGTTGTTCGATCCGGATCCGGACGCGCCGGGGAAGTCGTATGTGCGTGAGGGTGGTTTCCTGACGGACGCGGCGGAGTTCGACGCGGCGTTCTTCGGGATCAGCCCGCGTGAGGCGCTGGCGATGGACCCGCAGCAGCGGCTGCTGCTGGAGACGAGCTGGGAGACGTTCGAGAACGCGGGCATCGACCCGGAGTCGCTACGCGGCAGCCGCACCGGCGTCTTCACCGGCGTCATGTACGGCGACTACGCGACCCGGCTGCGGCGGATGCCGGAGGGCCTCGAAGGCCAGGTGGTGACCGGGAGCGCGGGCAGCGTGGCGTCGGGCCGGGTCTCCTACGTCTACGGTTTCGAGGGTCCCGCGATCTCGCTGGACACGGCCTGCTCGTCGTCGCTGGTGGCGTTACACCTGGCCGTCCAGGCCCTCCGCAACGGCGAATGCGACCTGGCCCTGGCCGGCGGCGTGTCGGTGATGGCCACTCCCGTGGCGTTCACCGGCTTCAGCCGTCAGCGTGGTCTCGCGCCGGATGCCCGGATCAAGTCGTTCGCCGCCGCCGCCGACGGGACGTCCTGGTCGGAGGGTGTGGGCCTGCTGCTGGTCGAGCGGCTCTCCGACGCGCAACGCCACGGCCACCGCATCCTCGCCGTCGTCCGCGCCAGCGCCGTCAACCAGGACGGCACCACCAGCCAACTCTCCGCACCCAACGGCCCCGCCCAACAACGCGTCATCCGACAAGCCCTCACCACCGCCGGCCTCACCACCGCCGACGTCGACGCCGTCGAAGCCCACGGCACCGGCACCAAACTCGGCGACCCCATCGAAGCCCAAGCACTCCTCGCCACCTACGGCCAGAACCGCCACCAACCCCTCTGGCTCGGCAGCATCAAATCCAACATCGGCCACACCCAAGCCGCCGCCGGAGCCGCCGGCATCATCAAAATGATCCAGGCCATGCGGTACGGCATCCTGCCGAAAACCCTCCACGTCGACACGCCCACCCCCCACGTCGACTGGACCACCGGCAACGTGGCACTCCTCACCGAACCACAGCAATGGCCCGACCAGGGGCGGCCCCGCCGCGCCGCCGTTTCCTCCTTCGGCATCAGCGGCACCAACGCCCACATCATCCTCGAACAAGCACCACCAGCCACCACAGCCACCGACGCTCAGCCAGCAGACCAAGACACCCCCGTCACGTGGATGCTGTCCGCGAAGACCCCCACGGCGCTACGCCAACACGCCCGACAACTGCTGCACCACCTCACCGCCCACCCGGAGTTGAGCGCGGCAGACGTCGCGGCGGCATTGACCACCCGCGCCGCCCTGCCCCACCGCGCCGCCATCGTCGGCACCACCCACGAGGAACTCACCGAAGCCCTCACCGCCCTCACCACCGGCACCCCCCACCACCGGCTCATCGAAGGCACCCCCCTCACCGGCAAAACCGTCTTCGTCTTCCCCGGCCAAGGCAGCCAATACCCCCACATGGGCCTCGACCTCTACACCACTTCACCCACCTTCGCCGAACACCTACAAGCCTGCGACACCGCACTCCAACCCCACACCGGCTGGTCCCTCCTCGACGTCCTCCACCAACAACCCAACACACCACCACTCGACCGCGTCGACGTCATCCAACCCACCCTCTTCGCCCTCATGACCGCCCTCGCCCGCACCTGGCAACACCACGGCATCCACCCCCACGCCGTCATCGGCCACTCCCAAGGCGAAATCGCCGCCGCCCACATCGCCGGCGCCCTCACCCTCAACGACGCCGCCAAAATCATCGCCGTTCGCAGCAAAGCCCTCCACACCCTCACCGGCACCGGCGCCATGGCCGCCATCCCCCTACCCCCCCACCACATCACCCCCCACCAACACCACCACCCCGACCTCCACATCGCCGCCCACAACAGCCCCCACCACACCATCATCAGCGCCACACCCACCACCATCGACACCCTCATCACCCACTACCAACAACAAAACATCAACGCCCGCAAACTCCCCGTCACCTACGCCTCCCACCACCCCCACACCGAAACCCTCAAAGACCACCTCCTCACCACCCTCAACGACATCACCCCCACCACCCCCACCATCCCCTTCCACTCCACCACCCACCCCCACACCACACCCACCCTCAACAACCACTACTGGTACGACAACCTCCGCCAACC
>NZ_JAHWGR010000066.1:0-12839 GCF_020873825.1 Micromonospora sp. DH13
ACCCTGACCTGGACGGCCTCCACCCCCGGTTGCTGCGCCATCGAGGCCTACGTCATCGAGTACGCCCCACCGTTCACCGACGCGATCCCGCTGACGATGGTCGGGAACGTCACCACGGCCACGATCAGGCTCTCGCCGACCAACGAGTACCGCATCAGGGTGTCCGCCAGGGACACGACGGGACACACCTCCCCCTGGTCGAACCGGATCGTCGTGATGACCCCGGCCACGGACACCGGCCCGGACACCCTGCCACCGACCGCTCCGGCGAACCTGATCGTCCAGGACGGGACGCTGTCCTGGACCGCGTCCACCGACGACGTCGGGGTGACCGGCTACCACGTCTACCGGTTCGACGGCTGGTACACCTCCACGCTGGTCGGCATCGCCACGTCGACGACGTACCCGCTGCCCCCGCCGTCCACGTCGGGGCTGCGCAACCTCTTCTACGTACGCGCCAGGGACGCGGCGGGCAACCTGTCGATCGCGACCAACACGGTCGACCCGTACGGGCCGACGCCGTCGCCGACGCCGGGCCCCGGCTGCGCCAGCTTCACGCTCAACGGCGCGTCCTGCGCCACCGACTGACGAGAGAGGAGCAGCCCGTGTACGGGGGCTCTCTGTTCCGCCGCCTGTGGCCGGCCTTCGTGGCCGCCGCCGCCCTGCCGGTCGCGGTGCTGGGTGTGGGCCTGGCCACCACACCCGCGGCCGGTGCCGGCACCGTGTCGATGCTGGCCAGCAGCGTCCCGCCACCGACCCCGCCCAGCACACCGGCGCCACCGGCGCCGCCCACGCTGCTCACGGCCACCAGCGTGACCTCGACGTCGGTCACCCTGAGCTGGACCGCCTCCGTCACCGGCTGCTGCGCCATCACCAACTACACCATCATGTATCCCGAGCCGTTCAGCGACGTCATCCCGACCACGACGGTCGGAAACGTCACCACGGCCACGATCAACATCTCGCCGACCCACCAGTACAACATCAGGGTCGCGGCCAGGGACTCGGCCGGACACACCTCCCCCTGGTCGAACCAGATCATCGTGGTGGCTCCGGCCACCGACAGCGGCCCGGACACCGTGCCACCGGGCTCGCCGACGAACCTGACCAACCGGAACGGCACGCTGAACTGGACGGCCGCGCCGGACAACGTCGGCGTCACCGGTTACCACGTCTACAAGTTCGACGGCTGGTACACCTCCACGCTGCTCGGCACCGCCACGTCGACGACGTACCAGCTGCCGCCGTCGGCCACGACGGGACCCGGCCCGCGCATCCAGTTCTACGTACGCGCCAGGGACGCCGCGGGCAACCTGTCGGCCGCGTCCAACACGGTCGACGCCACCAGCTCGACGCCACCGGCCGACCTCCCGCCGACCGCGCCGAGGGACCTGGCGGTCAGCCGGGTCACGTCGACGTCGGCCACCCTGACCTGGACTGCGGCCGAGCCCGGCTGCTGCGACGTCACCGGGTACACGATCGGATACTTCCAGGCGTTCTACGACCTGGGGGAAACCGTCCGGATCGGCAACGTCACCACGGCCACGATCACCCTCAAGCCGGCCACGCAGTATCTCGTCGTCGTGAGCGCCAGCGACTCGGGCGGGCACAGTTCGCCGTCGTCGAACTCGCTCACCATCGTCACCCCGGCAACCGACACCGGCCCCGACACCGTGCCGCCGAGCGCCCCCGGGACGCTGACCGTCACCGACGTGACCACCACGTCCGCCAAGCTGAACTGGACGCCCTCGACGGACAACGTCGGGGTGACCGGCTACAACGTCTACCGCTGGGACGGGGTCTTCTACTCGACGCTGGTGGCGACCGTGCCGGGCACCAGCTACCAGCTGTCGCTCGCGCCGTCCGTGCCGAACCGCTACTACGTACGGGCCCGGGACGCGGCGGGCAACGTGTCGATCGCGACCAACGAGGTACGGGTCAACCCGACCACTCCACCACCCGACCCCACCTGCGCGGTGACCTACCAGAAGCAGTCGGAATGGCCCGGTGGATTCATCGCCGACGTCACGATCAAGAACACCACCACGACCGCCGTCGACGGCTGGACCCTGGCCTTCACGTTCCCGGGTGACCAGCGGATCACCACGCTCTGGAGCGCCACCTACACCCAGGCCGGCTCCGCCGTCACGATCCGCAACGCCAGTTGGAACGGCACGCTCGCGGCCGGCGCGAGCGTCTCGTTCGGCTTCCAGGGTTCGTGGAGCGACAGCAACGCGGTGCCCACGGGCTTCTCCCTCAACGGCACACCCTGCCGGTCCTGACGACGCCGGATGTCGCCGGTCGCCGGGGACCGGCGATCCCGCGCCTCGCCCGCGGCAGGTGCTCGGGCGAGGCGCGGGATCGCGCCTTCGAGGACGTGGACGGGATCCGGTTCCGTGGACTCCACCACCGAAAGGACATCGCTGACCTCGCCGCGCGCGAATGGCCGCGCGGCACCGGGCCTGGCCTTCTTCGTCCTGCTGACGGCGATGTCGGTGCTTCCGGTGAACATCCATCTGCCGGCACTGCCCGACATCGCTCACACGTTCGGGGCCCAGCTTCGCCCTGGTCAACCGCTGCGCGGCCTCCACCCCGTCGCGTTCTTCGCCGTCTGCGTCTTCGTGGGAATCGGAAACGGCCTGACCACCCCCGTCGTGAACCTGGGGGTCATGTCCGACCACCCGAGCCGCGCCGGAACCGCGACGGGCCTGTCCGCCGCGACGGCCATCGGAGGCGACGCGCTGATCTCCTCCGTCGCGGATGTCGCCCTGGGCACGTCCGGCTCGCCCCGGACGCTGCTGGCCCTGCTGCTGGCCTCGGCGTCGCTCGCCCTGGTGGCGGCGCTCTGGGCGGCAGCCGCCGACCGGGGCACCGCACCCACCCGGCCCACGCGAGATCCCCGCCGAACTGCGTGTTGACCTGATCGCCCGCCTAGCCACCGCGCGGCGGCGCACACCGACCGCCGGTGGGCTGGCGTGGCGTCGGCTACGGTGCCGCCCCGGACGCCATCACCTGGGACACACCGTCGATCACCTGCTTCGCCTCGGCCATGTTGACGCACCACCGGCTACCCCGACGAGCGCCGGGCGCACCAGGCTGAGCGGTCACCGGGGATGCTCGGCCAGCCGGTCGCGGAGCCGGGGGTGCCGGAACTGGTACGCGGCACCGACCCGCCGCAGCACGCCCCGGTCGACCGCGTCGTCGAGGAAGGCCATGGTCCGCCACGGCAGGTGCCCCCGGGCCGCGAGGACGACCCGGGCGACCGTGTACCTGGCCCAGGCACCAGCGCCGATCCAGCCGACGATGAACGCGGTCGCGGCCATTATCGGGCGGACGGTGCCGAACAGGATCGCCGGCGGTACGCCGAGCAGGATCGTCGGCGGTACGACCATCAGTCCCGCCGCGAGGTCGCCGCGCAACGTCGAGGTCGGACTGACGACGCGGGACGGATCGGCAGGCACCACGAGCTCCCGGGTCAGGTCGCGTTCTCTGCGCCGCCAGTTCAGCCGGACGAATAGGGCGGCTGCCGTCAGCAGCAGGAGCACGCCCGCCGTGATGACCAGCGGGCCGGCCCCCGGCACGGCCAGCAGGACCAGCCCCGCCAGCAGCGGTACGGCCAGCGTCGTGGTGGAGACGAGGGCGTACCAGAGGGTGGCCCTGAGCCGGCGGAAGCTCATCTTCGTGCGGTACGGGGTCTCGCTGGCGACCCAGCCCAGCCGCGTGCGGGCCCGCCGGCTCGCCCCGATCAGGCCCAGGGCCGTCCCCATCGCCAGGCCAGCGGTGAGGCTGTGCCCGAGCCCGAAGAACAGTCCGTAGAGCGCGATGAGCAGCGGGGTCCAGAGGGTTCGCTGGTGCCGGACCGCCCGGTCGAGTCGCCACCAGGCGATCTCGTGCGTGTCGGTCCGGCGCAGATGCCGGGCCAGGAAGGACAGCGCCCGTTCCACATCCTGACGGTGCCACCGTTCGTCGGAGTCCCGGCGGCTCGTCGGGGTCGGCTCGGCCGGATAGACCGCCGGCAGCAGACCGTCGATGAGATGGTCGGCGATGGCGTCCCGGTCCGGAAAACGGGCCCGGTCGCCCAGCTCCCGCGGATCGGCGACGGTGGCGGCCGGGTCGGCGGTGGCGGCCGTGGGTGTCGCCGTCGCGTAGATGGTGTGGGCCAGCCAGGCCATCAACGGCGTCCGCAGGGCCTGGGCGAGCGGGGCGTCCGGATCGTTCGCCAACTCGGCGAAGGCCCGATGCCACCGCCCGGTTCCGCCTGCGGGGGCGAGGTAGTTCCGGGCCTCGGCCAGCGTGAGTGGCAGCACCTCCACCACCGCGGCCCGGGACAACCCGCAGCCGGCGATCCGGACCGCGTCCTGGTACGGCTCGACGCGGCTGGTCACCACCAGCGGCTCTTCGGCGCCGAGGCCGTTCAGCTCGGTGAGCGCCGTGTCGAGCAGCCCGTCGCCGATCATGTCCAACCCGTCGAGGACCGGCAGCACCAGCCGACTCTCGATCAGGTGGGTGGCCATCGTCCGACGGTCGCGCGAGCGGCCCGGGGCCGGGGCCGGTCCCCCCAGGTGGGGATGATCCTGGGCCAGCCGCTGCGCCATCCACTCCCGCAGGTGCTGCTCGCCCGGGTGCCAGGTGTCGGCGGGCAGCAGCACCGGGACCGGCTGGCCGGCCAGGCGCTCCCGCAGCAGATCGCGCACGAGCCGGGTGGCCAGCACGGTCTTGCCCGCACCGGCCGTACCCAGGATCACCAATCGTCGGTGCGGCAGCCGCCGGGCCAGAAGACCGGCGAGGTCGTCCAACCCGCCGGCCGGGAGCCGATCCTCGGTGACCCCGACCGACGACCAGTCGACGTCGGCCATCGCCGAACCGGCGGCGGCGGTCACCGCCCAGCGGACCGGCAGCGGGCGGCGCAACACCTGGCTGCGCTCCTCGTCCCGCCGTCGCTCGGTCTCCACCTGTCTCGCCAGGGCCTCCAGCGCCTTCGACACCAGCACGTCGTTGGCGTGCGTGGGCGGGGCGCTCCGGTAGCTGACCTGGTTGACGATGTTGTGGTTACCGAAGGCAGCCGGCCCGTGCGTGGTGATCCCGGAGTAGCTGGCCTGGTGGACGCTGGTGCCCGGCTCGGGTGACGGTGCCACCCGGTCGGTACGGGGACGATCCTGCGCCATCGTCAGGGCCGGTGCGGGGTCGCGCCGTCGGCGGAACCGTACGTGGTGACCACGTTGCCGTTGCCGAACGCCGCCGGCCCGTGCGCCGTGATGTGCTGGAAGGTCTGACCACCAGCGGAGGACTGGTCCGGGGCGGTGGCTGGTGCGGGCTGATCCGGGGTGGCGGCTGGGATGGGCTGTTCTGCGGTGGCTGCGGCGGCGTTCTCGCCCGGCAGGTGGATCCAGGCGACGGCGTCGAAGCTCTTCTCCGGCAGGCTGGCGGTAACCCGCAGGAAGTGCTCTGGCCGCAGGTCACCATAGTGCCGGACGACATCCTGGTAGAGCCGGTCCGACACGATCAGTGCCACCTGCGCGTCGGGAAACCGCCGCAGGGCGGCCTTGAGCTGCGGCGAGTCGACCAGCCGGCAGACCGTGACGACGGCCTCGCCGGGAAAGCCGTTCCCGCCGTCCAGGTGGACCAGACCCTCGTGGACGCCGATCCGCAGCCGGATGCGTGCCTCCGGGGCCAGGCCATGGTTGTGCTCGCGGAGCAACCGGTCGACGGTCGGTGCCAGCCGGGTCACGACCGTCCGCTCGCTGGTGCCCTGCGGCAGGATTGCGAGCTGCCCATCGCCGCTCGGCTGGACCAGCCAGCCGTCCGGGCACAGGCCCAGCTCCTCCCGGGCCTGCTGCATGATCCTCGGCAGGGCCTGCTGGACGCGCCACTGGAGCACGTTGTCCCGCCCGCTGTACCGCTCCACGTCCACGGTGAGGACGAGGTGCCGGCTCGGGTCCGCGATGTCAGACACCCATTTCACCCTCCGCTGGGCACACCGGTCAGTCGCTTCGTTTCTACCACCCCGGAGCGAAGCGAATCCCCGCACAGTGAGGCTTTTTCACCGTGATGGCCTGGTCATGATGGGCGCGGAGGAGAGCTGGTGTCGACATAGGACGAGGTTCCCGGTGAAACAGCAGTCGACCAGGTGCGATGCCCCCACCGGAAGCCTCGCCATGGTGGCTTACCCCATCCATGGTCGCGCTGTCCAGCCGCACCCTGAGTTTCCCCCGCTTTGATGGAGCGGTTTCCTGCCAGCCAAGATCGGTTCCACGCTCATGCCGCGCCCAAGGCCGGCGACGTTGTTGGTCGTCGTCCCGCAGCATCCCAGTATCCCTGCGGCTACCGCATCCGGCCGATTGCTTCGGCGAGTGCGGCCGCAACGTCAGGTCGGGAGAAGTCCCAGACCATCAGCAGTCCGTCTGGGCTGGTGACGGTCAGCCTTCCATACAGCATGACCGGCAGTTGTCTGTTGTTCTTGAAGCGGCGATCCGGGCCGCCGGACTTGTTGGTGTACTGCCAGGTTGTCCCAACACACTCGGCGTCGGTTGGCGGCGTATCCGACTCGATGAACCGTTGGGCCTGCGCATGGGCGTTCACCGCAGCGTACGGGAGGCCGGCGTATCGGTGACCATGGCGGACGATCACCCGGTCCGGCAGGAAGTACAAAGAGCGATCTCTTCCATGCAGGCTCGGTACGGCGATGTTCGTCACGAGCATGGGCGGACCAACCAGATCTACCGAGGCTGGGCTGCGGCGGTTCAGGGCTGCGGCTCCGGCGTTGACTTTCCGTTGATATGGAGTGTTGAGGGCACCTTCGGCTTCGACGTGCCAGACGCGCTGCACACGGCTGACGAAGCTGCTGCTCGTGGTGAAGCGCTCGTAGTTGACCGCCGGTACGTCGTCTACCTGGTAGAAGACGACGACTGATCGCCGCGCAAGGTCGCGCTGCCGCAGCCACCACACTGCGGGTAGGCCGGGCACGAGCAGTAGGAGCCCGAATGGTGCCGAGATTAGAGCCAGGAGTGCGACGGCGGCAGCGGCCCACGGCCACAGCAGGTGCCGTTGGGCTGCAGTCTGGATCTGACCGATCAGATCGGAGGGATGTGCTGCAACCAGCTGCTGTACCGGCGTACCGGACAACTCCTGCATGACGATCCCGTCGTTGCGGGTCGCTGGCAGCATCGACGGCGGCGATCCGGGGAAGGTTGGGGTGGGTGCCCGGCCGCCGAAGTAGGTCGTGCCGAGACCGGCAACGCGGACGTAGTTGCCGCGAGGCCCAGTGCCGACACGGAACCCTGGGACGCCAGCGGATACGCCGACGCCAGCTGGCGACAGGTTGAACCTAAAGGGGCCCGCTTTGAGGCTGGTCCGCAGGTAAAAACCCATGAGTACCCTCGCGTCGTCGCTGACAATGCGGGAAACGATAGGTCTTCGTACCCGGCGAGATAACCGGACTATCGGATATGAGGAAGCACTGAACGGACAGACCCACATGAAAGACGGCAAGATCAGATAAGCTATCAGGCCGCCGACGGGCATGGCCGGGGAAGCCTTGCCATACCGCGCGACATGGAGCTCGTGCCAGCAGCCCCTCACCGCTTGCCCGGCAGGCTTACGCGTGGTGATCCGGAGTGTCGAGAATCAGCAGGAACCGGGCTTCGGTGTTGCCGTCGGCGAGCGTGAGCGTTTCGTCCAGAGCCGCTTGTGTGGTCATCGTCGGTGGCGGTGTGGACGTGTGGTGGTGTTCCCAGCCGGAAACCGTCTCGGGTGCCACCCCGAGGTGGCGGGCGAAGTCATCGACGGTCATCCGGAGCGCCTCGCGTAACGCGCGGGTCTCCTGTCCGGTCCACCGGCCGACGACCAACGTCCCGCACCCATAGTCAGCCGTCGCCGCGTGAGTGGCCCGGGTGGCGGTCCGGCCGGCGCGCCGCTGGCGTTCCTCGTCCCGCGCCTGCGCCCGCTGGGCGTTGAAGTCCCGTACCAGTGCAGCCATCTGGTCGAACGCCGTGAGCAGCGCCCCTTGTGCATCGACCGCCCGGTCGGCGTCCTGCCAGAACCGACGAACGCTGGTGTCCCGGCCGATCTCGGCGTTGGCTACCGAACTGCGGGAGTAACAGATGCTCTTGGCGAGCTGCATCTGCGTCAGCCCCTGCTCGGCACGCCACGCGGCCAACCGCCGACCGAGGTCCCTACGCGCCTCGGCCACCTGCTGCTGACTGATCAGCCCCGGCAAGCGCAGACCCGACGAACTCCGACCGTCCACGGCCGGCTGCGTGACCCGCACATTCGTCATCGGTGCCGCCGGTCCGAAAGCCGGGGCACCTGGCAAAGGCTTGCCGTAGTCGACGGCACACTCGGTACAGCCGCGAGACGATCCCGCGCGGCATCCGACGGTTCGATCTTCCTAACCGGTTCGACCTGGGCACGTCCGGGATCGACGCCAGCCCTCCCGCGCAGAGCATGTGATAGTCGCGGGCGTGAACTTTCCGCTGGAAACACTGTCCGACGCCGTGCTGGCCCGGGCCCAGACGTGGGCACGGCTAGGCATGACATGGCACACCCGACCGATCGAGCCGAACCACGGCAAACCGATCGTCATCAGTGAGTTCGAGTCCCCGTCATGGCTCGCCGCGATAACGATCTGGAGCACCGGCGAGGCCGAACTAGAGACAGTCCGCGTGGCCGACGAACGGATCGTCAACAAGCACTACGACCTGACCACCCCCGACGACCTCGAACTACTACTCGACGAACTCGTCGCCCTCCTCATCGACGACCGCATCCCCGCAACAGCAGTCATTGCCCACCACCCACCGGCACCAGCCTGAAACCAGCAATCGAAGACACCCGCCGGCCGGAGCGCCAGGTGCACCGATGTAGGCCCCGGTCCACGCGGGCACGGAACGGTCCAACGGCTCCCGAGCACCCACCGAGACACCGAACCACCGACAGGAACACCAAAAGGCCCTGACCCAGGGTGAAACCCCAGGTCAGAGCCTTTTCGGTGGTGCGCCGCCAGGGACTCGAACCCCGAACCCGCGGTCCTCGACCATCACGACCTTGGACTTGTCATCGGCTGTCAGAACTTGGCGTTGAACTGCGCAAACACCGCAGTCGGGTAAGCACCACTTGTCACAGCTGGCCAACCGTTGGCAGGGGTTTCCGGGGGGTAAATGGGGGCAATCACGGTCGCCATCCCCGACGGGGGTTTCCAGGGTAAACGGGGCACGGAACCGTTGTCGCGACGTCGCGCGGCCCGATCAGGCGCACCCTAGTACTGCAACGGCAGTAGGCGAATCATCTTCGGGTTGGGTTCGTTGGCCAGCTCGTGACGGACGTTGGTATCGATCGTTGGCATGCGGTGTTGGACCAGCTTCATGCTCGGGGGATCGGGGGCGGGCGGCCTGCCGGAACCGGGCGTGGAGGCTTTCGATGATGTTGGTGGTGTAGAGGACCTTGCGGACCTCGTGGTCGTAGTCGAGGAACGGCACGAACTGCGGCCGCGAGGTCCGCCACAACCGGATCACGGCCCGGTACTGGTCGCCGAACTCGGCGGCGAACGCCTCGAAACGAGCCTCCGCAGCCGTCACGGTGGGAGCGGTGTAGATCTCTCGCAACGCCGGGGTGATCTTCTGCCAGTCCTTGCGGTTGGTGTAGCGCAGACTGGCTCGGACGAGGTGGACGAGGCACTGCTGGTGCACCGCCTGCGGCCACACCTGTTCGATGGCGTCGGTCATGCCCTTCAACCCGTCGGAGCAGACCATGAACACGTCCTCGACACCTCGGTTGCGGAGTTCGGTGAGGTAGCCGGCCCACTGCTTGGCGCCCTCACCGCCGCCGGCCCACATGCCCAGCACGTCGCGTTCCCCGTCGAGGCTGATCCCGACCACCACGTAGACGGGCCGGTTCGCGACCTGCCCCTGCCGGATCTTCATCACCAGGGCGTCGATGAACACCACCGGATACACCCGGTCCAGAGGCCGCTGCCGCCAGGCCTCCATGTCGGCCAGGACACTGTCGGTGACCCGGCTGATCAACTCCCGGGACACCTCGGCGTCATACACATCCGCCAGATGCGCCGAGATCTCCCCGGTCGTCAACCCTTTCGCATACAGCGACAGGATCGCCTCGTTGAACCCGTCCAAGCAGCGGGCGTGCTTCGGCACGATCCTCGGGGTGAACGACCCGGCCCGGTCCCGAGGAACCTGGATCCGCACCGGCCCGACCTCGGTCTGCACCATCTTGGCTCCGTGGTCGTTACGGATGTTGGCCCGCCGGCCCGTCGTCTCATCGACACCGGCCTCGTCGAGATGGGCGTCCAGTTCCGCGTCGAGGGCCGATTCGAGCACCGTCCGGGTGATCCCGGCCAGGAGTCCACCCGGCCCGACCAACGACACCCCGTCGGCCTTGGCCCGCTCGACCAGCTGCTGCGCGAACTCCACCTCCGCCGCCGAGGGCTGCGGAAGTGGAGCAGCGTTCTTCTTGTCTGCCATGACGTGGTCCTTCCCGGACAGGATCAACGTCCTGTCCAACGGACCACACCCAGGCCAAAAACGGAAAACTACGCAGTCCCGACAGCCGCCCACGAGAATCGGCGGAATGAGGCCCGATTACCGCTCGCGTCCTTAAGGGACTGGGTGGCTTTCGTTAGGCATGCTGGTTGGTGGGAGACGGCATGAGGGGGCGCTGTGGCTGGTGCGGGGAAGTTGGCGGCCGGGTCGGGTGCGGCGTTCGCTGTCGGGGCGGCGGCGGGGGTGGTGGGCAACAATCTCGGTGAGGGGCCGTGGTTCTGGGTGGGGTTTGTGGTGTTGGCGGTGGTGGGGTCGGGGCTGTCGGCGTGGTTGACCTACCGTGGCGCTGCCGGCGGCGCTGAATCTGGCGTTGTCCATACGGGTGACAACAGGATCGACAGGGTGGTGGGTGGTGGGTCCGGGCCGACGATCGGTGTCAACTATGGCGAGGCTCGTGGCGGCAGTGCCGACCGGGGAGCTGTGTGATGGTGGGGTTCGGTCGACGGGTGCCGGAGCGGATTGGTTCGGTGCAGGGTGGGGGTTCCGGGCCGACGATCGGGGTGAATCACGGGACGGTCGCGGGCACGGTCCTGGCAGGCAATGCGACGGGCTTGGCCGATGTAGTTCTTGATCCGTCGCTGATTCCGCTTGAGCTTGGCCTGACAGTCAATGATGAGCCGGTGGGCGGGTTCACGGGGCGTGGATGGCTGGTGAAGAAGATCGACGCGCGGATCGCGCAGGTCGCTGCCCGTCCGGTTGGTGGTTACGTGTTGGTGGAGGCGGAGGCGGGGCTGGGTAAGAGCGCATTGGCGACGTATCTAGCGTTTTCACCGACGCGCCGTTGGCCGGCGCATTTCTCGCGTCAGTCGACCAACCCAGAGGCTGCGCGGGCGAACCTCGCCGCTCAAATCATCTATGCATACACGCCTACCGACTTCCCGGACAGGTTGTGTGGGCTGCCGGGTAACTACACCGCCCCCGCCTGGTTCGCTCAGCGGCTGATGACGATTCAGGCGCAGCGGCGTGCGCGTGGTGAAGTGTCGCCTCTGGTGATCCTGATCGACGGGTTGGACGAGGCGCCCACGCCGTCGGCGGGTGAGGTCGCGTTCGGGCTGCCCCGGACTCTGCCGCCGGGGGTGGTGGTGGTGGCCACTACCCGTCCGGGGCATCCCTTGCCGGCTGGGGCGAGGGTGGAGCGGATCGATGTCACGGGGCAGGCGAACCTTGATGATCTGCGCGAGCATGTCACCTTCCGTGCTCGCAGTGACCGCGCGTTGGCAGGCCAGCTCGCTGCCAGCAACGTCTCTCCGGAGGCGTTCACGCGGGGGTTGTTGGCCGCTGCTGGCGGGGTGTGGATCTATGCGTTGCTGGTGATGGATCAGGTCCGCGATGGTGATCTGCCTGCTGACCGTCTCAGCGCTCTGCCGGCGGGGTTGGCGGGGTACTACAGCGAGAACCTGCGGCGGATTCGGGAGCTGGCCCCGGACCGATGGGACGGCGTTGTGCTGCCGGCGCTGGGCACCCTGGCGGCGGTCACCGAGCCGGTGACGAGTACCACGCTCGCCCTCTGGGCTGGGAATCTACCCCTGGGTTCGGTGCAGGATGTCCTCGACGGCCCGTTACGGCCGTTTCTCGCCCACACGAGAGGGGATCGTGAGGCGGCTGATCCGACTGGTTGGTACCGGCTGCGGCACCAGAGTCTGCGGGACTTCCTGACCGGGCGAGAGATTGGCCACGAGGACCACACGGTGGTGCAGCAGTCGGCGCGCTGCGCCCAGGCGACCCGGCAGGCCCACGGGAGGATCCTGGCCTGCATCACCCCCACTCTGGACGAGTTGGGCGTCCGACGCTGGGAGGACGCCAGCAGCTACGCCCTGGCACATCTGGCCGACCACGCCGCTGCGGCGGGAGAAATCGACCGCCTGGCGCTGGACCCCGGCTATCTTTTGTGGACTCCACTGCCACCGCTGCTGCGCACGAGAAGCACAGTCACCGACCCGCAAGCCCGCCGGGCAATCGACGCACGAGAATTGATGGGTGACTTAAGCGCCCTGACCTCCGACGAGCGGCTGCACTGGTTGCACGTGTGGGCGGTGAAATGCCGAGGCACCACGCTCGCCGCGGCCTGCGCCGCCCAGTTCCACCCTGATGCTCCACGCGCCGACGGTGTGATCTGGAGGAGAGCCACCCACACCCAACTCCACGGCCACACCGACGTGGTGTACGCGGTGGGGACGTGGACCCGGCCGGACGGCACCATCCTGCTCGTCACCGCCGGCGGCGACAGGGTAGTGCGGCTGTGGGACCCCAACAGCCTGCAACCCGCCGGCGAGCTCCACGGCCACA
>NZ_JAHWGR010000067.1:0-12278 GCF_020873825.1 Micromonospora sp. DH13
CCCGCCAGCGGCGCGGTGTACGCCTCGCCGCAGGGCACCGACGGCGCGGCCGGCACCCAGTCCAACCCGACCACGATCACCTCGGCGATCACCCGGGTCGCGGCCGGCGGGACGATCTACCTGCGCGGCGGCACCTACAGCCTCGCCAGGACGGTCACCATCGCGCCGGGCAACAACGGCACCTCCAGCGCCCGCAAGAAGCTGATCGCCTACCCGGGTGAGACGCCGGTGCTGAACTTCTCGGCCATGAGCGAGGACCCGGCGAACCGGGGCCTGGCGCTGAACGGGTCCTACTGGCACGTCCAGGGCCTCGTCGTCGAGCGCGCCGGTGACAACGGCATCTTCGTCGGCGGCAGCAACAACATCATCGAGCGGACGATCACCCGCTTCAACCGCGACAGCGGCCTGCAGATCTCGCGGATCGCCTCCGACACGCCCCGCGACCAGTGGCCGGCCAACAACCTCGTCCTGAGCGCCGAGTCGCACGACAACCGCGACTCCGACGGCGAGGACGCCGACGGGTTCGCGGCCAAGCTGACCGTCGGCAACGGCAACGTCTTCCGCTACGCCGTGTCCCACAACAACATCGACGACGGCTGGGACCTCTACACCAAGAGCGACACGGGGGCGATCGGCCCGGTGACCATCGAGGACTCCCTCGCCTACAACAACGGCACCCTCAGCGACGGCAGCCAGGCGGGCAACGGCGACCGCAACGGCTTCAAGCTCGGCGGCGAGGACATCGCCGTCAACCACACCGTGCGCCGCACCATCGCGTTCCGCAACGGCAAGCACGGCTTCACGTACAACCGCAACCCGGGCTCGATGTCGATCTCGAACAACATCAGCATCGACAACACCGAGCGCAACTTCTCGTTCGACGCGGGCACCTCGGTGTTCCGGAGCAACACCTCGTGCCGCAGCGGCAGCGGGTCCAACGACAAGACCGTCGGCAACGTCGACAGCTCGAACCAGTTCTGGACCGGCTCGAACGGCTCGCGGTGCGCCAACTACTCCGGCGCCCTGAAGTGGTCGTTCGCCTCCGACGGTCGGCTCGTCGTGACCCTCGGCGGCCGTACCGTCACCTTCTGACCGGTCCCGTCGCCCGGTGGGCCGGGTCGGCGCGTCGCCGCACCGACCCGGCCCGCCGCGGCTCGGCCACCCGTGCCCCGGCGCGGTCCGGTCACGGGCGGCGCGGCCGCGCGGGCGAGCGCGCCCAGCGGATCGGTTAGCAGCCGCGCGAAGCCGAGTTCGGCGGCGCCGACGAGGGTGGCGTCGTCGCCGAGGGCCGACGTGCGCAGCCGTACGCGTTCCCGGGCCACCGGCAGCACGTTGCGGGCGATGCGGGCGCGGACCGGCTCCGCCGCGCCCGGATACACGTCGCGCAGCATCCCGCCGAAGATGACCACCCCGGGGTTGAACAGGTTGATCAGGTTCGCCACCCCGATGCCGAGCCAGTCGCCGACGCGGCGCAGCGCCTGCCGGGCCACGGGGTCGCCGCCGTCGGCGTCGGCCACCACGTCGCGCAGGGCGGCGCGGCCGAACAGCCCGGCGGGCCGCCCGGCGGCGTCGAGCAGGGCCCGCTCGCCGACCTCCGCCTCCAGGCACCCACGGGAGCCGCACCCGCACGGCCGCCCGTCGTACGGGTTCACCACCATGTGCCCCAGCTCGCAGCCGTAGCCGCCCTCGCCGTCGAGCAGCTTCCCGCCGACGATGATCCCGCCGCCCACGCCGACGTCGCCGTGCAGGTAGACCAGGTTCCGGAAGCCGACGCCCGCCCCGCGCTGCTGCTCGGCCAGCGCCCCGAGGTGGGCCTCGTTGCCCACCGACACCTTTGGGCCGAACCCGAGCCGGCGGCCGAGCTCGGCGCCGAACGCCTGGTCCACCCAGCCCAGGTCCGGCCCGAACCGGACCATGCCGTCGCCCGGCCGGATCATCCCGCAGTACGACGCGCCGACGCCGACGCACGTCGAGCCCGGCGGCGCCGCCTCCCGCAGTTGCCGACCGAACCGGGCGAGCACCTCGACCACCCGGTCGAGGTCCGGGCCGGCCCGCGGCCGGGCCGCCCGCCGCCGGTCCAGGACGACCCCGCCCAGCCCGATCCGGGCGGCGAACAGCCAGTCCACGGCGACGTCGAACGCCAGCACGTACGCCCGGCTGGGCTCGGGCCGCACCAGCAGCGACGGCCGGCCTGCGCGCCCGGTCTCCGTCGGCGTCTCCTCGCGGACCAGGCCCGCGGCGACGAGTTCGGCCGTCAACGCCCCGATCGTGCTGCGGTTGAGGCCCATCCGTTCGCCCAGCGTCGCCCGGGACACGGGGCCGTCCAGGTGGACGTGGCGCAGCAGGGTGCCGAGGTTGTGTCGGCGGATGTCCTCCTGGCCCACCATGACCTCCGGGTTCGCGGCGTCGCGCAACCCATTATCCCGGCTTCGACCGTTTCGGTGGCACCCTTCCGGCCCGGGGGCCGGCAGGGGCCGTCGGGCACCGGCCGAAGGCCGCCCACGTCGCTGCGCTGTCGCATCTCCCGCCGGCCGGGTATCTCGACGCCATTCTCTGGCTGTTGTGGAGGCGTCTGCCGTGAGGCGGCACCGGGATTCCCCACTGGACGGTGGGGCCGGAATGATGCGGGGGTGACCAACCCCGGATCGATCCGGCACCCTCGGTGGCGGTGGTCGGCGGCAGCAGCCACGGCGATCACGGTCGTCGCCCTCGCCCTCGCCCCCGGCGTCGCGGCGGCGGGGCCCGTCACCGCGCCCGCGCCGCCGGCGGGCCGGCCGGTGTGCGACATCCGCGACGACCGGCTGACCGAGATCTCCGGCCTCGTCGCCACCGACGACGGGTTCGTCGTGGTCAACGACGGCGCCGACGAGGAGTCCCGCCGCCGGATCTTCTTCCTCGACGACCGCTGCCGCGTGGTGCGGACGGTGCGTTACCCCTCGCGGCCCCGCGACACCGAGGACCTGGCCGTGGGCGCGGACGGCACGATCTGGGTCGCCGACACCGGCGACAACGACCGGGCCCGCCGGACGGTCGCCCTGTGGCGGCTGTCGCCCGGCGCGGGCCGCCCGGTGCTGCACCGGCTGACGTACCCGGACGGGGCCCACGACGCGGAGGCCCTCCTGGTCGACGCGGCCGGGCGGCCCGTGATCGTGACGAAACAGGGCGGCAGCGCGGGCCTGTACCGCCCGGCCGCGCCGCTGCGGGCGGGCGGGACGGTGCCGCTGGCCCGGGTCGGGCAGGTGCGGTTGCCGTCCACCACGACCGGCAACCCGTACTCCTTCCTGGGCCGCAGGGTGGTCACCGGCGGGGCGAGCGCGCCCGACGGGCGGCGGGTGGTGCTGCGCACCTACGCCGACGCCTTCGAGTTCGACGTCGCCGACGGCGATCTCGTCGGGGCGCTCACCACCGGCCGGCCGAGGAGCATCGCCCTGCCCGACGAACCGCAGGGCGAGTCGGTCAGCTACAGCCCCGACGGCCGGTCCCTGCTCACGGTCTCGGAGACGGCGAACCAGCCACCCGGCACGCGGCCGCGGATCCTGCGCTACGCCCTGCCCCCCGGCCCGACCCCGTCCGCGCGCCGGACCGAACCGGGGCCGACCGGGCGTGCCGCCGACCGTGGCGCGGCCGACCGGGCCGGCGACCGCGCCGCCGCCGGACCCGGCTCCCGGGACCGGGCCGGGCGCGGCGGCACCGCATCCCTCGTGGTGGGCGGCGTCGCGGTGGCGCTGGCGTTGGTCGCCCTCGCGATGGTCGGCGCGCGGGGCGGCCGTCGCGGCGGACGGTAACCGCCGCCCGCCCGGCCCGCCACCCGACCGGGAGCCGCCGGCCGATCGGCCGTGCCGACGCTCGGCCGATCCGGCGAACGCGCGGGCGGTGTCGGTCAGCCGACACCCCGCCCCGCGCCGCTCTGCCACGCTGCCCCTGACTCCGGATTCAGGGGAGAGCGCGGTGCCGGTCACAGAACAGCGCAAGGTCATCGACATCGCCCGCGACATCGTCGCGGAGGTGGCACCGGACGAGTTGTCGGACTTCGACTTCGTGGCGACCGCCTACCTGCGCGATCCGGCCGCCGCCCGCCGGGCGGGCCGGGCCGGCGCGGAGCCCACCGCCGCCGGCTGGGAGGAGGCGGGCCACGCGGTAGGCGTGCTCGCCGCCGCGGTGGTCGTGGACATCTGCAAGGACCTCGTCGTCACCGGCGCGAAGGCCGCCGGACGCCGCTACCGGGCGGCGGGCTGGTGGCCGTTCCGCGGCCCCGCCGTCGGCGAGGACAGCATGGCCCCGCCGATCCCGCCCGGCCAGGAGGAGCGGATCAGGGCGCTGGCGGCCCGGCGCGCCGCCGACCGGGGCGCGCCCGAGGCCCTCGCCGCCGACCTCGCCGCCGCGCTGGTGCAGCGGTGGAACGCCCGGCCGTAGCGGACCCGGCCACCGACCGGGCACGGCTGAACCCGTTCACCCTCCCGCCCGCGACCACCTCGCTGTTCCTGCTGCTGATGACGCTCACCCTCAGCGCCGCCGCCTACACCTACGACGCCGTGGCCGGCGGCCTGACCGGCTGGGAGAGCAGCTACCGGCGGTGCGTCGTCGCCGCCGACACCGCCGCCGCGACCGGGCCGCCGCAGCGGGTCACCGACGGCTACCTGGCCTGCAACTCGGCGGTCGACGTCCGCCGGGCGGGGGTAGGCCTGGGCGCGGCGGCACTGGTGGCGACCGCGATGTTCGTCGGCTACCGGCGGCACCCGCGTCGGCTGATCCGCCGGCAAGGGCTGCGACCCCTCGACCCGGCCGTCTACCCGGTCGCGGCGCGGGAGATCGCGCGGCTGGTCGACGAGGCGCAGTTGACCCGGCCGCCCCGCTTCGTCGTCAACCCGTACCGCACCGGGCCGGGCGGCCGGGCCTTCGGCTGCCGCCCCCACTACCACGTACGCCTCAACCGGGGACTGCTGCACGACACCAGCGACGACGGCCTGCTGGCGCTGCGGGCGGTGGTCCGGCACGAACTCGCCCACCTGCGCAACCGCGACGTCGACCGCACCGTCCTGGCGCTGCTCAGCGGCTGGGCGTTCGTGCTGGTGGTGGCCGTGCCGCTGCTGGCGTTCGTGGCTGTCCGGACGCCCGCCCTGTTGTGGCCCGTCGGGTGGCGGCTCGCCGTCGCGGTCGCCCTGCTCTGGCTCGTCCGGGCCGCGGTGATCCGCGCCCGGGAACACCACGCCGACGTGCGCGCGTCCGTGGCCGGCCCCGACCGCACCGACCCGCCCTTCCACCCGCAGGCATTCCCGGAGCGGGAGCCGCCGGCGGGCGGGCCGCTGGGGCCGGCGCGGCGCGCCTGGTGGCGGCTGCTGCGGCTGCACCCGACCAACGGGGACCGCGCCGACGTGGTACGCCGGCCCGAGGCGCTGCTGCGCGCCGGGGCCGTCGAGGCGCTGGCGGCCGGCGTCACCGTCGGTGTCTCGCTGCCGTACCTGAGCACCATCACCACCAACCTGCTCGGCGGTGACCGGCTGCACGGCCTGTTGCTGGCCTCGGCGCTGCTCGGCGCGCTGACCGTGACCGTCGTCGGCACCGGCCTGTGGCGGCAGACCCTCGTGTCCCTGGTGACCGGCACGCCGCTGCCCACCGGCGCCCGGCCCGGCCTGGCGTTGGCCGCCGGCATCGCCGGTGGCGAACTCGTCGCCGCGCCGCTGAGCGACGACGCGACCTGGCCGTCGATCCTGCGGCAGTTTCCGGCGCCGGGCGTGTTCGCGCTGGTGCTGCTCGCCCTGGGCTGCCTGCTGTTCGCCCGCTGGTCGGTGGCCTCGGCGGCGGCGTGGCTGCCGTCGGCGGCCGGCCGCACCCTGACCCCGGCCGTACGCGCGGGCCAGGCGCTGGCCGCGCTCGCCTTCGGCGCCGGCCTGACGGCCTGGTCGACGGGGACCTCGGTGGCCGGCACGGGTGCGCTCGTCGCGCTGCCCGTCGGCGTGTTCGGCAGCGCGCTGGACCCGTGGGTGCTGCTGCCGCTGCTCGCGGCTGCGGCATACCCGCTGACGGCCGCGCATCCGGCCCGCGGCGGCGCTGCTGCCGCCCGCGCTGGTCTTCGTCGTCGCGCTGGCCGTCAACGAGGCCAGCTCCGGTCGGCTGCTGGTGGCGGCGGCGACCTGGCTGGGCCGCGAGCTGGACCCGGGCAGCTACCAGCGGGCCCTGCTCAACGTCTACGCGCTGCTCGGCGCGGTCGCGCTCGGGCAACTCGTGGTCGCGTTCGTCGCCGCGGCCCTCGGCGGCCGGTCCGGCGTCGGGCTCGGCCCGGCGCACGCCCTCGTCGCGGCGGTGCTCACCGGCTACGCGCTGGTGTCGGTGCTGCTCACGCTCTCCTTCGTCAAGTTGTGCCTGGGGGCCGGCTGCGGCAGCGTCTACCAGGGCGTGCTCACCATCGGTGGCGCGTACACCCTGGTCGGGGTGTTCGGCCTGGCGGCGGCGGTCGTGGCCGGCACGGTCGTGGCGTCGGTGGGCCGGCTGGTCCGGTGGCGTCGCGCGCGGTGGCCGCAGGGCCATCCGGCCGCGCCCGCCGGTGCCCGCCGGGCCCGGCGCTGGCCCCGCGTCGTCGTGGTCGCCGTGACCGGGCTGGTCGTGCTGGGCTACGTCGGACCGGTCGTCGGGTTGTGGCTGTCCGCGAACGAGTTCATCCCCGGCCGCGGTGGATCATGGGTGCCGGAGCAGGTCGCCGCCGCCGCACCCCCGCCGGCCGCCGGCACCGTGGCCGCGGCCGACGTCTGCCGGTTCGCGCAGTCCGCGGCCGGTCGCCCGCTGCTGGTGGACCAGCAGGCGATCACCAACGTCGAGGTGGGCCGGCGGGCCGCCGGCTCCGACGTGCCGGGGCTGCGGGCCTTCGGTCAGGTGCTCTACGACGGGACCCGGCGCGGCGAGGTGCGCCGCCCGAGCCGGGCCCAGGTGGCTCTCACCACCTACTGCCGGTGGCTGCCCACCGGCGGCCGGCCCGGCCCGGACACCCCGCCGCCGCCGGAGGCCGGCCCGACGGGACCGGTGCCGGCGCCGGCCCGGCTGGCCTTCGGGCAGACGTACGCCTGGCCCGACGGCGTCACGCTCACCCTCGCCGTGCCGCAGCGGGTCCAGCTCCAGGGCACCTGGTACGCGGTGGTGATCGCCAGCCTCGCCAACGGCCGCCGCGGGGCGCTGGACGTCAACGAGTTCTCCTTCCGGGGGCTGGTCGACGACCGGGTGACCCCGGCGATCGTCGTGCCCGACCCGGAGTACCCGGACGCCGGCCCGACGGTGGAGGCGGGGGCGGTGCGGCGGCTCAACTACGCGTTCGCCGTCCCCGCCGACGCGGCGCGGCTGCGCATGGAGGTCTTCCAGCGGGTGCGCGACGCCGAGCGGCCGGCGGTGGTGTTCGACGGGCCGCTGGGCACTTCGCCCAGCCCGACCCCGCAGGTGTCCACGCCCCCGTCGCCCACGCCGTCGGCCCCTTCGCCGACGCCGGCCCCGGCGCGCGAGGTCACCGGCCTCACCGTGTTCGCCACCCCGTCGGGCAACATCACGTGCTACCTCGACGAGGACCCCGAGGCGCCCGGCGGCGCGCAGGCGCGCTGCGACATCCGCGACCGGTCGTGGTCGGCCCCGCGCCGCCCGGCCGACTGCGAGCTCGACTACGGCGACGCCCTGGGCCTGACCCGCGGCGGGCGGGCGGCGTTCCTGTGTGTCGGCGGCGCGGTCGGCGACGCCGACCTGGTGCTGGGGTACGGGCAGGCGCTGCGGACGGGGCGGGTGGTCTGCGCCAGCTCCCGCAGCGGCGTCGACTGCCGCGACGCGGCGACCGGGCACGGGTTCACCCTCTCCCGCGCCCGGTACGCGCTGTTCTGACCGTGCGGCGGGTGCCCCGATCCGGCCCGCAGCGCGCCTGGAAGTATCGCCGAGCGACGATCCATTGTGGGTGTCAGCGGTAACCCGTTATGGTGTCGGCGGCCAGGGTGAAGGGCACGCTCCAGCCACGGGCCGCCGGTCGTCCGCCCGGACGCCGGGGCCGGCGGCGCAGCCGCACGGGCACTGCTGACGGTTGGCCTTCCCATGCCGTACCCGGCAGTTGCGGTGGTGCGCCGACCCGCCGCGCCTCCGTTCGCCCTCGTCCGCCCGTGGGCGGACCTCGACGGGGCCGCCGCCGCGCCCGGATTCCGCACCTCGCCCCGGCGCGTCCCTCGCCCGGGCAACCACCATCGGGAGGATACGCATGACACGAAGAACTCGCCTGTTCGGCGCCGCGGCGGCCGTCATGGCGGTCGTCGCCACCGCCGTCACGTTCGCGATCGCCCCCGCCAACGCCGAGTCCAACGGCGGCGTCCGGGTGATGCCGCTGGGCGACTCGATCACGGACGGCTTCAACGTCCCCGGCGGCTACCGCATCGACCTGTGGCAGAAGTTCGCCGCCGGCGGCTACCGGATCGACTTCGTCGGCTCGATGTTCAACGGGCCGGCCAGCCTCGGCGACCACGACCACGAGGGCCACTCGGGGTGGACCATCTCCCAGGTCGACGCCAACGTCGTCAACTGGCTGCGGGCGACGACGCCCCGCACGGTGCTGCTGCACATCGGCACCAACGACATGTACGGCGACCCGACCGCCGCGGCGTCGCGCCTGTCCACGCTGATCGACCGCATCACCTCGACCGCGCCGACGGCGGACGTCTTCGTCGCGACGATCATCCCGCGGTCCGGCACCGAGAACGCCGTGCGGACGTACAACGCGGCCATCCCGGGCATCGTGCAGGGCAAGGTCAACGCCGGCCGCCGCGTGCACCTCGTGGACATCGGCAGCGCGCTGACCTACGCCGACCTGGCCGACGGCATCCACCCCAACGCGACGGGCTACGGCAAGATGGCCACCGCCTGGTACAACGCGCTGCGGGCGGTGCCGGGAAGCATCGGTGGCACGCCCCCGACGACGACGCCTCCGCCGACCACGCCCCCGCCCACGACGCCCCCGCCCACCACCCCGCCGCCGACCACGCCTCCGGCGTCCGGGGCGTGCCGGGTGGCGTACACGGTCAACGCCTGGAGCACCGGCCTGACCGCGTCCGTCACGATCACCAACACCAGCGCTGCGGCCGTCAACGGCTGGACCCTGGCGTTCACGCTGCCGACCGGGCAGAGCATCACCAGCGGCTGGAACGCCACCTACTCGCCGACCAGCGGCGCGGTGACCGCCCGCAACGTCTCCTACAACGGCAGCCTCGCCCCGAACGGATCGGTGGACATCGGGTTCCAGGCGAACCACACCGGCAACGCCGGCAAACCGTCCTCTTTCACCCTCAACGGCGCGACCTGCTCGACCGTCTGACGCCCGGCGGCCCCCCCGCGCCCGTACCCTTCGTGGGGGGCCCGCCGGCCTGTGACCTGCGTTACCTGTCGCCGGGCGGGGAATCAGATGCCGGGCTCCGGATTTGGAGCCTGTTGTGACCGTTGCATCATTTCCCGCCCGGCCGCGCGCCGGCCGCGCCCGGGCGTCCCGATGAAGGCCGCCACCGTGGCACCGGCAGCCCCGCCGACGCCGGGCGACGCGATGGGTCGCCGGCAGCGCCTGCGGCTCGTCCTCGTGCTCGGCTCGCTGATCGCGGTGGGCCCGCTGACCATCGACATGTACCTGCCGACCTTCCCGGCACTCGTCGCCGACTTCCGGACCACGTCGGCGGCGGTGCAGATGACCCTCACCGGCACCCTCGCCGGCCTCGCCGTCGGCCAGTTGCTGATCGGCCCGCTGTCGGACGCGGTCGGCCGCCGCAAGCCGCTGATCGCCGGCATCGCGCTGCATGTCGTGGCGTCGGCGCTCTGCGTGGTCGCGCCGAACGTCGCCGTCCTCGGCGCGCTGCGGGTGGTGCAGGGCCTAGGCGTCGCGGCGGCCTCGGTGGTCGCGATGGCCGTGGTCCGCGACCTGTTCAGCGGCGCGGCCTTCGCCACGCTGCTGTCCCGGCTGCTGCTGGTCATGGGGGCCGCACCGGTCCTCGCGCCGACCCTCGGCGGCGGGCTGCTGCGCTGGACGGACTGGCGGGGCGTGTTCGTGGCCCTGGCCGTCTTCGGGGCGGTGCTCGTCGTGGTCGCCGTGTTCGGCCTGCGCGAGACGCTGCCGGCCGAGCGGCGGCGGCGCGGCGGCGCGCTCGCCACCCTGGCCCTGTACGGCTCGCTGCTGCGCGACCGCACGTTCGTCGGCCTGGTGCTGGTCGCCGGCCTGGCCATGGCGGCGCTGTTCGCGTACGTGGCCGGGTCGTCGTTCGTCCTGCAGCAGCAGTACGGCCTCGACGAACAGCAGTTCGGGCTGGCCTTCGGGGCGGGCGCGGTGGGGCTGATCGGGGCGACCCAGTTCAACGTGCGGCTGCTGCGTCGCCACTCCCCGCAGCGGATCCTCGTCGCGTCCCTGGGCGCGGGGACCGTGGCCGGGCTGGCGCTGCTCGTCTTCGCCGCGACCGGCCTGGGTGGGCTGCCGACCCTGCTGGCGTCGCTGTGGGCGGTGCTCGCGGCGGCGGGGCTGGCGATGCCGAACGCGCCGGCCCTGGCGCTGTCCCGGCACGGCGAGGCGGCGGGCACGGCGTCGGCCCTGCTCGGCGCGGTGCAGTTCGGCGTCGGCGCGGTGGCCGCGCCCCTGGTGGGGATGCTCGGCACCGGTGCGGTGGCGATGGCCCTGGTGGTGGCGGGCGGGATGGTGGCGGCCATGGCGGTCCTGCTCGTCGTCGTGCGGCCGGCCCGGCTCGCCGGCCTGCCGGCCGACGCGGTGGTCGTGGCGGCGCACTGACCGGCGGCACGCCCTCGTTGTCACCCGGTGAGGCGAGCGTTAACATCGAGTAACTTCGATTGTTGGCGTGGGGGTGGCAGATGGTCCGAACCGTCCGTCGGTCGTGGCGTCGGGCGGCGCTGACGGCCGCGACCGTCCTGGCGTCGCTCGTCGCCGCGCTGCCGTCCGCCGGGGCCGCCCCGGCGTCGGCCGCCGCGCCCCCACCGGGGCAGACCTCCCGCTACACGATGACGGCGTTCACCAACAGCAGCGAATCCAACATGTACGTCTACGAGTCGGCCGACGCCACCGGCTACCGGCTGCTGCGCGGGCCCGCCTACACGCCGCCGACCGGGCTGATCCGCGACCCGAGCATCATCCGGCACACCGACGGGCGCTACTACGTCGTCTACACCACCAACTGGACCGGCAACACCATCGGCTTCGCCACCAGCACCGACCGGGTCAACTGGACGTTCCTGCGCAACCACACCATCCCGATGACGGTGCAGAACACCTGGGCCCCCGAGTGGTTCGTCGACAGCGACGGCAGCGTCAACGTGATCGTCTCGCTCTCCACCAACGGGGCCGACTTCAAGCCGTACCGGCTGCGCGCGACCAACGCCTCGCTCACCGCGTTCGGGGCACCCACGCTCCTTTCCGGGATCGGCCCCAACCACATCGACACGTTCGTGGTGAAGGTCGGCGCGACGTACCACGCCTTCGCCAAGCAGGAGACCACCAAGTACATCGAGCACGCCACGGCGAGCAACCTGAACGGCCCCTACACCTTCGTCGGCACCGGCGACTGGGCCGGCTGGGGCGGCCCACGCGAGGGCCAGGCGCTGGTGCCGCTCGACAACGGGGGCTGGCGCATCTACTTCGACGGGTACACGGTCGGCAAGTACTTCTTCAGCGACAGCTCCGACGGGCTGCGCACCTGGACCCCGCCGGTCGAGCTGCCCGGGCTGTCCGGCTTCGCCCGGCACTTCACGGTGCTCCGCGAGACGGTTTCCGGCGGCGTCACGCTGCCCACCGGCACCCGGTCGTTGCAGTCGGTCAACTTCCCCGACCGGTACGTGGCCCGCCGCGCCGACAACCTCGGCTACCTCGACCCGGTCTCCACGGCCAGCCCGGCGCAGGCCCGCCAGGACGCCACCCTCACCGTCGTCGCCGGGCTCGCCGACGCCAACTGCTCCTCGCTGCGCACCGCCGACGGCAGGTACCTGCGGCACTACGACTACCGGATCCGGGCCGACGCCAACGACGGCAGCGCGATCTTCGGGCGGGACGCCACGTTCTGCGCCCGGCCCGGCTCGGTCACCGGTGCGGTCTCGCTGGAGTCCTACAACTACCCCGGCCGGTACCTGCGGCACTACGACTACGCGCTGCGGATCGACCTGTACCAGGACACCGCCGTCTTCCGGGCGGACAGCTCCTTCCGCCCGGTGGCCCCGCTGGCCTGAGCGCCCGGCCCCACCGGGGTGGGCGAGGCCGGGACGCCGTCGCGGCGTGGGGCAGGACGCCCCAC
>NZ_JAHWGR010000068.1:0-12091 GCF_020873825.1 Micromonospora sp. DH13
GGGGGGGGCGGGGGGCGCACGGCGCGGTGCGGCGGTCAGCCGCCGGCGGGCTTGGGGTGGGCGCTGAAGAACTGCCAGATGGTCTCGGTGGCGTTCAGCGCGGTGGAGGGCGGGTCGAGGTTGAGCAGCCGCTGCGCGCGGGGCGGGTTGGGCTTGCCGCCGGGCCACTGGTGGCCGGCGTCGGTGATGGTGATCAGCTCGACGCCGCGCCCCTCGGGGCAGGTCGCGGCGGTGCGCACGACCGGGCCGTCCGTGGTTTCCTTCGGCTCTCCGCAGTCGTCGACGGCGCGCCACCGGGCGGCCAGCTCGGGGGCGGGCGGGCCGTCGATCTTCACCGGGTTGCGGCCGGTGCCGCCGTTGTCGCGCCGGCCGGGACCGCCGCCGTAGGGCATGGTCTTGTCGAGCTTGCCCTGGATGTGCAGCACCGACACCGGCTTCGGGTCGGCGCACTGCCCGGTGAGCGTGGTCGCCACCGCGCCGACGGCGGCGAACACCGTGGTGTCGCAGACCAGCCGGAACGCGAGCAGCCCACCGTTGGAGATCCCGGAGACGTACGTGCGGGCGGGGTCGACCGGGACCGTCTCGCCGACGGTGCGGACCAGCTCCGTGATGAACTTGACGTCGTCGACGCCCTCGCGGGCGGGCGCGCCGCAGCACTCGGGCCCGACCGCCCAGGCGCGGTTGATGCCGTCGGGGAAGACGACCACGAAGCCCTTGCGGTCGGCCTCCTCCGTCCAGCCGTACGCCTCCTCGGCCTGTTCGCCGGTGCCGGCCGCGCCGTGCAGCATGACCACGAGCGGGACCGGGTCGGTCAGCTTCGCCGAGGCGGGCCGGTAGAGCCGGTAGGTGCGGTCCCGCCCGTCGACGGTCAGGGTGCGCTGGGAGGAGCCGACGGGCACGTCCGCCGCCGACGCGCCGTCGGAGGCCCGGCCGGCGCCCGGCCCGCCGTCGTCGGCCCCGCCGCCGCCCCGGGTGCAGCCGGCGAGCAGGGTCAGCCCGACGAGGAGCGCGAGCGCCCCGGCGAGTCGGGTGGCGGCGGGGGAGGGCGACCGGCGTGACCGACCGCCGGGAGCCCCGACGGTAGGGCGAAAATCGGAAAAAGTCATCATATGAACACTTTCGCCCGCGAATGTTCGAGGAATGTCAGGAACGGGCCAGGGTTCGGCAAGGGCTGCCGGCCGCCGGCCCGGCGCAGGAGGGGACGCCGGGCCGGCGGCACGGAGATCAGCAGCCGGCCTTGAGCTTGATCAGCTCCCAACCGCCCTCGGGAACGTCGTCGTTCGGGTCGGTACGCAGGTTCATCGGGTTCGCCATACCCAGGTAGATGGTCGAACCGTCGACGACCATGTTGCGCACCCCGTAGTTCAGGTAGTTGCCCACCCCGGTGTCGCTGATCGTCGTCGCCGGCTTCTTCGTCGACGGGAACGCGTACAGGTCACCGCCGTACACCGCCTCGGGGATCTCGGCGGTGGCCCGCGCGCCGGCCGGCGCCGCCGCCACGGCCGGGGCCTTGGCCAGCACGTCACCCATCTGCGGCGACAGGCCGAGCGCGGTGGCGGTCTGCTGGCCGAACTCCTTGGCCAGGTAGCTCCAGTCCATGGTGCCGACGTAGAGCTTGCCGCCGGCGACCGCCATCTTCCAGGTGTAGTTGTTGTACGGGTTGCCGAAGCCGGCGGGGCCGTACTTCGGGGTGTAGTTGGTCGACTTCGTCGTCCACGCCCCGACCCCGCCGTTGGCCTCCGGGTCGAACGCGGGCAGCTCGGTCGAGCCGTAGAGCAGGTCCACCTTCTGCTTCGACGAGCCGAAGCCCTTGCCCCGGTAGATGCTGATCGCCCGCTGGGTGTTCTGGGCCGTCGCGGTGATCCCGGCCTCGTCCACCGGCGGGTAGATGCTCAGGTGCAGGCTGGTGGCCTTCATCGGCACGTGCATGGTGCCCCAGTACAGGTAGCCGCCGTAGGAGGCCAGGCCGCCCAGGCCGTAGCTGCGGGCGACCACGGCGTCCGGCTCGTAGCTGGCCACGTTCCACACCTGCTGCCAGGCGGCGTCGTCGTCCGGGGTGAGCCCCGGCGCGCCGTCGGAGAGCTTCGGGCTCATCCACACCGAGGCGATGCTCGCCGGCACCGGGGCCGGCGCGGCCTCGCCGCCGGAGAACTCGTTGTCCGAGCCCGGCCAGGTGGTGACGAAGATCCGGCCCTCGTGGACGGTCAGGTCGGCGGCCTGCGCCGGCAGGGTCGCCACCTGGGCGAAGTTGAACGGGTCGGTCTTGCTGCCCATCCACCGCAGCACGTGGCCGCGGTTGCCGCCGTTGTTGCCCACGCCCACGCCCGCGTACAGCGCGCCGTCGGCCACGGTGAAGTGCCGGATGTTGCCGTACGAGGTGAAGTTGTGCGAGCCCAGGTACGCACCGGTGTCGGTGTCGAAGGCGAAGAGGTTGATGCTCTCGCCCAGCGCCGGTCCGCCCAGCAGGGCCACGCCGCCGTAGTTGCCGGCGGCCCGGATGCCGACCGTGTTCTGCAGCCGGGTCGCGTCGTCGGGCGAGGCGGCCTTCACCAACTCGGTCTTCTCGGTGAGCTGGTTCGACTTGGTGTCGTACGTGTACAGCCGCGGGATGCGGTGGTCGCCCAGCTTGACCGGCAACTGGGGGTTGCGCTTGGCGATCTGGCTCTCGCCGTACTCGCAGACCCAGTCGGCGTTCTGCGTGGGCACGGTGTTCTCCAGCGTCCGACCGCTGGTGAGGCAGTTGACGTTCGCTCCGGTGCCGAAGAACAGCGTCCGGCCGGCGCGGGTCATCCCCCACAGGTACGCCTGGTTGACCTTCGCCTGCCCCGTCTCGCAGGGCGGGCCCGCCGGGTACGGCTGCCCGATCCCGGCGAAGCACTCGTCCGGCGGGGCCTTCGCGAGGAGCTGCGTGGTCGGCGGCTGGCCGCCGGCCGCCCCGGCGGCGTCGAGCGGCGCGGCGAGCGCCGCCGAGGGAACCGCCAGCACGGGCCCGAGCCCGAGCACGGCAACGGCGGCTAACAGCCGCCGAGTGGAGATCCGGAGTGGATTCACCAACTGCCTCTCTTTCCAGCAAAAAGGGTGGGACACCGGCGGCCGGGCCCGGCGGTCCGGGCCGCGGCGCGCAGGAGAACGGGGTGCGGTGTGGGGTGGGGCGGGTCAGGCGGCGGCGGGCGCGGGCTTGCGGGCCGGGGCGACGACCCGCCCGGCGACCCGCTCGGCCCACTGCGCGGCCTCGGGGAACTCCAGGTACTCGCCGAGCTGCGTCAGCTCGCCGACCGGGTCGGCGACCAGGTCCTCGTAGCGCATCCGCAGCAGGTGCTCCGGCGGCACGTCGGCCAGCGCCTGGTCGGCCTGGCTGGTCATGAACGCGCACAACCCGAGGTAGCGGCGCATGTCCTCGCCGCGCTCGCGCAGCGCCTCGGCGGTCAGCCGGTGCGGCAGGAACGGCTGGAGGTCCGCCGGCACGTCGTCGGCGTCGGTGACCCGGAACGGGTCCAGGCCGCAGCGGCCCAGGAACTCCACCCGGAGCTGGATGAGCTGGAACGACGAGTGCCGGCTCATCGACTTCGCCGTGTCCTCCCGGTTCCGGGTCAGATAGACGATCTTGCAGTCCGGGAAGCCCTTGAGCAGGTGCGGCGCCAGGTGGCTGGAGCCGCCGGAGCGCTCCACCCAGCGGGTCTTGCCGGTGAGCGTGGCCACCAGGTCCAGGAAGTCGCTGTGGTGGCGGGCCACCGACTGGGTGCCGAAGCTCGGGACCCGCTCGGCGAGCTGGTCGAACAGGGCGTCCGGGTCGTCGGTGAGCTTCGACAGGGTGATCGCCAGGATCCGGGGCAGCTCCGTCATCCGGTCGGCCCAGCGGCCCGTGGCCGGGTACCGGACCTCCTTGGGCGGCAGCCCGATCCGGAACAGCGTGGCCAGCTCCGGCTTGGGACTGGCCAGCACCGCCCAGTACTCAGCGCCGGTGATCACCTCGGCGCTGCGCGCCCACGGCGTCACCGACATGAAGAACTCCTGGGCCGACAGCGTGTCGGGCTCCTCGTGGATCAGGTCGGACAGCAGCGTCGAGCCGCAGCGTCCGTTGCTGATGATGATCGACCGACCCGTGATCGGGGTGTCCATCGGGATTCCTCCTGGAAGTCGCGCTGTCATGTGGTGACGGGTGGGGCCACGTCGAGCCCGCACTCCTCGCCCAGCCAGGCGAGGACGTGCCGGCGTACCGAGTCGGGCCGGTCGATCAGGACGGAGTGCTTCTCGTCGGGCAGGACGACGACGCGGGTCTGCGGCAGCAGCCCCTGTACGGCCGGGGCCAGCTCGCCCACCGCCGAGTCGCCGCCGTAGAGGCACAGCACCGGGCAGGCGATCGCGGCGAGCGCGTCTCCTGCCGGCAGCCGGCTGGCCGGCAGCTCCGCCGTCATGGTGGTCTCGGCGAGCATCCGGCCGGTGTCGGCGGCCCGGCGGGCGGCGATGCGCCCCCGGGCCGCGCCGATCTCGGCCAGCGCCCCCTCGCGGGGCAGCCGGGCGGCGACCCGCTCCAGCCGCATCCGCACCCGGCCCATCCACTCCGGCGTCGGCGGGGACGACTCCACGGCCACGATGCCAGCCACCCGGTCCGGGTGGCGCGCGGCGTAGCCGAAGGCGATCGTCCCGCCGAAGGAGTTGCCGAACAGCAGCAGCGGCCCCGTGACGTCCAGCTCGACCAGCAGCGCCGCCAGGTCGTCGACGAAGTCGTCGAGGGCGTACCCGGTGGCCGGGCGGTCGCTGCGGCCGTGGCCGCGCAGGTCGTACAGGACGGTCGGGAAGCCGGCCCGGGTCAGCGGCTCGGCCATGGTGAAGTACCAGCTCGCCATGGTGTCCGAGGCCATGCCGTGGATCAGCACCGCCGTCGGCGTCGGCCCGGTCCGGCCCGCGGGGGCCGGACCGGCGGGATCGAGCCGCTGCACGTGCAGCGTGATCCCGTTCGCCTTGACCATCGTCACCGGCTGCCCGCCGGGACCCCGTCGCCCTGCAGGGAGGTGGCGATGTGGTCGACGAGCTGACCGACCCGCAGCTCGCCCACCGTCTCCAGGTCGAGCTTCGCCACGAAGTGGGCGAAGTTGACGGTGTCGCCGTAGCGGGCCTGCAGCCGGCCGGCGAGCGAGACGACGTCGATGCTCTCCATGCCCAGGTCGTCGCGGAACGTGGTGTCCATGGTGATGACCTGGTCGGTCGCGAAGTCGCCCAGTACGGCGTTGATCATCTCGGTGAGGTCGGCGAGGATGCTGTCCTGGGCCGCGGCCATGATGGTTGCTCCTTCTACTGTTCCGGTGGGGTGACCTGCTGTCGGGGTGGGCCGGCCGGTCGGCCGGCCCGGTAGGTCGTTCACGGTCGGGACACCCCGGGCGGGGTGGCGGGGGCCGGCTCCGGGCCCCAGGTCCAGGCGACGACGTAGCGCCGGGGCGGCAGGTCCTCGGGGTTGTCGACCTCCCGGTAACCCACCCGGTAGGCGCGCCCGGCGACCTCGACGGTCAGCACGGCGTCGGCGGCCTCGCGCACCTGGAACATGCGTGGCTTGCCGTCCAGCCCCGTGCCCTCCGCCTTGCCGACGGCCTCCTTCGCCGCCCAGAACCGGGTGAACCACAGCCTGCGCGCGGCGGCGTCCCCGCCGGCCAGCGACGCCAGCAGCGCCGCCTCGCCGCCGGTGAGGGCGAAGCCGAACGTGCTGTCCGGGTGGTCGGTGACCTCGGCGACGTCGATGCCGACGCCCGGCGTCGTGGCCGGCGACCCGGCGGGACGCAACCGGGCCATCGCCACCCCGATGTCGCCGCAGTGCGCGAGCGAGACGTCGCAGTCGTCGAGGCCGCGGCCGGGCCGACCGCGCACCCACGGCCGCCCGTCGGGGTCGTTGCCGACGGTCAGCTCGATCGGGTAGATGTCGGTGTGGCCCTGCTCCCACAGCCGGGAGCGCACCGCGTCCTTGGCCGCGATCCGGCCGAGCAGCCACTGCTTGCGGGTCTTGGCCGGCTGCCGCTCGTACTCGGCGTTGGCCGCGCCGCCGAGGATGCCCCGGGCCGCCATGCCCAGGGTGACCAGGTCGGTCCAGCAGTCGAAGGCCATCGTCCAGCCCTCCGGCTGGAAGTGCGACATCGGGTACCGCTCGGGGAAGCGCTCCGCGACGCGGGCCTGCGGGTGGCTGTCGAACCGCCGGTCCACCGCCCCCTCGATCTGCGCCCACACCCGCCCCTGGTAGCTGAGCTGGGTGTCGGCGACGAGCTTCCCGTCGTCGATGGTCTGCACCCGGGCGACGCAGACGAACGCCCGGCCGGCCGGCGGGGGCGGCCCGAAGAACCGCACCCGGCCCAGCCCCACCGGCAGGGCCACCGTCCGGAACGGCTGCGTGGTGATCAGCCAGTTGCCGATGAGCTGCAACGCGTTGTCCAGCAGGGCGCCGGGCGGCACCGGGGCGGTGACGATGCCCCGCACGTGCATGTCGCCGAGCGCGTGCACCTCGGTCACGCCCTGGAACTGCGGGCCGTGGAACATCAGGCGCTCCGCGTACATCTCGGCGGCGCCGAGGGTGGGCGGGCGCTCGGTGGCCGGGTCGTGCGTCCAGACCTCCGGCGGGGCCGGGTACGCGGTGCCGACCTCGATCGTGGCCCGGGCGTAGCCGGCGAAGACGACCGAGTAGAGGTTCGGCCCGGCGGTCTTCACCACGATCTCGACGTCCGTGGCCGGCTCGGCGATCAGCCACCTGTTGAACTTGGCGTCGTGCACCTGGACCACCCGGGTGCCGGGCACCAGCTGCTCCACCGCGTCCATCATGTGCGCGACCAGCGCCGTCGCCGGCACCACCGGCCACCGGTCCTCCGGGTTCGGCCAGTCGTCCGGCTGCACGAAGAAGCAGTGGTCCAGCAGGTACGGCATGGTCTCCAGGGAGACCCGCAGGGTGATCCGGCCGATCTCGCCCGGATTGACGCCGGGGCGCGCGACCGGGGTCGGGGCCTTGAAGGCGGGCGTGCGGGGCGCGGCCGGCGTGGTGGCCGGCGCGACGGCGGGTCGCGGCGGCTGGGACCGGACCGGTCCGCCGGCCGGTGCCGGGCGGGCCGGGGCCAGGGTGCCGCCGGTGGCGGCCAGCACGCTGGCCGCGCTCTGCGCGGTGTCCTGGAGCAGGGCCGCGAACTCGGCCGCCGCGCTCGACTGCCCGGCGAGCCGGTTCACCGCGGTCATCGCGGCGCTGGCCTCCTTGGACAGCGCGGCGCTGGCCTGCTGCGCGGCGCCGGCCTGGGGTACGACCGGCTGCGGTGCCGCCGGTGCGGCGGCGCGGGCCGGCGTGGCCACCGGCGCGCCGCTGCCCGTTGCGGGACGGGCGA
Organism: Micromonospora sp. DH13; assembly: GCF_020873825.1. Classification (NCBI taxonomy): domain Bacteria; kingdom Bacillati; phylum Actinomycetota; class Actinomycetes; order Micromonosporales; family Micromonosporaceae; genus Micromonospora; species Micromonospora sp. DH13. The sequence goes on from NZ_JAHWGR010000068.1 coordinate 7,347, forward strand.
CCGGTGCGGCCGGTGCGCCGGTGCCGGCGGCGCGGGCCGGCGCGGCGACCGGGGCTGCCGGCGTGCCGTTGCCGGCGGCCGGGCGTGGGCCCGTGCCGTTGCCCACCGCCGGCCGGGCGGCGGACGCCCCGTTGCCGGCGGGCCGCACCGGTGCCGGCGCGGCGGTGGCGCCCGGCATGGCGTCCAGCCCGAGCAGGCCGGCCGCGTCCGCGCCGAGGCGGACCAGGGGACCGCCGAGGTCGAGCTTCATCCGGGGACCACGCCGACCGGTGGTGCTGCTGGCGGGCTTCTCCGGGGCGGCCGGCGCGGGACGCGCCGGGGTCGTCAGGGCCCGCAGGTCCGGGGCGGCCCCCTCCACCCACAGCGCGGTGGCGACGCGGCGGAGCTGGTTCAGCCCGGTGCGGTGCGCCGTGTTCACCGGCATCGCGAGGTGGTCGCGCCCGCGCAGGTTGTCGCCGATCAGCGAGGCGAGCTGCCCCGCGCCGACCTGGAGGAAGACGCGGAACCCGTCGGCGTACATGGCCTCGACGGTCTGCCGGAACCAGACCGGCTCCATCATGTGCCGGACGAAGATGTGGTTGACCTGGTCCTCGTCGGCGGGGAACGGCGCGTGCAGGGTCGCCGACCACACCGGCATCCGGGTCGGGTGGACCTCCCACCGGCCCAGCGCCGCGCCGATCGAGGTCAGCCCCTCGGCGAACGCGGGGGTGTGGAACGCCGAGCGGAACGGCAGCTTCTGGCACAGAATGTTGCGGCCCCGCAGCGCCTCCACCAGGCGGTCCACCTGGGTCTCCGGCCCGTTCACCACCGACTGGGCCGGTGCGTTGTCGTGCGAGAGCACCACCCCGGGGAAGTCACCGAGCAGCGGGGTGACCCGGTCGGCGCCCGCGCCGACGGCCGCGAAGACGTACCCGGAGACCTCCACCGAGTCGGCGTTGAACAGCTCCAGGAACTCGTCCATCGCGGCGGTGCTGATCTGGCCGCTGACGGCGGCGGCGGTCCACTCGCCGATGCTGTGCCCGGAGACGGCGTCGGGTCGCACGTTGATGCGCTCCAGCGCCTCGTTGAACAGCTTGCCGACCTCGATCAGGCCGGCGCCGTGCCGGCCCAGGTCGGCGGCGGACCACTCCCGGTCGGGCAGCCCGAAGTGGGCGGCCAGGTCGGTGGTGCGCGGCGAGAACTCCGCCTCCAGGCCGGGGAAGACGAACGCGAGCTTGCCCGCCCCGTCGGCCAGCAGCGGCTGCGGGCTGAACCAGATGTCCCGCCCGCCCCGCCACGCCTGCCCCCGGGCCACCGTCTTGCGGGCCACGGCGAGCAGCTTGTCGGTGGGGTTGACGATGCCGAGGCGGGCCCGCCCCGGCGCGTCGCCGCCCGAGCGCGCGGCCAGGTCGGCGCCGAGGCGGCGTACCGTCTCGTCGTCGCGGTCCAGCAGCTCGGCGAGCCCGGCCGGGCTCGACGCGGCCAGCCACAGCACCTGGTCGGCCTCGTCGACGGTGACCGCCCCGGAGCCGGCGGCTGGCGCGGTGAACCCGACCAGCGGCTCGCCGGCCGACGCGGGCGCCTGCTCGATGACCAGGTGGGCGTTGATCCCGCCGAAGCCGAACGCGTTGACCCCGGCCCGGCGCGGCCCGTCGCTCTCCCACGGCTGGGCGGTGGCGATCGGGGCGAACCGGGTCGCCGCCATCTCCGCCCGGGGGGACTCGCAGTGCAGGGTGGGCGGCAGCACGCCCCGGTGCACCGCCATCGCGGCCTTGATCAGGCCGGCGACGCCGGCGGCCGGCATGGTGTGCCCGATCATCGACTTGACCGACCCGATGACCGGGCGGGGGCCGCCGGCGTACGGGCCGAACACCTGGGCCACGGTGGTCAGCTCGGCCGCGTCCCCGGTCGGGGTGCCGGTGCCGTGCGCCTCCAGCAGCCCCAGCGCGTCCGGGGCGGTCGGGTCGAGCCCGGCGGCCTCCCAGGCCCGCCTGATGGCCAGCACCTGCCCGGAGACCGCCGGGTTGAACATGCTGGCGGACTTGCCGTCGCTGGAGACCCCGCTGCCCCGGATCACCGCGTAGATCCGGTCGCCGTCGCGGACCGCGTCGGCGTACCGCTTGAGCACCACCACGCCGGTGCCCTCGCCGATCAGCAGCCCGTCGGCGGCGGCGTCGAACGGCCGGATCTCGCCCTGCCGCGACAACGCCCGGAGCTGGTTGAACACCGACCAGAAGCTGATGTCGTGCACGTGGTGCACGCCGCCGGCGAGCACCGCGTCGAGCCGGCCGTTGAGCAGCTCCGTGATGCCCTGGTCCACGGCGATCAGCGAGGAGGCGCAGGCCGCGTCGATGGTGTACGCGGGGCCGCGCAGGTTGAGCCGGTTGGCCACCCGGGAGGCGGCCAGGTTCGGCACCAGGCCGATGGTCCCCTCCGGCTGGTACGGGCCGAGCCGCTCGTCGAACTTCTTGCGCAGCAGCTCCAGCCGGGCCGGGTCGACGTCCGGGATCAGCTCCCGCAGGATCCCGATGACCTGGCTGGACATCCGTACCCGCTGGGCGTAGCGGGCCTGGGCGGGGCTGAGGATGCCGCCCCGGCCCAGGATGACGCCGACGCGCTCGCCGTCGGGCAGCTTGTCGGTGCCGCCCGCGTCGTCGATCGCGGCGGCGGCCACCTCCAGCGTGATCAGCTGGTCCGGCTCGATGTCGCCGATGGAGGCGGGCATCACCCCGAACCGCAGCGGCTCGAACGTGGCGTACTCGTCGACGAAGCCGCCGCGCTTGCAGTACATCCGGTCCGGCCGGTGCGCCTGCTCCGGGTCGTAGAACTCCTCGTCCCACCGGTGCGGCGGCACGTCGGTGATCGCGTCGACCCCGTTGATCAGGTTGCGCCAGTAGCTCTCCAGGTCACCGGCGGAGGGCATCAGGGCGGCCATCCCGACGATCGCGATCTGGCCGGGCGCGGGTGCGCCGTTGCTCATCGGTTCCTCCGTCGTGCGGTGTGGGCGGGGGCGTTGCGGGGCATCGGCGCGCTCACCAGCCCGAGGCGGTGTAGACGACCGAGGTGACCGCCGCGTCGGCCCAGGCCAGCTCGCGCAGCAGGGCCAGCGCGCCCTCCTCGGGGTCGATCAGGCCGATGCCGCGCCGGGCGTACTCCCGGCTCAGCTCGGCGGTGACCATGCCGCCGTGGCCGGCGCCGGGCGCCCACGGGCCCCAGTGGACGGTCACGGTGCGCACCCCGGTCCGGGCCGCGTAGCGGGTGCCGATCGTGTCCAGGGCGTCGTTGGCGGCCGCGTAGTCGGACTGCCCCCGGTTGCCGTAGGCGGCGGCGATGCTGCCGAAGAAGACCACGAAGCGCGGCTTGGCGGGCAGCTCGTCCAGGGCGGTCAGCAGCCCGCGCGCCCCGTCGACCTTCGTGTCGAAGACCCGGGTGAACGACGCCGGGTCCTTCTCGGCGATCAGCTTGTCCTCGATGATCCCGGCGGCGTACACCAGGCCGTCGAGGCGGCCGTGCTCGGCGTGGATGCGGCCCAGCAGGTGCCGGGTCGCCGCCGTGTCGCGGACGTCGAGGGTGTGGTAGCGGACCTCGCCGCCGAGCTCGGTCAGCTCGGCGATGGTCGCGTTGACCTCCCGGGCGGCCAGGATGCGCTGGGCGGTGCGGTCGATCTCGGCGGGGTTGCGCAGGCCCTGCCGGGCCAGCGCCGCGACCAGGGCCTGCTTGTCGCCGGCCGCGGCCAGTGCCGGGTCCTCCGGGCCCTGCGGCAGCGGGGTACGGCCGACCAGCTCGATGCGGCACCGGCTGGCCGAGGCGAGCGTCCGGGCGAACCACGGGGTGATGCCGCGCGCCCCGCCGATCAGGACGATCACCGAGTCCGGCTCCAGGCCGATCGCGGCGGCCTCGGCCACCCCGTCGCCGGCCGGGCCGGCCCCGCCGGCGGCCAGCGCGCCCAGCTCCACCGGCACCAGGTCGGCGACGTAGCGGTCGTCGCCCCGGAGGTATACCACCGGCGCTTCGCTGCTGGTGAGCACCTCGTTGAGCAGCTGCCGGGCGAGCACGTCCGCTGCGGCGGCCGGGTCCACCTCGACGAAGCGGGCGGTCAGCTGCGGGTACTCGCGGGCGATGGTGCGGAACAGGCCGGGCATGCCGTCGGCGGCCCCGGCGGCGTCGCGGGCCCCGGCGGCCAGCAGCCAGCGCGGGCCGGTCGCGAGCGCCCGCTGCAGCAGCGGGAACACGTCGGGCAGCAGCGGCTCGTCGAGGTTGGTGAGCCCGTCGAGGACGAGCACCCCGTCGAAGCCCTCGCCGGCCTGCTGGCTGTCGAGCACGCCGAGCTGGCCGCTGGCGCCGTACTCGCCGAGCAGCTCCGCCAGGTACGCCGCGATCGCGCCGCCGCCGGTGATCAGGAACCGGGTGCCGGCGAGCACGGTGGCCGGGTCGCCGACCGGCTCGGTGCGGACGCTCTCCTGCGCCACCAGCCGCTTCGGGGCGATCCCGACGCCGACCCCGGCGTCGGCCGGCTCCGGCGCGGCCGGGGCCACGGCGGGGGCGGCCTGGACGGGGGCGGGCGGGGCGGCGATGCTCGCGGTGGCGGTCAGGGTCGCCGTCGCGGTGACCGCGCCGTTGAGCTTCTCGTCGAGCCAGATGACCATGGCGCGGACGGTGCGGGCCTTGACGAGGTCCTCCAGCTCGCTCTCGTCGCCTTCGACGGCGAGTTCGAGGCGTTGGGCGACTTCGCCGGCGACCTCGGCGCGCTTGATGGAGTCGATGGA
>NZ_JAHWGR010000069.1:0-11573 GCF_020873825.1 Micromonospora sp. DH13
GGGCGACGACGGCGGCGGCCGGTCCGGGGTGACCCGGGCCGGCCGCCGCCGGTTCAGGCGAGGGTGATCTGGTCGCCGTCGACCTTGAGCTCCTTGGCCGCGAGGGGCGTCGTCGCCGGGCCCGACTTCACCGAGCCGTCGGTGATGGAGAACTTGCTCATGTGGCAGGTGCAGTTGATGGTGCCGCCGTCGACGTTCGACACCGGGCAGCCCTGGTGGGTGCAGATCGGGTCGAAGCCCTTGAACGTGCCGGCCTCGGGCTGGGTGATCACCACGCCCTTCGCGGCCAGGATCAGGCCGCCGCCGACCGGGACGTCGGCGGTGCTGGCCAGCGCGCCGGAGTCGCCGGCGCCGCCGGTCGCCGCCGCGTCGCCGCTCGGGGCGGGGTCGCCGCCGGCGGAGTCGTCGGAGTCGTCGCCGCCGCACGCCGACAGGACGACCGCCGCGCCCAGCGCGCCGGCACCGGCGAGGAGTGCGCGCCGCGTCTGCGTGGCCGGCCCGGTCTGCACCTGCTCGTCACTCATGTCTGGCCTCTCTGTCGACTGCCCGGTCCGGAAGGGGTGCCCGGGCCTCGTTGGGGTCCACGGATCACTGTGCCTGAAGGTTCAACAAATCGACCACAGTGATCGTTTTGGCGGCGGGCCCACGGGCCGGCCGGGGCGGGCTCGGCGCACGAGCAGGGCGGCGGCGACGCGAAGGGGCGCCCCGGACGAACCGGGACGCCCCTTGTCGGCGTGCGCGGCAGCCTCAGCGGGCCGCCGCCGCGACCTTGCGGGCCCGGGGGCGGGCCGGGGCGCCGTTGGCCTTCGCGGCCCGCCCGGTGGCCGCCTTCGCGCCCCGGGCCTCCCCGTCGAGCCCGAGCACCGGGCGCAGGAACCGGCCGGTGTGGCTCTCGGGCACCTCGGCGACCTCCTCGGGGGTGCCGGTGGCCAGCACCGTGCCGCCCCGGTGGCCGCCCTCGGGACCCATGTCGATCAGCCAGTCGGCCGTCTTGATCACGTCGAGGTTGTGCTCGATGGTGATCACCGTGTTGCCCTTGTCGACCAGCCCCTCCAGCACCATCAGCAACTTGCGGATGTCCTCGAAGTGCAGGCCGGTGGTCGGCTCGTCCAGCACGTAGACCGTGCGGCCGGTGGAACGCTTCTGCAGCTCGGAGGCGAGCTTGACCCGCTGCGCCTCGCCGCCGGAGAGCGTCGGCGCGGGCTGGCCCAGCCGGACGTACCCCAGGCCGACGTCGACCAGCGTCTTGAGGTGCCGGTGGATGGCCGGGATCGCGGAGAAGAACTCCGCCGCCTCCTCGATCGGCATCTCCAGCACGTCGGAGACGGTCTTGCCCTTGTAGTGCACCTCCAGGGTCTCCCTGTTGTACCGGGCCCCCTTGCACACCTCGCACGGGACGTACACGTCGGGCAGGAAGTTCATCTCGATCTTGATCGTGCCGTCGCCGGAACACGCCTCGCACCGGCCACCCTTGACGTTGAACGAGAACCGGCCCGGACCGTACCCCCGGACCTTGGCCTCGGTGGTCTCGGCGAACAGCTTGCGGACGTGGTCCCAGACCCCCGTGTACGTCGCCGGGTTGGACCGGGGCGTGCGGCCGATCGGCGACTGGTCGACGCCGACGACCTTGTCCACGTGCTCCAGGCCGCTGACCCGGGTGTGCCGGCCCGGCACGTGCCGCGCCCCGTTGATCTGGTTGGCCAGCACCGCGTGCAGGATGTCGTTGACCAGCGTCGACTTGCCCGAGCCGCTGACCCCGGTGACCGCGATGAGCTGGCCCAGCGGGAACGACACGGTCAGGTTGCGCAGGTTGTGCTCCCGCGCGCCGTGCACCACCAGCTCCCGGCCCGGGGTCTGCGGCCGGCGGCCCGTCGGCGTCGGGATCTCCCGCCGGCCCGACAGGTACGCCCCGGTCACCGACTCCGGGTTGGCCAGCAGGTCCGGCACCGACCCGGAGTGCACGATGCGCCCGCCGTGCTCGCCCGCGCCCGGCCCGATGTCGACGATCCAGTCGGCGGTGCGGATGGTGTCCTCGTCGTGCTCGACGACGATCAGGGTGTTGCCCAGCCCGCGCAGCCGCACCAGCGTCTCGATGAGCCGGTGGTTGTCGCGCTGGTGCAGGCCGATGGACGGCTCGTCGAGCACGTAGAGCACGCCGACCAGGCCGGAGCCGATCTGGGTGGCCAGCCGGATGCGCTGCGCCTCGCCGCCGGACAGCGTGCCGGCCGGGCGGTCCAGGGAGAGGTAGTCCAGCCCGACGTCGAGCAGGAACCGCAGCCGGGCGTTGATCTCCTTGAGCACCCGCTCGGCGATCATCTTCTGCCGGTCGGTCAGCTCGATGCCGGCCAGCAGCTCGGCGCACTCGCCCACCGACAGGTTGCACACCTCGGCGATGCTCTTGCCGGCCAGGGTGACCGCGAGGACCTCGGGCTTGAGCCGCGCGCCGCCGCAGGCCGCGCAGGGCACGTCGCGCATGTAGCCCTCGTACTTCTCCCGCGACCACTCGCTCTCGGTGTCGGTGTGCCGGCGCTCGATCCACTGCACCACGCCCTCGAAGCCGGTGTAGTAGGAGCGCTCGCGGCCGAACTTGTTGCGGTAGCGCACGTGCACCTGGTCGCCGGAGCCGTGCAGGATCGTCTTCTGCGCTCGCGCCGGCAGGGCCCGCCACGGGGTGTCGACGTCGAAGTGCTCGGCCTCGCCCAGTGCCTCCAGCAGGCGCAGGAAGTATTCCAGGTTGTGCCCGGACGACCAGGGCTGGATCGCGCCCTCGCGCAGGGTGCGCTCCGGGTCGGGGACGATCAGCTCCGGGTCGACCTCCTTCTTGGTGCCCAGGCCGGTGCACTCGGGGCACGCCCCGTAGGGCGCGTTGAACGAGAAGACCCGGGGCTCCAGGTCCTCGATCGCGAGGGGGTGGTCGTTGGGGCAGGCCAGGTGCTCGGAGTAGCGGCGCTCCCGGTCGGGGTCGTCCTCGGCGAGGTCGACGAAGTCGAGCAGGACCAGGCCGCCGGAGAGGCCGAGCGCCGCCTCGACCGAGTCGGTCAGCCGCTGCTTGGCGCTGGGCTTGACGGTGAGCCGGTCGATCACCACCTCGATGGTGTGCTTCTCCTGCTTCTTGAGCTTCGGCGGCTCGGTCAGCGGGTGCACCACGCCGTCGACCCGGGCCCGCGCGTAGCCCTTGCCCTGCAGCTCGGCGAACAGGTCGACGTACTCGCCCTTGCGGCCGCGCACCACCGGGGCGAGCACCATGAACCGGGTGCCCTCCGCCATCGCGAGAACCCGGTCGACGATCTGCTGCGGGCTCTGCCGGGAGATCCGCTCGCCGCAGACCGGGCAGTGCGGCTCGCCGACGCGGGCGTAGAGCAGCCGCAGGTAGTCGTAGACCTCGGTGATCGTGCCGACGGTCGAGCGCGGGTTGCGCGAGGTGGACTTCTGGTCGATGGAGACGGCGGGGCTGAGGCCCTCGATGAAGTCGACGTCCGGCTTGTCCATCTGGCCGAGGAACTGCCGGGCGTACGACGACAGCGACTCGACGTAGCGGCGCTGCCCCTCGGCGAAGATGGTGTCGAAGGCCAGGCTCGACTTGCCGGACCCGGAGAGCCCGGTGAAGACGATCAGGGCGTCCCGGGGCAGGTCGAGACTGACGTCACGCAGGTTGTGCTCGCGCGCGCCACGGATGATCAGTCGGTCGGCCACTGTCCGTGTACTCCCGGTGAAGAAGGCGAGGAGGATCTGGGCGCTCGGGGCGGCCGGGAGGCTTCCGGGACGGCCCCGAACGGTCGTGCGGGCGCAGAAGAAGCGCCTCGGCAACTCTAGCCCCGAGGTACGACAACTTTCCGCGCCCGCACATTCCCCCAGCTCAACCCGGTCGCGCCGGGACCCGTCACGGCCCCGGCCCGCTGCCCTCGCCCCGGCACCGGCGCCCCGGCGGCCGGCCGCCGCCGCGGTCAGCTCCCCGCTACCCCGGCAACACCGACAGTCACGGCCGGGCCGTCCGTCGCCGCCCGCCGCGCCAGCCGCCCCGGCGCTCGGCGGCCAGCCGGGTCTCCCGACGCCGGCTCTCGAAGGCGATCTCCCGCTGCAACCGGCGCCAGCTGTCGTACCGCCGGACGGTCAGCTCCCCGGCGGCGAGGGCGTCGCGGACGGCGCAGCCCGGCTCGGCGTCGTGCGCGCAGTCGCCGTACCGGCAGCCCGTGGCCAGCGCGGCGATGTCGGCGAAGGCCCGGTCCAGGCCCGCCGCGCCGTCGAGCAGGCCGACCGCGCGTACCCCCGGGGTGTCCAGCACCGCGCCGCCGCCCGGCACCGGCACCAGCGCCCGCCAGGTGGTGGTGTGCCGGCCCTTGCCGTCGACCCGGCGGATCGCCTGGGTCGGCATCACCACCGCCCCGGCCAGCGCGTTGACCAGGCTCGACTTGCCGGCCCCGGACGGGCCGAGCAGGGCCAGGGTGCGGCCCGGGGCGACGTGCGGGCGCAGCGCGTCGAGGCCGTCGCCGCGCTCGGCGCTGACCGGCAGCACCGGCACCCCGGGCGCGACGCCGGCGAGCTGCCGGGCGATCGCCGCCGGGTCGGCGGCGAGGTCGGCCTTGGTGAGCACCACCAGCGGCGTGGCTCCGGACTCGTGCGCCAGGGACAGCAGCCGCTCGATGCGGGCGACGTCCGGCTCGGGGTGCACCGGCTCGACGACGGCCGCCGCGTCGAGGTTGGCGGCGAGCACCTGCCCGCTGGCGTCCTTGCCGGCGGTGCGGCGCACCAGCGCCGTGCGCCGGGGCAGCACGGACTCGACGGTGACCGGCCCGTCGGGCCAGGCGTGCAGCAGCACCCAGTCGCCGGCGCAGGGCAGCCGGGTCAGGTCGCGGGCCGCGTCGGCGAGCACCGCCGCGCCGAGGGTGGCGCGGACCGGCCCGTCCGCGCCGAGCACGGTGCACACGCCCCGGTCGACGCGGGCCACCCGGCCCGGGGTCCGGCCGGCGCGGGTACGGGCGTGGGCCGCCCGTTCGGCGTCCCAGCCGAGGGCGGTCAGATCGATGGACATGGCAACCTCTTCAGGGTCGGTGGATACGGTGGGGCGACACGCGTGCTTCGACCGGCATGGGCACCACCTCCTCCGAGTCCCGGTGTCGCGTTGCACCGCCGACGGTAGGGGCCGCGCCGACGCGCCGAAAGCGATTTCCACGGCGACGCCGGGGCCGCGGGCGGCTAGGGTTCGGTGCGTGACCGCGGACCCGCTGCTGCTGACCGGTGACCTCGACGACGCCACGGCCCGGCTGCTGCGCACCGCCGCGGCCCTCGACGACGCGGACGTCGCCGCGCCCTCGCTGCTGCCCGGCTGGACCCGGGCGCACGTGCTGACCCACCTGGCCCGCAACGCCGACGGGTTCGTCAACCTGCTCACCTCCGCCCGCACCGGCGAGCGGATCCCGATGTACGCCAGCACCGCGGCCCGCGCCGCCGACATCGCCACCGGGGCGGCCCGGACGCCCGCCGCGCTCCTGGACGACCTGCGCCGCTCGGCCGAGCGGTTCGCCGAGGCGGTCGCCGCGATGCCCGTGCAGGCGTGGGCGGCGACCGTGGAGACCCGGCGCGGCCCGTGGCCGGCGGCCATGCTGGTCTGGGGGCGGCTGCGGGAGGTCGAGGTGCACCACGTCGACCTGGCCGCCGGCTACACGCCGGCCGACTGGCCGGAGGCGTTCGCCCAGCGGCTGCTGCACGAGGTCACCGCCGGCCTCGCCGGCCGGGACGACGCCCCGGCGCTGGTGCTGCGCTTCGACGGCAGCAGCCACGAGGTGGTCGTCGGCGATCCCGACGGCGCGCCCACCGTCACCGGCCCCGCCCACGGGCTCGCCGCCTGGCTGACCGGCCGCGGCGGCGCCGACACGCTCGCCGTCACCCCCGACGGTCCCCTGCCGACCCCACCGGAATGGATGTAAGGACGCATGACCTACAGCGGAGACGTCAGCCCCGGCGGCGCGCCGGCCGTACGCGAGCTCGACGGGCTCACCATCACCAAGGTGTCGGTGGGGCCGATGGACAACAACGCCTACCTGCTGCGGTGCCACGACACCGGCGAGCAGCTGCTGATCGACGCGGCCAACGAGGCGCCCCGGCTGCTGGAGCTGGTCGGCGACGCCGGCCTGGCCACCGTGGTCACCACCCACCAGCACATGGACCACTGGGTCGCGCTGGAGGAGGTCGTCGCCAAGACCGGCGCGCGGGCGCTGGTGCACGCCGACGACGCCGCGGGCCTGCCGATCCCGGCGCAGCCGCTGACCGACGGCGACACGGTGGCCGTCGGCGACCGCGAGCTGGAGGTGATCCACCTGCGGGGGCACACGCCGGGCTCGATCGCCCTGCTCTACCGCGACCCGGCGGGCGTGCCGCACCTGTTCACCGGCGACAGCCTCTTCCCCGGCGGGGTCGGCAACACCGACCGGGACCCGCAGCGGTTCGGTCAGCTCGTCGACGACGTCGAGCACCGGCTGTTCGACCGGCTGCCCGACGAGACCTGGTTCTACCCGGGGCACGGCCGGGACAGCACCCTCGGCGCGGAGCGCCCGTCGCTGCCGCAGTGGCGGGCCCGCGGCTGGTGACCGGCGGCGGCGCCGTCGCCCGCCCGGGGCTCAGGCCGCCGGGGCGGCGGGGACGGCGCCGCGCAGCCCGCGGCGCGTGACGAGCAGCACCACGCCGGCCAGCAGCAGACCCACCGCCATGGTGACCAGCAGCGGCGGAACGTCCACCGGCAGCAGCCCGGCCAGCGAGCGGGACAGCGTGCCGAGGGCCACGTAGAGGCCGGCCCAGAGCGCGGCCCCGACGCTCGCGCAGGCCAGGAACCTGCGGTACGACATCCGCAGGCCGCCGGCGGCCAGCGGCAGCAGCGCGTTGAACACCGGCAGGAAGGGCGCGACCAGCACCATCCGGCCGCCGCCCCGGCGCAGGACGGACTCGGCCGCCGCCCAGCGGGACTCCCCGATCCAGCCGCCGACGCGGCTGTGCCGCAGCCGGTCGCCGTAGCGGCGGCCGACGAGGAAGCTCAGCGACCAGCCGGCCACGCAGCCGGCGACCACGGCGGCGACGGTGCTCGCGGCGGTGGCCGGCCGCCCGACGCCGACCGCGGCGAGGACCGCGACGTCGCCGGGGACCAGCACCCCCACCAGCGGTACGGCGTCGAAGAGCATCACCACCCCGAGCACCCCCACCAACAGGATGGTGGGCAGCTCCCCGACCTGGTGTGTCCAGTCCGCCATGGTCCGTACGCTACGGCCGGTCCGCCACGTCCGGCATCGGGTTTGATCCCCTAGCCGACCCTGATCCCGCCTCGGGGTCGGCCCCGCCGGCCCGGGGCCGCAGCACCTCCACCCGGCGCACCGGGGAGTCGACGGCCGGCTCGGTGGTGGGCACCCGGTAGGTGGCCACCGGGTCCAGCAGGTCGCGGGGCAGGTGCCCCCGGCCGGGGTCGCCCACCAGCACCCGCGCGCCCCGGGCCACGGCGCGACGCAGGAACGGCAGCATCCGGCCCGCCATCTCCCGGTCGTAGAAGACGTCCCCGGCGACGAGCAGGTCCGCGTCCGGCGCGTCGGAGTCGAGCAGGTCCTCGCCCATCGCGGCGACGGCGACCCGGTTGGCGCGGGCGTTGACGGTGACCGCCGCCACGGCGTACGGGTCGATGTCGTTGGCCACGACCCGGGCCGCGCCGGCCAGCGCGGCGGCGATCGCGACGAGCCCCGAGCCGGCGGCCAGGTCGAGCACCCGGCGGCCGGCGGCCAGCTCGGGGTGGTCGAGCAGGTGCCGGGCCAGGGCCTGGCCGCCGGCCCAGGCCGAGGCCCAGTACGGCGGCGGCAGGGCGTGGCCGGCGGCGGCCTCCATCCGGGCCCACCAGACGATGGCGTCCTCGGCGAGGTGCAGCCGCACCTCGGGCACGAAGGGGGTGGCGACGAGCCGCAGGCGGTCCAGCCCCTCGCCGGGCACGTCGATCTCCCGCTCCAGCACGGCCAGCGCGGTGGCTGCGGGACTTGTCATCGGGGCAAGCATGCCGCAGGCGGGGCCCCGCCGGGCGGGTTTTCCCAGGGCTGCGCCCGGGGCGCGGGCATTTTCGGGTAAGCCCTGCGGCACTTCGCCCAGCAGATCCGGGTTTTGCCGGTTACTCTCGGGGAGGTACAGGGCGATCATCGACCAGCGGTCGGTGCTCACCCGCTTTGAACAGGGAGAGATGCATGGCTACCGGCACGGTCAAGTGGTTCAACTCGGAAAAGGGCTTCGGCTTCATCGAGCAGGACGGCGGAGGTCCGGACGTGTTCGTCCACTACTCGGCCATCGCGTCGAGCGGCTACCGGGAACTCAACGAGGGCCAGAAGGTCGAGTTCGAGGTGACCCAGGGGCAGAAGGGCCCGCAGGCGGACAACGTCCGCGCGATGTAGCTCCGTGCCGGTGACGGCGGTCGGGTCGACGATCCCGGCCGTCGCCGCAGCGCACCCGCGCCCGCCGCGCCCGGCGTACTCCGCCGCGCGGCGGGCGTTTTCTCTGTTCTGCCAGGCAGTTCCGTCGCCGGCGGCGGGCGCGTCACCCGCCCCGGTTGCCCGTCGGCCGGGCGGGCGGGTCAGCTCGGCGCGCGGTGCGGCGGCTCCGGGCGGGCCGCCCGAACCTGGTCGAGGTGCTCCCGCATGGTGGCCACCATGACCGTCATGAAGCGGCGCACCACCTCCAGCTCGTCGTCGCTGAAGCCGGCCATCGCGGCGTCGGTACGGTGGCCGAGCGGCTGGAAGAACTCCATGGCCAGCGCGGCGCCCTGGTCGGCGTAGCGCAGGAACACCTTGCGGCGGTCGCCGGTGTCGCGGTCCCGGCGGACGTGGCCGGCGCGCTCCAGCCGGTCGATCAGGGCGGTCACCGAGCCGGAGGACAGGTTGAGCTTCTCCCCCAGCCGGCCCGGGGTGATCGGGGCGCCGGTGAGCTCGGCGTCCATGACGGCGATGAGCGCGTGCAGGTCGGTGCCGTTGAGGCCGTGCAGGCCGGCGAAGGCGTGCCCGACGTGCTGGGCGTCGGACGAGTAGCGCCGCAGGTCGTTGGTGATGGCGGCGACGAGCTGCTCGCGCCGCGTTTCCCGTTTCCGGTACATGCCGTGCGTTGCCACGACGTCGCTTCCCCCTCCCCCGTGCGTGCCGGTTGCAGCATAGTCGAGCTGTCGATAATCTCGCTTATCAAGATACTCGGCAGGCGCGACAATCGGGTCCTTCGAACTCGCCGGCCGAGCCCGCCCACCGGTGCCCCGCGCCCCACCCCGACAACCACGAGGGAACCCGATGTCTGTGTTCACCCGCGTCGCCCGCGGCCGGCTCGCCGCCTGGCTCACCGTGGCCGCCGCGATCGTCCTCAGCGCGGTCGTCTTCGGGCTCCCGAAGCCCGACAACCCCGCCTCCGTCTCGTCCACCGGGCTGTCCGTGCAGTGGCAGTCCACCCAGGTCGAACGGCTCCAGGACGAGCTGCCCTCCCGCGACGTCCAACCCGCGATCGTCGTCGTCAGCCGCGCCGACGGCACGCCCCTCACCGAACCGGACCGCGCGGCGATCACCGCCCGCCTCGGCGAGCTGGGCCGCTTCGCGGTCGGCGGTCGGGTCAGCCCGCCGCAGACCTCACCCGACGGCACGGTGGCGCTGCTCGCCGTACCGATGTCCACCGCCGACGGCCAGACGGCCGTCGCCGACGCGGTGGCCGACCTCCGCACGGCCCTCGACGGCCTGCCCACCGGCCTCACCGCGCAGGTCACCGGCGCCCCCGCGTTCACCGCCGACCTGACGCAGGTCTTCGCGGGCGCGGACGTCACGCTGCTCGTCGTCACCGCGGGCGTCGTCGCGCTGCTGCTGCTCGTCACCTACCGCAGCCCGTTCCTGTGGATCGTGCCGCTCGTCGTCGTCGGGGCCACCGAACAGCTCACGCTGCGAGCCGTCGACACGATCGTCCCCGCCCTCGGCATCCACCTCCAGGAGGGCGCGGTCACCGGCATCGCCAGCGTCCTCGTCTTCGGCGCCGCCACCGACTACGCCCTGCTGCTCATCGCCCGCTACCGGGAGGAACTGCGCCGCGAGGCCGACCGCTTCGCCGCGATGCGCGCCGCCCTGCGCCGCACCGCCGAGCCCATCCTCGCCAGCGGCGGCACCGTCGTGCTCGGCGTGCTCACCCTGCTGCTGTCGGAGCAGGAGAACAACCGGGCCCTCGCCGTGGCCTGCGCCACCGGCATCGTGTTCGCCATGCTGTCGGCGCTGTTCGTCCTCCCCGCCGCGCTGGTGCTCTTCGGCCGCGGGCTGTTCTGGCCGTTCGTGCCCCGGGTCGGCGGCCCCGCGCGTGAGGGCCGGCTGTGGGGCCGGCTCGGCACCGCCGTCGTCCGCCGCCCGCTGCCGGTCGCGGCGCTCGCGACGCTGCTGCTCGCCGGCCTCGCCCTCGGCGGGCTCGGCATCCGCACCGGCCTGTCCGAGACCGAACAGTTCCGGGTGAAGCCCGAGGCCGTCGCCGGCGCGGAGACCCTCGCCCGGGCCTTCCCCGCCGGCACGACGCAGCCGGTCGCCGTCCTGACCACCCCGGCGGCGGCGCCGGCCGTGGTGGCGGCCGCCACCGCCGTACCCGGGGTGGCCTCCGCCCGCCCCGGGGACGCCGGCACCGCCGTCGCCCAGGTCGACGTGGTGCTCGAGGCCGAACCGGGCAGCGCCGACTCGGACCGCGCGATCGAGGCGCTGCGCGCCGCCGTCGCCGCGGTTCCCGGCTCCGCCCCGCCCGCCGTCGACGGCGTCGAGCGGTTCGACGGCGCCGTCGTCGGCGGCACGGTCGCCGCCACGTACGACTCCAAGGAGGCCGACGGCAGGGACCTGCGGCTGATCCTGCCGATCATCCTGCTGCTCGTCGCCGCGGTGCTCGTGCTGCTGCTGCGCGGCCTGGTCGCACCGGCCCTGCTCGTGCTCACCGTCGTCGCCTCGTTCTTCGCCAGCCTCGGCGCGGCGTGGCTGCTGTTCGACCTCGTCCTCGGGTTCCCGGCGCTCGACAGCGGCGTCCTGCTGCTCGCCTTCGTCTTCCTCGTGGCCCTCGGCGTCGACTACAACATCTTCCTCGTCACCCGCGCCCGCGAGGACGCCCGCCGCACCGGCACCCGCGACGGCATGCTCTCGGCCCTGCGCGTCACCGGCGGCGTGATCACCAGCGCGGGGGTGCTGCTCGCGGCGGTCTTCGCCGTCCTCGGCGTGCTACCGCTGATCCTGCTGACCCAGATCGGGGTCATCGTCTGCATCGGCGTGCTGCTCGACACGCTGCTGGTGCGCACGGTCCTCGTGCCGGCGCTGGTGTTCCTGCTCGGCGACCGCTTCTGGTGGCCCGGCCGGATCCCACCGGCACCCACCGGCGACGCACCCGACACCGACGCACCCGACGCCGACGACGCGGGGCGGGCGGGGCGCGACGGGGCCGAGCCGGCGGCGGCCCGGAGCTGAGGACCGCGCGGGCGGCGGCGGGGACGGGACCACCGCCCCCGCCCGCGCCCCCGGCCCGGCGGCACCCCCCGCCGGCGGCCCCGGGGCCCGCCGCTCGCCCCGGCGCCCCCGGGG
>NZ_JAHWGR010000006.1:0-293555 GCF_020873825.1 Micromonospora sp. DH13
CGTCCTCGCGCAGCACGTTGGTCAACGGCACGGAGTGGGACGTCGGCGGGATGTCCGCCGCGGCGACCTCGCCGACCTGGGCGACCGCCTGGAGGATCGTGTCGAGCTGGCCGGCGAAGGTGTCCAGCTCCTCCTCCGTGACGGCGAGCCGCGACAGTCGCGCCAGGTGCGCGACCTCCTCGCGGGAGATGGCGGCCATCGGTGCCCCCTTCTGGCTGTCCTGCTGCATCTGGCGGTGGCTTGCCGCGCGCCGGGAACGACGATGACGCGCGGTGACCGCAGCGAGTCTATTGCCCGGCACCGGCCGGGCGTCCCCGACTCCCCCTGCGGCCGGCGCGGCGGCGGGGTCAGCGGGCCTGCGGGGGCCGGCTCTCCGCCTCGCGGGCCGCCGGCCGCAGCGGCCGGTAGCGGGCCAGCCAGTCGGTCAGCTCCCCGGCGGGCATGGGCCGGGCGTAGAACCAGCCCTGCGCCACGTCGCAGCCGGCGGCGTGCAGCAGCCGCCAGGTCCGCTCGTCCTCCACGCCCTCCGCGACGACCCGCAGCCCGAGCGCCCCGGCCAGCTCGATCATCGACCGGACGATCGCGGCGTCGTCGGCGTCGTCGGCCATCCCCAGCACGAACGACCGGTCCACCTTGACCTCCGACAGCGGCAGCCGGCGCAGGTGCTGCATGCTGGAGTAGCCGGTGCCGAAGTCGTCCAGCGCGATGGCCACCCCGATGGCGTGCAGCCGCGAGATGGTCGCCAGCACCCGTCGGGGGTCGGCCATCAGCGCGCCCTCGGTGATCTCCAGTTGCAGCCGGTCGGGCCGCACGCCGTAGCGGGCCAGCCGGTCGGCGATCTGGTCGGCGATCTCGCCGGTGTGCAGGTCCCGGACGCTGACGTTGAGCGCGGCCCGCAGGGTGATCCCGGCCGCCGACCACTTCGCGAGCTGCTCCACCACGTCGTCGACGACGCGGCGGGTGAGCAGCCGCATCACGGCGCTCTGCTCGGCGACCCGGATCAGCTCCTCCGGATCGACCATGCCCCGGCGCGGGTGCCGCCAGCGCAGCAGCGCCTCGACGCCCACGACCTCGCCGGTGGCGATGGCGACCTGCGGCTGGTAATACATCGTGATCCGGCCGGCGCCGTCGGCGTCGCCGCGCGCCGGCCCGGCCTGCGGCGCCGGCACCACGGCGTCCGCCCCGCCCGGCTCGGCGTCGGGCCCGGCGTCGGGCTCGGCGGCCCGCCGGCGGATCGGGTCGGCGGCGGTGACGATCCGGTTGATCAGGTCGTCGGGGTGGTCCGGCTCCACGCGTTGCCGGTGCCGGCGGGCCCGCCACCGGCCCGGCCCGGCGGGTGCCGGCCGTCCCGCGTCGACCGGCCCGCCCGCCGCCGCGGACAGCGCCGCCGGCAGCGCGGCCCCGTCGCCGCCGCGCGCACCGACCGGCGCGTCGCGCTCCGCCGACCCGACCGGCCCCGCCTCGAGTACGCGCCGCAGGTCGGCCAGGAGCCCCAACCGCTCGGCCGAGTTGTGGTCGGACTCGGCGGCGTAGACGGCGATGGTGTCGTTGCGGTGCTTGGCGTCGTACATGGCGACGTCGGCGTGGCGCATCAGCGTGGCGAAGTCCTCGCCGTGTTCGGGATACATGGCGATGCCGATGGAGCCGCCGACGTCCAGCGGCAGCCCGTCCAGCGACACCGGCTCGGCGAGCGCGGCGACCAGCCGCTCGGCCGTGGCGCGGGCGGCGTCCACGCCGGTGAGCCCGGTGCTGACGATGGCGAACTCGTCCCCGCCGAGGCGGGCGAGCAGGTCCCGCTCCCCCACCGCGCCGGCCAGCCGGGCGCTGACCTCGATCAGCAGGCGGTCGCCGACGGCGTGGCCGAGCGCGTCGTTGACGTTCTTGAACCGGTCCAGGTCGATCAGCAGCAGCGCGAGGTGGGCGTCCGGTTCGTTGCGCGCGGAGCGCTCGGCGTGCAGGTGGACCTGCTCGGCGACCTCGGCCAGCAGCGCCTTGCGGTTGGGCAGGCCGGTGAGCGGGTCGAGCGCTCCGAGGTGCTCCTGCTCGGCGGCGAGCCGGGCCATCCGGTACACCGCGAACAGCGGCACCAGCACCAGCGGGATCAGCGCGGCGCTGGCCCGGGCGGCGGCCACCAGCACCGGGGCGAGCAGCAGCAGCGACCCGGTGGAGATCAGCTCGTACCCCAGGCCGGACCGCACGCCGGGCCACCAGCGGTCCGCGAAGCGCAGCCGGATGGCGGTGCTGACCAGGCCGTAGTTGACCGCGAACCAGACGGCGGTCGCCGCGCCCACCGCCAGCACGTCGACCGCGCGCAGCCGCCCGCCGGCGAAGATGCTCCCCGGCCCCAGGGCGGTGACCGCCGAGGCGGCGGCGAGGGCGCAGGCGTACTGGGCGGCGTTGAAGCCGGACCGCCACGCGGCGTGCCCCATCCGCCAGCCGGAGACGACCACCGCCACGGTCTGCACGGCGACGGCGGGGCCCAGCCCCCAGCCGAGCAGGATGGCGAAGGTGAAGCAGGTGGACGGGAAGACCGCCGACGACTGCCGCCGCCCGGGCGGCACGAACGGCCGCGCGTCGCAGACGACGGCGAGCGCCGCCATCGTCCAGAACGCCGTCGGCAGCTCGGCGAGCCGGCCCGCCAGCGCGGCCAGCGGCCCGGCGGAGAGCAGCACCGCCAGCGCGGCGACGGCGGCGACGAAACCGAAGAAGGGCGTCACCCGTCCCGGCGGGACGGAGTTTCGCGGATCGACGGCCTCCATCGCACCTCCCGGGCAGCGGTCGCGGCGGGCCCTGTGCCCGCCGTGACCACCATGAAACGCCCTGGGTGCCGCTTTTCAGAGATGACAGCCGCGAATCGGTCCTAGTCGTAACTAACTTGGTATACGCGGCCAGGTGCGGTCAAGGTGCCCCGGCGGTCGCCCGCCGCGGGCCCGCTCGGGTCACTCGCCGACCTGGGCCACCTCCCGGGCCGCGTCCGGGCCCCGGTCGAG
Organism: Micromonospora sp. DH13; assembly: GCF_020873825.1. Lineage (NCBI taxonomy): Bacteria > Bacillati > Actinomycetota > Actinomycetes > Micromonosporales > Micromonosporaceae > Micromonospora > Micromonospora sp. DH13. The sequence goes on from NZ_JAHWGR010000006.1 coordinate 2,991, forward strand.
CAGCACCCGGAAGCCGTCCTCGTCGAGCACCGGCACCTTCAGGGTGGCCGCCTTGTCGGCCTTGGACCCCGGGTTGTCGCCCACCACCACGAAGCCGGTCTTCTTGGAGACCGAGCCGGTGACCTTGCCACCCCGCACCTGGATCGCCTCGGCGGCCTGGTCGCGGGAGAACCCGCTCAGGGTGCCGGTCACCACGACCGTGAGCCCCTCCAGCGGGCGCGGCCCCTCGTCGCCGGCCTCCTCCGCCATCCGTACGCCCGCCTCGGCCCACTTGCGGACCACCTCGCGGTGCCAGTCGACGGTGAACCACTCGACGATGCTGGCCGCGATCGTCGGGCCGACGCCGTCGACCGAGGAGAGCTCCTCCTCGCTGGCGGCCTGGATCGCCGCCATCGACCGGAAGTGCCGGGCGAGGGCCTGGGCGGCGGTCGGGCCGACGTGCCGGATGGAGAGCCCGACCAGTACCCGCCACAGGTCGCGTTCCCGGGCTACGGCGAGGTTGTCGAGGAGCTTGGCGGCGTTGCTGCCGAGGCTGCCGTCCTTGTTGACGAAGAACGGCGACCGGGCCAACTGCTCGGCGTCGAGCCCGAACAGGTCTCCCTCGTCGGTGATGACCTGCGCGTCGAGCAGCGCCGCCGCGCCCTTGTAGCCGAGCACCTCGATGTCGAACGCGCCCCGGCCCGCGAGGTGGAAGACCCGCTCGCGCAGCTGCGCGGGGCAGCTGCGGCTGTTCGGGCAGCGGATGTCGACGTCCGCCTCCTTCTCCGGGCGCAGGGCGGTGCCGCAGGAAGGGCAGTCCGCTGGCATCTCGAACCGCTTGGCGTCGGCGGGGCGCAGGTCGACCACCGGGCCGAGCACCTCGGGGATCACGTCGCCGGCCTTGCGGATCACCACCGTGTCGCCGATCAGCACCCCCTTGCGCTCCACCTCACGGGCGTTGTGCAGAGTGGCGTAGGCGACAGTGGAACCGGCCACCAGGACCGGCTCGAGCAGGGCTCGCGGGGTCACCCGGCCGGTGCGCCCGACCTCCACCTCGATGTCGAGGAGCTTGGTGTTGACCTCCTCCGGCGGGTATTTGAAGGCGATCGCCCAGCGCGGGGCCCGGCTGGTCGAGCCGAGCCGGCCCTGGATGGAGACCGGGTCCACCTTGACCACGACCCCGTCGATCTCGTGCTCGACGTCGTGCCGGTGCTCGGCGTAGTACGCGATGAACTCGGCGACGCCGGCCAGGTCGGGCACGACCCGCCAGCGGTCGCTGGTGGGCAGCCCCCACGAGCGCAGCGCCGCGTACGACTCGGACTGCGCCGTCGGCGTGTAGCCGCGCCGGGCACCGATGCCGTGCACCACCAGCCGCAGCGGCCGGGAGGCCGTGATCCGGGGGTCCTTCTGCCGCAGGCTGCCCGCGGCGGCGTTGCGCGGGTTGGCGAAGGGCGCCTTGCCCTGCTCGACGAGACTCGCGTTGAGGTCGGCGAAGCCGGCGATCGGGAAGTAGATCTCGCCGCGCACCTCGACGAACTCGGGCACGTCGGGGAAGTCGTCGGACGGCGTCAGCCGCGCCGGCACGTCGCGGATGCTGCGGACGTTGGCCGTGACGTCCTCGCCGGTGCGCCCGTCGCCCCGGGTGGCGGCCCGCACCAGCCGGCCCTTCTCGTAGGTGAGGTTGATCGCCAGCCCGTCGACCTTGAGCTCGCAGAGGTAGGGCACCGGGCCGCCCGCGTCCCGCTCCACCCGCTCGGCCCAGGCCGCCAACTCCTCGTCGGCGAACGCGTTGTCGAGCGAGAGCATCCGCTCGGCGTGGGTGACCGGCGTGAAGTCGGTGGAGAAGGTGCCGCCGACCCGCTGGGTCGGCGAGTCGGGGGTGCGCAGGGCGGGGAACTCGGCCTCCAGGGCCTCCAGCTCGCGCAGCTGCCGGTCGAAGTCGGCGTCGGAGATGGTGGGGGCGTCCAGCACGTAGTAGCGGTACTGGTGTTCGGTCAGCTCCTGGCTGAGGGTGGCGTGCCGCTCCCGCGCCTCGGGGGTCGGCTCGGGGCCCGCCGCCGCCTCCTGCGCCGGGCTCACCTGCTGTGGAACGGCTTCCTCGGACATGCTGCCGGCTTCGGACACCGTGTCGACCTCCCTGTTCACGCTACCCCCGCACCGTATCGGGACGGTGGGACAATCCGCGGCCTGGGCGGAGCAGCCGACGTCACGCGAGGGAACATGGGCAGTTGCGGCGCCTAGGGAGCTGAGTCACCAACGACATCACCCCGCCACCGGCCCACCCGCCGCCGGTCCACCCGCCGCCAGGCCCCGCGGCCGAGCCACCCACCGCCCAGGCCGCCCCCACCAGGCCATCCCCACCCCGCCATGATCGTCTGCTGATTATGGAGACGACACGCCGACGCCCGTCTCCATGATCAGCAGACGATCATCGCTTGGCTTCGGCACACAGCCTGCCCTGTCGCTGCGTCTCCCAGGGGAACGCCGCACGATGTCCGATGCGCTCCGGCCGGCAACGAGTCGGCATCGCGTGCGCGGGTGGACCTGCGGCCTCCAGCCTGCGCCCGACCCGCCTCAACGGGGATCGGTCGGGACAACGCGAGCAGCGCGTTCAGGCCGCCACGTTGCCCCACCGCCTTACCGCCACAACGCCCTACCGCCCCACCGCCCTACCGCCGCAACGCTGCCGGGCCGCTGGCGCACCGCCGAGCATGTCGCCGCCCGTGGTCGGGCTGCCTCTCAGGGCGCTGATGTCGTATTCGACTCAGCTCCCTATGTGCCGGCAGCAGTCATCCGCCCTCGACGCGCCGCCGGCTCGGGGGCGAGAGGCAGGGGAAGAGAGCAGTCAGGGAAAGAGAGCAGTCTGAGGGAGAGAGCAGTCGGGGGCGAAGAGAAAGGCAGCCGGCCGGGGAGCAGTCAGTCGAGGGCGGCGGCGAGGGCGGCGAGTTGGTCGGCGTACTCGATGCGGGTGGCCCAGTCGGTCGGCCAGGCCGGCAGGCCGTGCGCCGCGCCGACGAACGCGCCGGCCAGGGCCGCGATGGAGTCGGAGTCGCCGGCGGTGGTCGCGCCGCGGGCCAGCGCGCCGACCGGGTCGTCGGCGTGCCACAGCGCGCAGAGCAGCGCGGTCGCCAGGGCCTCCTCGGCCACCCACCCCTCGCCGGTACGCCGGCACGGGTCGCCGCCGTCGTCGGGGCGGGTCAGGGTGGTGGTCAGGCGGCCCAGTGCGCCCAGGCACTCGTCCCAGCCGCGGGCGATGAACTCCTGCGGCGAGTCGACGCCGGGACGCTGCCACAGGTCGCCGAGCCAATCCGACCGGTAGACCCGGCGCTGCTCCCGGGCCCGGTCGGTGAGCAGCGCCGGCAGCTCGGCCAGCGCCGCGCCGTCGCGCAGCAGGCGGACCGCGTACGCCGTCAGCTCGCTGGCGGCCAGCCCGGTCGGGTGGCCGTGGGTCAGGCCCGCCTGGAGCTGGGCGAGACCGGCCAGGGTGTCCAGGTCGACGGCGAGCAGCCCGACCGGGGTGACCCGCATGTTGGCCCCGCAGCCCTTCGAGCCGGCCACGGTCGCCTCCTGCCAGCGCACCCCCCGGGACAGCTCGGCGCAGGCCCGCAGGCAGGTCATGCCCGGCGCGCGGTTGTTGTCGGGGCTGACCGACCAGGCCACGAAGCGCTCCCGCAGCAGCGGCTCGACTGCCGCCGGGGTGTACGCGGGCGCGTCGTGCAGCGCCCAGGCCACCGCGAGCGCCATCTGGGTGTCGTCGGTGACCAGCGCCGGGTCGCCCTCCAGCTCGCGGGGGCCGGCCGGGCCGTAGCGGCGGTGGATCTCGGCGACGGTCAGGAACTCGGTCGGGCGGCCCAGCGCGTCACCGTAGGCCAGGCCGAGCAGCGAGCCGGAGGCCCGCCGGAGCGAGGAGTCGATCACCCGTGTGATCATGCCGCGCCCCGGCGATCCCCGCCATGCGACGGGACACAGGCGGGCCGGTCGGTCCCGGGTCAGTCCCAGCAGAGGCAGAACGGGTGACCGGCCGGGTCGGCGTAGACCCGGAACCCCTCCCCCTCGCCGTCGAGCCGGCGCGCGCCCAGCGCCAGCACCGCCCGCTCGGCCGCCTCGATGTCGGTGACGGTGACGTCGAGGTGGAGCTGCTGTGGCCGCTCCGGGTCGGGCCAGGTCGGCGGGCGCAGGTCGGGGGCCTTCTGGAAGGCCAGCCGGGGGTGCTGCCCCACCGGGCCGCCGAGGACCACCCACTCGTCGCCGTCGGAGTCACCCTCCGCCAGCGGCAGGCCCGTCAGCTCGGCGTAGAACGCCGCGAGGGCACGCGGATCGGGGCAGTCGATCACGGTGCTGCGCAGTTGTCCGATCATGTGCGTCATCCTGCCCACGGGGTACGACAGGAAACCTCAGTCCTCGGCGAGTCGCCGGCCCGCGTCCCGGCACGCCGCGAGCACCGCCCGCACGTGCTGCGGCGTGGCCCCGGCGAGGCCGCAGGCGGGGGTGACCACCACCTGCTCGGGCAGCCGGCGGCGCGGGAAGCCGAGGCGGTCCCAGAGCTGGCGTACCCGATCGGCGACCTGGGCGGAGGTCGGCGCGCGACCGCCGGGCGGCGGGGTGGCCGGCGCGGCGCCGGCCAGCAGCCCGAGCCCGGCGTCGATGGCCTCGCCGAGCGGGTCCAGATCCTTCACCAGGGCGAGGTCGAGCGCGACCCCGGCCGCGCCGGCCGAGCGGATCAGCTCCAGCGGGACGTCCGGCGCGCAGCAGTGCACCACGACCGGCACGCCGACGGCCTCGACCACCGTGCGCAGCAGGTCCGCCGCGTCGGGCTGCGGCACCGACCGGTACGTGCCGAAGCCGCTCTCGGTGGGCACCCGCCCGGCCAGCACGGCCGGCAGGGACGGCTCGTCGAGCTGGAGCAGCACCGAGGCCCGGGGCAGCCGGCGGGCGACCGCCGCGAGGTGGGCGCGCAGCCCCTCGGCGAGGGAACCGGTGAGGTCCCGCACCGCGCCGGGGTCGCGCAGCATCCGGCCGCCGATCGGCAGGTCGATGCCGGCGGCCAGGGTGTACGGGCCGGCGGCCTGCACCTTGACCGGGCCGGCGTACTCCTCGGCCTGCTCGGCGAGCTGGTCGAGGTCGCGTTCCATGAGGTCCCGGGCCCGGCGCAGCTCCCGCCCCGGGCGGGGGGCGACCCGCCAGTGGGCCGCGTACAGCTCGACGGGCAGCTCGACCAGCAGGCCGCCGGTGCGGCCGATCAGGTCCGCCCCGGGGCCGCGCGCCGGCAGCTCGGGCAGGTGGGGCAGGGCGGGCAGCTCCCCGAGGACGATCCGCTGCGCCTCGGCGATGTCGGTGCCGGGCAACGAACCGATGCCGGTCGCCGCGCCGAGGGGCCAGGGCCACGCGCTAGCTGTCACGGGCGAAGGGTACCGGTCGGCGGCCGGCGGCACGCGGCGATGTGTCGCACAGCCGGGCACCGCGCACGCGGCGCTGGTCGAGCCGGGCGGCGCGTCAGCCGGCGATGGTGGCCGAGCCGAGCACCACGTCGCCGGCCGGGTCGGGCCGGTACGCGACGACGGCCTGGCCGGCGGCGACCCCGCGCACCGGGCGGCGCAGCTCGGCGCGCAGCGTGTCGCCGGTCAGCTCGACCGTGGCGGGCACCACGTCGCCGTGGGCGCGCAGCTGCACCTCGCACTCGATCGGCCCGTCGGGGCGCTCGCCGCCGGTCCACACGGGACGGTCGGCGCGCACCGTGGAGACCTCCAGCGCCTCGGCCGGCCCCACCGTGACGGTGTTGGTCTTCGGGGTGATGGAGAGCACGTAGCGGGGGCGGCCGTCGGGGGCGGGCCGGTCCAGGTGCAGGCCCCGGCGCTGCCCCACCGTGTACGCGTACGCGCCGGTGTGGCTGCCGACGACCGCGCCGGTGAGCACGTCGACCACCTGGCCCGGCGCCTCGCCGAGCCGGCCGGCGAGGAAGCCCCGGGTGTCGCCGTCGGCGATGAAGCAGATGTCGTGCGAGTCGGGCTTGTCGGCGACGGCGAGGCCGCGCCGGGCCGCCTCCTCGCGGACCTGGGCCTTGGTCGAGTCGCCGAGCGGGAAGACCGACCGGTCGAGCTGGGCGCGGGTCAGCACCGCGAGCACGTACGACTGGTCCTTGGCCGCGTCGACGCTGCGGCGCAGCAGCCCGTCGGGGCCGAGCCGGGCGTGGTGGCCGGTGACCACCGCGTCGAAGCCCAGCGCCACGGCCCGGTCCAGCACCGCCGCGAACTTGATCTTCTCGTTGCAGCGCAGGCAGGGGTTCGGGGTGCGGCCGGCCGCGTACTCGGCGACGAAGTCGTCGACCACGTCGGCGTGGAACCGGTCGGCCATGTCCCACACGTAGAACGGGATGCCGAGCACGTCGGCGGCGCGGCGGGCGTCCCGCGAGTCCTCCAGCGTGCAGCACCCGCGCGCCCCGGTGCGGTACGTCTGCGGGTTGCGGGCCAGCGCCAGGTGCACGCCGGTGACGTCGTGCCCGGCCTCCACGGCCCGCGCCGCCGCCACGGCGGAGTCGACCCCGCCGGACATGGCCGCCAACACCCTCACCCCGTCACGCTCCCTTCCCCGCTCCGAGCGTACCGGGCTTCGCGCGGCGGGCGCGGTCAGCGGGGCGCGCGCAGGGCGCCGGCGCGGCGGGCCCGCTCCACCGCCGCCGGCAGGGCCGCCACGAGCGCGTCGACGTCGGCCTGGCCGCTGGTGTGGCCGAGGCTGAAGCGCAGCGAGGAGCGGGCCCGGTCGTCGTCGGCGCCCATCGCGATCAGCACGTGGGAGGGCTGGGCCACCCCGGCCGAGCAGGCCGAGCCCGTGGAGCAGGCGATGCCCTGGGCGTCGAGCAGCAGCAGCAGCGCGTCGCCCTCGCAGCCGGGAAAGGAGAAGTGCGCGTTGCCGGGCAGCCGGTCGTCGGGGTCGCCGTTGAAGACGACCTCGGGCACGGCGTGCCGGACCCGCCGCACGAGGTCGTCGCGGAGGGCGGCGACGCGGGCCGCGTACTCCTGCTGGCCCTTCACCGCCGCCTCGACGGCGACCGCGAAGGCGACGATGCCGGCGGTGTCGAGGGTGCCGGAGCGCACGTCGCGTTCCTGGCCGCCGCCGTGCAGCAGCGGGGTGGCCGCGACGTCGCGGGCGAGCAGCAGCGCGCCCACCCCCGCCGGGCCGCCGAGCTTGTGCCCGGTGACCGTCAGCGCGGAGACGCCGCTGGCGGCGAAGTCGACGGGCACCTGGCCGACCGCCTGGATCGCGTCGGTGTGGAACGGCACCCCGTGCTCGGCGGCGACGGCGGCCAGCGCGGCCACCGGCTGCAGGGTGCCGACCTCGTTGTTGGCCCACATCGCGGTGACCACGGCGACGGCGTCGCCGTGGTCGGCCAGCTCGGCGCGCAGCGCCTCCGGGTCGAGCCGGCCGGCGGCGTCCACCGGCAGCCAGCCCACCTCGGCGCCCTCGCGTTCGGCCAGCCAGTCGACCGTGTCGAGGACGGCGTGGTGCTCGACGGCGCTGGAGACCACCCGGCGGCGGGCCGGGGAGGCGGCCCGGCGGGCCCAGAAGATGCCCTTGACCGCCAGGTTGTCGCTCTCCGTCCCGCCGCCGGTGAAGATCACCTCGGAGGGGCGGGCGCCCAGCGCGGCGGCCACCCGCTCGCGGGACTCCTCCACCCGGCGGCGGGCGCGCCGGCCCGCCGCGTGCAGTGACGACGCGTTGCCGACCTCGCGAGCGGCGGCCACGTACGCCTCCAGTGCCTCGTCGAGCATCGGAGTCGTCGCCGCGTGATCCAGGTATGCCATCGCCGCTCAGCCTACTGACCGGCCTCGCGCCGGCCCGACTCCGGAGGTCACCCGCGCCCCGGGGCGCCAGGACCCCGGGGCGCGACCGCTCACACCGGGACGGCGGTGACGACGATGTTGTCCCGGTATCGGCGGGTCTGCGGGTCGAACGGGCCGCCGCAGGTGATCAGCGTGAGCCGGGGGCTGCCGTCGCGGGCGAAGTACCGGTCCAGCGGGATCTTCGTCTTGGCGTACTCCTCGCGGGCGACGACCCGGTACTCGCGCGTCGTCCCGTCGCCGCCGGTGGCGGTGACGGTGTCGCCCCGGTCCAGCTCCCGCAGCCGGAAGAACGCCCCCCTGCCCTGTTCGGCGCTGTCCACGTGGCCGGCGATCACCACCGACCCGGCGTCGGCGGACAGGCCGGGGCCGTACCGGTACCAGCCGATCCGGTCCACGCTGGGCGGGACCTCGAACTCGTCGGTGCGCGGGTTGACCCCGACCGGGTCGACGCGGGCGGTGACGTCGATCGCCGGGATGCGCAGCCGCACCGGCGGCACGGTCGCGTCGCCGGCGGGCAGCTCGCCGGCCGTGACCGGCACCGACGGGCCACCGGGGGCGCTCGCGGCCGGCGATCCGGTGGCCACGGCCAGGGCCGCCGCGTCGTCCGCGCCGACGTCCTCGGCGGGCTGCGAGCCGCAGGCGACCACGGCGGCGACGGTGAGCGCGGCAGCGCCGGCGGCCATCGCCGCCAGCGCGCCGCGGTTGCGCACCGTCACCGGCGGGACGTCCGGGCCGTGGCGGCCACCCGGACGCCGCCGCCGACCAGCAGCAGGACGCCGGCGCCGGCCAGCACGTACCACCAGGTCTGCACGCCGGTGCCGGCCTGGCCGCCGGTGCCGCTGGGCACGCCGCCCGGGGCGGAGTGCAGGCCGGTGATGGTCTGCGCGACCAGGTCGAGGTTCTTGGCCTCGGCCGAGCCGATCGCGTAGACGATGGTGGCGGTGCCCTCCTTCAGGTCCAGGTCGGCGGGACCGATCGCCACGGTGTCGGTGCCGGCGAGCACCACGTCGGCGGAGACGGTGCCGGCGTCGACGTCGGCCTTCGCCTCGTTCGGGTTGGTCAGGTCCTCGAAGACGGGCTTTCCGCCGGCCCGCACGTCCACGGCCGGGGCGGCGGCGGTGTGCCGGACGATCAGCCGGGCCTTGCCGGCGTCGACCTTGGCGGTGTCGTTGGCGAACGGCGTGATCCTGGGCTTGCCGGCCTCGTCGAGGTGCGCGGCGAGGCTGATGTTCGCCCCGCCCGGCACCTCGGCGTCGTCGACGGTGAGGATCGCCTTGTCGAGCGCCTCGCCGGGCTTGGTCAGGGCGATGTCGTACGCGCCCTGCTCCAGGTCGAGCGGGCCGGCCACGTCGCCGGGCTTGAAGTTGTCGAGGGTCTTCTTGCCGTTGACGTACACGTCGACGGGGGTGTCGGGGATGCCGTGCACGACGGAGACCTTGCTGGTGGCGGCGTAGGCCGGCGTGGCGGTGAGGGCGCCGGCACCGGCGAAGGTCAGCGCGGCGACCGCGCCGCCCGCGGCGACCCGACGGAAGTACGAGAGCTGCATGTCTGCCTCCTGGTGGTTCGTGCTGGTTCGTCAGGCCTGGCTTGCAGAACGGGTTACGCCGGCTCCCGCCGCCCCGGATGCGCCCTCCGACGACTTCTTTTTCTTTCCGGCGGGCGCATCCACGGGGGCCCTCGGCGGCGAAGAGCAGGTGAGACAGGTGCGGACGCACGAGGCGCGAAGGTGGGGCGATGACGGCGGGGGTTACAGTCGGGCATGCTCCACGGAAGGCGAACCGCCCGGTGACAGCGGTGCAACAGGAACCCGAGCCACCACCCCAGGACGACCTCGCCGAGCGGTTCCGCGCGGGCGACGAGGCCGCCCTGCGCCAGGCGTACGACCGGTACGGCCGGGCGGTGCTGCACCTGGCCACCAGCACGCTGGCCAACCGCAGCGACGCGGAGGACGTGACCCAGGCGACCTTCGTCGCGGCCTGGCTGGGGCGGGACACCTTCGATCCGTCCCGGGGGTCGCTGATCGGCTGGCTGCTCGGCATCGGCCGGCGCAAGGTCGTCGACCGGCTGCGCGCCTCCGCACGGGAGAACCGCGTGGTGGAGACGGTGCGGCAACTGCCCGATCCGGCCCCGACCGGCCCGGACCCGGACACGGTCGTCGACCGGCTGGTGGTGGCCGACGAGCTGGCCCGGCTCCCCGACGACCAGCGCCGGATGCTGGAGTTGGCGTTCTACGACGACCTGACCCACCAGCAGATCGCGACGGTGACCGGCGTGCCGCTGGGGACGGTCAAGAGTCACATCCGGCGAGGTATGGCGAGCCTGAAACGCAGATGGGAGGTGGACGGTGCAGCACCTGGACCACGACCGGCTGGTCTTCCTGGCGCTCGGTGAGAGCGAGGCGGACGACGGTGAGGCCCGCCACCTCGACGCCTGCGCGCACTGCCGGGCCGAGGTGGACGGCCTGCGGCACGTCGCCGGCCTCGGTGCCGGCACCCAGGGGCTGGGCGACCTGCCCGACCCGCCCGAGCACGTGTGGCAGGGGATCGTCGCGGAGGTCGCGGCGGCCGAGGCGCTGCCGTCGCTCGGCGACCGCCGCGCCGCCGGGCCGCCGGAGACCGACGCGCGGCCGGAGAACGGCGCGGCGCAGCCCGGCGGGGCCGGTGGGCGGCGTCGCCGGTTGCCCCGCTGGGCGGTCACGGCGGTGACGGCGGCGGCCGCCGCCGCGGTCGGCGTGGTGGGCACCTTCGCCGTGCTGTCGGGCTCCGCCGACGAGCCCCGGCCACCGGAGCGCGTGGTGCTGGCCAGCGGGGCCCTGACCGCGTACGGGACGACGCCGCGCGACGCCAACGGGGACGCCCGGGTGTTCACCGACAACCAACTGCACCTGCATGTGGCGAATCTCCCGGCGGTACCGGGGTACTACGAGGTCTGGCTCATCGACCCGGCCACCATGCGGATGTTCTCGGTCGGCGTGCTGAACTCCGGCACGGGGGACGCGCTGCTACCGTTGCCGCCGAACGTCGACCTCCGGACCTACTCGGTGGTGGACGTCTCCGCCGAGCAGTACGACAACAAGCCCGCCCACTCCGGCGACAGCCTGCTGAGGGGCACCCTGACGGGCTGATCGGCGGGCCGGATCAGCTCCCCGGCCCGCCGATCAGCTCCCCGTCGACAGGCACGGTCGAAGGGGGCCACCCGGGATCGGGTGGCCCCCTTCGGCGTTTCGCCCCGGGTCCCCCGGGGGGTGGCTCACTTGCGCTTGCGGATCTCCTCGGCGGCCTGCGGCACGACCTTGAACAGGTCGCCCACCACACCGAAGTCGGCCAGCTCGAAGATCGGGGCCTCGCCGTCCTTGTTCACCGCGACGATGGTCTTCGAGGTCTGCATGCCGGCCCGGTGCTGGATCGCGCCGGAGATGCCCAACGCCACGTAGAGCTGCGGGGAGACCGTCTTGCCCGTCTGGCCCACCTGGAACTGGTGCGGGTAGAAGCCGGAGTCGACGGCCGCGCGGGACGCGCCGACGGCCCCGCCGAGCAGGTCGGCCAGCTCCTCGACCAGCTTGAAGTTGTCGGCGTTGCCGACGCCTCGGCCGCCGGAGACGACCACGGACGCCTCGGTGAGCTCGGGGCGGGAGCCCTTCTGCTCGGCGACCCGGTCGACGACCTTGGCCAGCTTGTCCGCCTCACCCACGGTCACGGTGAGCTGCTCGACGGCGGGGGTGGCGGGGGCCGGGGCCGGGGTGAGCGAGTTCGGCCGCACGGTGACCAGCGGCAGGCCCTTGGTGACCTTCGACGTGACGATGGTCGAGCCGGCGAACGCGACCTGCGTGGCGGTGCCGTCGGCGGCGAGGGCGACCACGTCGGTCAGGATGCCGTTGTCCAGCTTGACGGCCAACCGGGCGGCGATCTCCTTGCCCTCCTGGGCGGAGGCGAGCAGCACGGCGGCCGGCTGCACCCGCTTGACGAGGTCGGCCAGCACGGTGGCCTTCGGGGCCACCAGGTAGCCGTCGATCTCCTCGCTCTCGGCGGCGTAGATCTTCTCCGCGCCGTACTCGCCCAGCTTCGCGCTCAGCGCCTCGGCCGCGCCGGGGCCGCCGAGCACGACCGCGCTGGGCGTGCCGAGCTCGCGGGCGAGGGTGAGCATCTCAAGGGTGACCTTCTTGACGCCGAACTCGCGGGTGGCTTCGACGACGACGAGAACCTCAGACATGACCTGCACCCCTCACACGAACTTCTCGGTGGCGAGGAACTCGACCAGCTGCGCGCCGCCGGAGCCCTCGTCGGTGACCTTCGCGCCGCCGGAGCGCGGCGGGCGCTTGCTGTGCTCCAGCACGGTGCTGGTCGCGCCGTCGAAGCCCACCTCGGCCGGGGCGACGCCGAGGTCGGCCAGGGACAAAGTGCGCACCGGCTTCTTCTTGGCGGCCATGATGCCCTTGAAGGACGGGTAGCGCGGCTCGTTGATGGTGTCCCACACGGAGACGACGGCCGGGGTCGAGGCGGTGACCACCTCGTAGCCCTCCTCCGTCTGCCGCTCCACGGTCAGGGTGGAGCCGTCGACGGTGAGCTTGCGCGCGCCGGTCAGCGCGGCCACACCCAGGCGCTCGGCGATCATGTGCGGCATGACCTGGACCCGGCCGTCGGTCGACTCGGCGCCGCAGATCACCAGGTCGGCGTTGAGTTGACCGAGGGCGGCGGCGAGCACCTTCGAGGTGGCCACGGCGCAGGACCCGTGCAGGGCGTCGTCGACGACGTGCACGGCGGCGTCCGGCCCCATCGACAGCGCCTTGCGGATCGACTCGGTCGCCCGGTCCGGACCCATGGTCAGGATCGTCACCTCGCCCCCGTGCGCCTCCTTGATCTTCAACGCCTCCTCGATGGCGTACTCGTCCATCTCGTTGATGACGTTGCTCGCCGAACCGCGGTCGACGGTGTTGTCGTCAGGACGCAGGTTGCGGTCCGCGCCCGAATCGGGCACCTGCTTGACGAGTACGACGATGTTCATCGCGCTTCGACGACCCCTCCTGTTGGTGTGGCGATCCCTCGCCAGGTCACGGGCGCAGCCTCCCGCGAAACTTAACGATCGGTCAACCACGGGCTGCTGTGCACTTGCCCACGCGCCAATGTTACCCACAAGTAGCATCGGCTCCCGGGGGCCTCAGGGTGACACAGCTCACCGCGCGCCCCGACTCCGGGGCGCACCGGACACGCGCGGACTCAGGCCGGCTCGGCCAGCGCGCCCCGGATCCGGTCGATCACCTCGGCCTCGGCCGGCGTCACCCCCCGGTGCGCCCGCGCCACCCGGTCGGCGGCGGCCAGCACCAGCGACCGGTACGCCGCCACGTCCCCCGGCGACTTCGCGCGCAGGATCTCCACCGCCCGGCCCAGCGCCGGCAGCACCACCGCCTCGACCTCCAGGGCCGAGTCCCGGGGCAGCCTCGGCAGCGGGCCGGTCGTCAGCGCCTCCTTCACCGGGCCGCTCGCCCCCGCCATCGCCCCCGACGCGGCGAAGCTCTCCCGCAGCATCGCGAACATGCCCGGGTCGGCGTTCGACACCAGGAAGACCGCGCCGAACGCGCCCGTCTTCAGGGTGAGTCGTTCCTCGTCCGTCAGCGGCTGGCCCATGGTCACGGAGTGTAGATGTAGGGCGTGGTCGTAGTGACCGGGACGAGACCCAACCGCTGCAGGATCGGCCGACTGTCCTCGGAGGCGTCCACCTGCAGCAGGGTCCGGCCCCGCTGGGCGGCCAGCCGCGCCCGGTAGCCGACCAGCGCCCGGTAGATGCCCCGGCGCCGCCACTGCGCGAGCGTCGAGCCGCCCCACAGCGTCGCGAAGCCGGTGCCCGCCACGTAGCGCACCCAGCCGGCGCTGACCACGGTCTCCCCCGCCTCGGCGACCACCACCGTGATCGACTGCGGGTCGGCGGCGATCTCCTTCTCCAGCCCGTCGGCGAAGTGATCCCGGGACACGCCCCAGACCTCCTCCTCCATGACCATGATCCGGTCCAGGTCGGCGCGGGCGGTGACCTCGCGCAGGCGTACCCCCTCGGGGGTCACCGGGAGCGTGGCCGCCAGCGGCGCGACCGGGCCGATCACGACGGTCTCCCGCTCCTCGGGCACGAAGCCGGCGGCCCGCAGCCGGTCCGGCAGGTCGGCGGGCTCGTCGTGGCCGTGCAGCTTCCACTCCACCGACTCGCCCCGGGCGCGGAAGAACTCCACCTGGCGGACGATCAGCGCGTCCAGCGCCGCCCCGGTCAGGCCACCCAGGTCGCGGTACGTCAGAAAGCCCCCGTGGTCCAGGCCGAGGATGCGCACCAACGGCCCGTCCCGCTCCACCGTCACGCCCTCCGGCAGCGGGTCCGGGGCCCACGCCTTGAGCTGGTTGTCGTACGCCTCGCGCAGCGTCGTCGCATCAAGATCAGTCACCCGTCCAACCTATGCCCTGGACAAAGCGGATAATCGGCTGCGTGTGGGAGACGGTACGGCGGTGGTTCGACCCGCGGGAGCTGCGGTCGGTGGGCAGCACGCCCGACTACCGTTTCTCCCTGGCCAACGAGCGGACGTTCCTGGCCTGGCTGCGCACCGGGCTGGCCCTGGTGGCCGGCGGGCTGGCCGCCGCCCAGTTCCTCCCGCCGCTGCCGCTGGCGCACCTGCGCGAGGCGATCGCCGTCGCGCTGCTGCTGCTCGGCGGCACCGTCGCCGTGCGGGCCGTGGACCACTGGGCCCGCACCGAACGCGCCATCCGGCTCGGCGAGGAACTGCCGGCGTCCCGCTTCCCCGCCGTGCTCGCCCTCGCCGTGGGGCTGGGCGCGGTGCTGCTGGTCATCGCGGTGCTGGCCCGCGCGATCGGCGGCCGGTGACGGTCGGGCCGGGCCCGGCCGGCGACCCGGGGCTGCAACCCGAACGCACCCGCCTGGCCTGGCGGCGCAGCCTGCTCGCGCTCACCGCCGTCACCGTGCTGACCGTCCGGCTGGCGCTCACCGGGGACGCCGCCGGGGCGGTGCTGGCCGGCGCGGCGGTCGCCGGCTGGGCGGCGGCCCTCGCCCTGTGCTGGGGCCGGGCCGTCGGGTCGGGCCCGGTGCGCGCCACCTCCCGCACCATGCCGGCGCTGGCCCTCGCCGCCGCGTGGCAGGCCACGCTGGGCGTGCTGCTGGTCCTGCGCGGACTGGGGTGACGGGCGCGGGTGCGCCATGATGGGGAGATGGCCCGCCTGTACGTCCTGCTCTTCCTGGTCCAGATCGCGCTCGCGGTGCTGGCGCTGATCAGCTGCCTCTCCGCCGAGGAGGGGGCGATCCGCGGGCTGCCCCGGATCGCCTGGGTGCTGATCATCCTGTTCTTCCCGCTGGTCGGCTCGATCGCCTGGTTCCTCGCCGGCCGGCAGCGCCCCGCCGCAGGGCCGGGCGCGCCCCGGTCGGCCCCCGGCGGCCCGCGCCGGCCGCTCGCCCCGGACGACGACCCGGAGTTCCTCGACTCCCTGGCCGAACGCACCCGGCGGCAGGACGCCGAGCTGTTCCGCCGCTGGGAGGAGGACCTCCGCCGGCGCGAGGACGACCTGCGTCACCGCGAGGGCGACCCGCCCCGGGAGGAGAACCGCCCCGAGGTGTGACCGGGCCGCCCCCGCAGGCGTCAGACGCGACGCCGCAGCGCCCGGACCGCCAGCGGCGCGAAGACGGCGGCGAGCGCGACGGCCCAGATCATCGCCTGGATCGCCGGACCGACCACCGGGCCGCCCACCAGCAGGCCGCGCAGGGCGTCGGCCAGGATCGTCACCGGGTTGACCTCGACCCAGTGCTGGAGCCAGCCCGGCATCCGGTCGGTGGGGACGAAGACGTTGCTGGTGAAGGTGAGCGGGAAGATCACCGTGAACCCGAAGATCTGCACCTTGTCGGGCTCGCTGACCAGCACCCCGACCAGCACCGAGATCCACGCCGCGGCCAGCGAGAACGCGAGCAGCAGGGCGAACGCGCCGAGCAGCCCGAGCACCCCGTTGCCGAGCCGGAAGCCGAGGATCGCCCCGACGCCGATCAGCAGCGACACCGACCACGCCTGCTTCACGGTGTCGGCGAGGATCCGCCCGGCCAGCGGGGCCCAGCGGGCGATCGGCAGGGCGCGCAGCCGGTCGAACACCCCCTTGGTGAGGTCGTTGTTGAGCCCGAAGCCGGTGGTCATCGTGGCGAACAGGGCGTTCTGCACGATGATGCCGGGCAGGGCGAACGTGAGGTACTCCCCCGGCGAGCCGGAGATCGCCGTGCCGAAGACGTACGTGAACAGCAGCACGAACATCACCGGCTGGATGCTGAGGTCGAGCAGCTCCATCGGGTTGTGCTTGATCTGCACCAGGCTGCGCCAGGCCAGGGTGAGGGTGTGCCGCACCCCGGCGCCCACGCCGAGGCGGCGGGCCGGGGCGAGCGGGGCGGTGACGGTGGCGGCGGTCATGCCGGGGTCCTCTCCAGGTCGGCCCCGGACGGGGTGTCGTCGCCGGTCGGCGCGTCGGGCTCGGCACGGTGGCCGGTGAGGTGCAGGAAGACCTCGTCGAGGCTGGCGCCCCGCAGGGCCAGCTCGGCCACAGGGATCTCGGCGTCGTCGAGGCGGCGGACCACGGCGGGCAGCACCCCGGGGCCGTTGACCGCGACGGTCACGGTGCTCTGGGCCACCTCGGGACTGGCGGCGGCGGCCTCCCCCGCGATGGCCACCACGGTCGCCAGGTCGGCCGGGTCCGCCGGTCGGATCGCGAGGACCTGGCCGCCGGTCTTGGCCTTCAGCTCCTCCGGGGTGCCCTGGGCGATCACCCGCCCGTGGTCGACCACGGCGATCTCGCTGGCCAGCTGGTCGGCCTCCTCCAGGTACTGCGTGGTCAGCAGCACGGTCACCCCGTCGGTGACCAGGCCGCGCACGGTGTCCCACAGGTCGTTGCGGCTGCGCGGGTCGAGCCCGGTGGTCGGCTCGTCGAGGAACAGCACCTGCGGGCGGCCGACCAGGCTGGCGGCCAGGTCGAGGCGGCGGCGCATGCCGCCGGAGTAGGTCTTCGCCGCCCGGTCGGCGGCGTCGGCGAGCTGGAACCGGGCGAGCAGCTCCCGGGCCCGGGCCCGGGCGTCGGCCCGGGAGAGGCCGAGCAACCGGCCGATGAGCAGCAGGTTCTCCGTGCCGGTGAGCGCCTCGTCGACCGAGGCGTACTGGCCGGTGAGGCCGATGAGCTGGCGCACCCGGTGGGCGTCGCGGCGCACGTCGTACCCGCCGACGGTGGCGTGGCCGGAGTCGGCGGCGAGCAGGGTGGCGAGCACCCGCACGGTGGTGGTCTTCCCGGCCCCGTTGGGCCCGAGCAACCCGTACACGGTCCCGCTGGGGACCGCGAGGTCGACTCCGGCGAGGGCCGTGGTGGCGCCGAAGCGTCGCACCAGGCCCTCTGCCCGGATCGCGTACGTCATGGAAACTCCCGTCGTCTGTGCATGTGTCACGCCAACTGGCCGACGGCACTGACAAACTGCCGAGCCTCGGCTGACGTTACGACGACAGACGCCGGGAGTCCCCCGAATTAAGCGGTGGCGCTCAGGCCAGGTTCGACGAGCGGGGGTACGCGTCGGCCGGGTCGGTGAGCACGTTGACCAGGTACGGCACGCCCGAGGCGAAGGCCCGCTCCAGGGCCGGGGCGAGGTCGCCGGCCTTCTCCACCGTCTCGCCCGCCCCGCCGAGGGCCTCGACGACCTTGTCGTAGCGCAGGCCGGGCTGGAGGTCGGCGGCGACGTCGTAGCCGTACATGGCGCGCATCGGGTGCTTCTCCAGCCCCCAGATGCCGTTGTTGCCGACCACGATCACGACGGGGAGCTTCTGGCGCACCAGGGACTCCACGTCCATCAGCGAGAAGCCGGCCGCGCCGTCGCCCATCAGCACGCAGACCTGCCGGTCGGGGTGGCTGACCCGGGCCCCCATCGCGTAGCCCATGCCGGTGCCGAGGCAGCCGTACGGGCCCGGGTCGAGCCAGGTGCCGGGCTGCGCGGGCTCCAGGTATTTCCCCGCGTACGAGACGAAGTCGCCGCCGTCGCCGATGGTGATGGCGTCGGGGGCGAGCACCCGGCGCAGCTCGCCGTAGACGCGGGCCGGGCGGATCGGGTCGGTCTCGGCCGCCATCGCCTCGGCGTCGCGGGCTTTCGCGGCGTCCTCGGCCTCGCGCAGCCGCGCGACCCAGTCGTCGTGGTCGGCCCGGTCGCCGGGGTGCTCGGCGAACGCGGTGAGGATCAGCCGCAGGTCACCGGCGGGCGAGGCGGCCGGGGTGACGTGGGTGGCCCGCTGGCTGGGCGCGTCCACCACGTGCACCACCCGGGCGTCGCCGAAGTCGCCGAAGGCGAGCCGGAAGTCCAGCGGGGTGCCGACCACGACGACGACGTCGGCACCGGACAGGGCGACCCGGCGGGCCTTGGCGAAGGCCAGCGGATGCGACGGGGGCAGCGCGCCGCGCCCCATCCCGTTGGTGAACACGGGCACCCGCAGCGCCTCGGCGGCGGCGCGCAGGGCGTCGACGGCGTCCCCGGCGTACACGTCGGAGCCGGCGATGATCACCGGGCGGTGGGCGGCGGCGATCAGCCCGGCGGCCCGGGCCACCTCCTCCGGGTCGGCCTCGATCGGGGCGGGCGCGACCGCCTCGGGCAGCTCGGCGTCGCCGACGGAGAAGATCGCCTCCAGCGGGAAGTCGAGGAAGACCGGGCCCCGGTGCGGGGTGAGCGCGGTGGTCAGTGCCGCGCTGACCGCGCGCGGGATGTCGTCGGCGCCGAACACCGTCTCGGCGTGCTTGGTGACGGGGGCGACCAGCGGCAGGTGGTCCATCTCCTGGAGGCTGCCGGAGCCCCAGCGGAACTGCGGGGCCCGGCCGCCGAGCACCAGCACCGGCGAGGCGTTGAAGAAGGCGCTGGTCAGCCCGGAGACACCGTTGGTGACGCCGGGGCCGGCGGTGAGCACGGCGAGGCCGGGGCGGCGGTTGAGCTTGGCCACCGCCTCGGCCGCGAACACCGCAGACTGCTCGTGCCGCACGTCGTAGAGCGGAAAGCCGGCGGTGTGCGCCGCGTCGTAGAGCGGGAAGACGTGCCCGCCGGAGAGGGTGAACATCTCGCGTACGCCGTGCGCGCGCAGCGCCGCGAGCGCCAACTGTCCGCCGTGACCCTCGACCCGCTCCGTCATCGCCGCTCCCCTCGCCGTGGCCGGAGTCACACGCTACTGGCCGGTAGGCGGAATGTGAACCGGGCTCGGGTCAGCGGCCGGTGAAGTCGGGCTTCCGCTTCTCGACGAAGGCGGCCATGCCCTCGCGCCGGTCGTCGGTGGCGAACAGCGCCGCGAAGAGCTGGGTCTCCCAGGCCAGGCCCGAGGTGAGGTCCATGTCCAGGCCGGCGTCGACCGCCAGCTTCGCCGCCCGCAGCGCCTGCACCGGCCCGTTCAGGTACGGGGTGACCAGCTCGACGGCGGCGGCGTACACGTCGGCGGCCGGCACGACCCGGTCGGCCAGGCCGATCCGCAGCGCCTCCTGGGCGTCCACCATCCGGCCCGACATGATCAGGTCCTTCGCGCGGGCCGGGCCGACGAGCCGGGCCAGCCGCTGGGTGCCGCCCGCGCCGGGGATGACCCCCAGCTTGATCTCCGGCTGGCCGAGCTTCGCGTCCTCGGCCACCACCCGCCAGTCGCATGCGAGGGCCAGCTCGCAGCCGCCGCCGAGGGCGTACCCGGTGATCGCGGCGACCACCGGCTTGGGGATCCGGGCGAACGCGCCGAGCGCGCTGGACAGGTCCGCCGCCCGCTCCGCCATGTCCACGTAGGACATGACGGCCATCTCCTTGATATCCGCGCCGGCCGCGAAGACCTTCTCGCCGCCGTACACGATGACGGCGCGGACCTCGGGGTCGGCGGTGGCCTCCGCCGCGGCGGCGCGCAACTCCTCCTGGACCTGCTTGTTCAGCGCGTTCATCGGCGGCCGGTCCAACCGGATGGTGCCGATGCCGTCCTTGGTCTCCAGCCGCACGAACTCGCTCACACTTGCCCTCACTTCCTCGTCGAAGTCGCGTGCCAACCTTACGGCCCGGATCGTTGGGGCAGATAGTCTGATGTCCGCCCCGCCCACCGGAGTCCGCCATGGTCACGTACTACGACGACAGGTCGGTGCAGGTCACCTCCACTTCCGTGCGGGTGGACGGCCGGACGTACCCGCTCGCCGAGATCAGCATGGTCTGGCACCTGCGCGGCAGCCGGTCCTGGCGGGTGCTCGCCGGCCGGGGCGCGATCGGCGCGGCGCTCGCCGGCCCGCTGGTCGCCGCCGCGCTGGGGGTGGCGCTCGCGCTGTGGCTGCACCGCTCGCTGACCGTCACGATCGCCATCGTGGGAGCCTCCGTGCTGGTCGGGCTCGCCGTCGGGCCGGTCGCCGACTTCCTCTTCGAGCACCTGGACCGCTCGTACGCCCGGGGCAGCCGCCAGTTGGAGCTGTGGGCCCGCTGGCGGGGCCAGCCGGTGCGGCTGGTGTGCACGGGCGACGCGCTGCGCTTCGGGCAGATCTACCGGGCGGTGCAGCGGGCGGTGGAGGCCGGCCCGGCAGGGCAGGCGGAGCGGTCCGGTCGGACCGGCGGCCGCCCGCCGGGGAACGCCGTCAGGCCGTAGCGCCCGGCGCGGACCCCACCCCGCCCTACCCCGCGCGGTCCCACCCCGGCCCGCGCCGCACCTCCGCCGGCCGGGGGAGGCGGCTCCCGCGCCGCCCCGGGCCCCCAGCAGGGGCTTCAGCCCGACTAGCAAGCTGATGTTGTGGATGGATCAGGCCCCGGGGCGGGCGGTGCTGTGCGGCGTTGTGTGGTGCGGTGCCGTGGGCGCGGTGCGGTGCGGTGCAGGGCGGTGGCGTGCGGGGCGGTGCTGCGTGGGGCGGGTGCTGCGCGGGGCGGGGCTGCGCGGGGCGGTGCTGCGTGGGGCGGGGCTTTGCCGTGCGGTGCTGCGTGGTGCAGTGCGGTGCGGTGTCCGACCGGGGAGGGATGCCGTGCCCGGGGCGGGCGATGTCGTAGATGACTCAGCTCCCTAGGACCCGAACGTCCCTCGCCGGGCTGGGCGAGCGCGCCCGGCGGCGGTTAGGCTTGGTGATGGCCATCTATTACCAGGACGACGCGGTGCAGGTGACCTCCGAGTCGATCCGGGTAGGTGGCCACACCATCGCGCTCGCCGACGTCACGTACGTCTGGCACGCGCGCGGGCGCACCACCCTCGCCGTCCGCGGCCGGGTGATCGGCCGGGGCGTGCTGGTGCTTCTGCTGTCGCTGCCGCCGCTGGTGGCGCTGGTCTGCGTGGTGTCGCTCGCCTGGTCGGCGCAGGACCGGGGCAACTGGACCCTCGCCCTGATCATCCTGGCCGCCTGCGCGGTCGGTGCGCTGGCCCTGGTCCCGTTCCTGGAGCTGCCGCTCGGCTGGCTGGACCGCTCGTACGAGCGCGGCAACCGGGTCAACGAGCTGTGGGTGCAGCACCACGGGCGGGAGGTGATGTTGCTGAGCACGCCGGACGCGCTGCGGTTCGGGCAGATCTACCGCGCCGTGCAGCGGGCCGTGGAGCAGCAGGGCGAAAGGGGCTGACCGGGCGGCGCTGGTCCGTCCGACGCACACTGGGAGGCATGGTGATTCCCCTCCCCCGGCCGTCCGCCGTCGTCGGCCTCACCCGCACCGCCCTCGACCAGGCGCTCGGCTCGGCCGCCTCGTTCGCCGCCGTCCCGGCCCGCGCCTTCGCGGTGCTGGACGGGGTGGAGGCGCTGCTGCACCGGATCAACGGGGTGGTGGACCGGATCGAGGGGACGCTGGACCGCACCGACCGGGTGCTCGACGACGCCGAGAGCGCCGTCCGGGAGGTCGCCGTGATCAGCGCCGCCGCGACCACCGCGATCGACACCGCCACCGAGGTCGCCGCCGCCGCGGCCGTGGTCGTCGGCGAGGCCGAGCGGGTCTCCGCCGCCGCCGGCACGGTGGTCGCCGAGGCCGACGCGGTGGCCCACCGCGCCGCGGGGACCGTGACCGCCGCCGCCGAGGCGGCCGGCACCGCCGCCGAGCTGCTGGCCGCGTACGAGCCGGCGCTACGTCGGGGCGCGCCGATGGCGACCCGGTTCGTCGAGCAGCTCAGCCACGAGGAGGTGACCGCGGCCATCCGCCTCGTCGACGAGCTGCCCAAACTCAAGGAGCACCTGACCGCCGACATCCTGCCGATCCTGGCGACGCTGGACCGGGTGGGCCCCGACCTGCACGACCTGCTCGACGTCACCCGGGACCTGAAGCTCGCCGTGGCCGGCATCCCCGGCCTCGGCATGCTCCGCCGCCGGGGCGAGAAGCTGACCGACGAGTGAGTCGCCCCGGCGGGTGAACCGGCCGGGCGGTCAGCTCAGGCCGGCGGGGCGTAGAGCTGGTCGATCTCGGCCCGGCTGGGCAGGGCCACGGACGCGCCCAGCCGGCGTACGCAGGCTGCGCCGGCCGCCGCCGCCCAGTGCACTGCCGCCCGCAGGTCCCGCCCCTCGCCCCAGGCCACCGCGAGCGCGGCCGTGAACGCGTCCCCGGCGGCGGTCGAGTCGACCACGTCGACCCGCACCGCCGGGACGTGCACCGGCGCGGCGTCGCGCTCGACGTACCAGGCGCCCTCGCCGCCGAGGGTCAGCACCGCGCGGGGCACCAGCGCGAGCAGGGCACCCGGATCGTCGCGCCCGGCACCGGTGAGCGTCCGCGCCTCGTTCTCGTTGACCACCAACAGGTCCACGGCGTCGAGCAGCTCGGCCGGCACATGCCGGGCGGGCGCGGCGTTGAGGATCACCCGGGTGCCGGCGGCCCGGGCGGCCAGCGCGGCCTCCGTCACCGTCGCCACCGGGATCTCCAGCTGGGCGACCAGGACGTCCGCGTCGCGTACGGCGGTCAGCTCGCCCTCGGTGAGGCCGGTGAACGCGGCGTTCGCCCCGGGGGTGACCAGGATGGCGTTCTCGCCGTCGGCGCTGACCATCACCAGGGCGACGCCGGACGCCCCGTAGACCACCCGGAGGTGGGCCGTGTCGACGCCGGCCGCCGTGATCCGGGCGCGCAGGGTCACCCCGAACGCGTCCGAGCCGATCGCGCCGAGGAAGGCGCAGGACGCCCCGGCCCGCACGGCGGCGACCGCCTGGTTGGCCCCCTTGCCGCCGGGCACCATGACGAAGTCGCTGCCGAGCACCGTCTCGCCGGGGCGGGGCAGGGCCCCGGCGGTGGCCACCAGGTCCATGTTGGCGCTGCCCACGACGGCGACGCGGGTCTGCCGCACGGTTGCCTCCCTTGCTCCGGCCGCTCCGGTTGCGCCCAACTCGCGACTCAGGCGGCGCGGGCCGTCCAGCGGGCGCCGTGCCGCTCGACCGTCAGCGGCAGGCCGAAGGTCTTGGCGAGATTGTCGGCGGTGAGGGTGTCGCCGAGCAGCCCCTGGGCCACCACGGCGCCCTCGCGCAGCAGCAACGCGTGGGTGAACCCGGGCGGGATCTCCTCGACGTGGTGGGTGACCAGGACCAGCGCCGGGGCGTCCGGGTCGTACGCCAGCTCGGCCAGCCGGGCCACCAGGTCCTCGCGCCCGCCCAGGTCGAGCCCGGCGGCGGGCTCGTCGAGCAGCAGCAGCTCGGGGTCGGTCATCAGCGCGCGGGCGATCTGCACGCGCTTGCGCTCCCCCTCGGACAGGGTGCCGAAGGGGCGGTCGGCGAGGTGCCCGACGCCGAGCTGACCGAGCAGGGCGCGGGCCCGCGCCTCGTCGCCCGGGTCGTAGCTCTCCCGCCAGCGCCCGACCACCGACCAGGCGGCGGTGACCACCACGTCGGCGACCCGTTCCTCGGCGGGCACCTGCCCGGCGAGGGCGGCGGTGGACAGGCCGATGCGCATCCGCAGCTCGTTGACGTCGGTGCGGCCGATGCGCTCCCCCAGCACGTGGGCGACGCCGGTCGTCGGGTGCAGCCGGCCGGCGGCCAGGTTCAGCAGCGTGGTCTTCCCGGCACCGTTCGGGCCCAGCACGACCCAGCGTTCGTCCAGCTCGACCCGCCAGTGCACGTCGTGCAGCAGCGCGGTGCCGGACCGGCGTACGCCGACACCGTCCAGGCTGACCACCAGATCCGCGTCCACGGGGGTGGCGGCGGGGGCGGCGCCCGGGGCGCCGGGGATCAGGTCACCAGTCACCCGCCCATCCAACCACGCACCGCCGCACCGCCCCCCACGGGCAGCGTCCACACCCTAGGGTGGGGCGCCGTGTCGTTGGTCACCGCACGGGGGAGACGCGGATGTCACACCGGGAGCACATCGGATGAGCGCGGTCATCGAGATCGAGGGGCTGCGCAAGACGTTCCACGGCCCGTACCGGAGTCGGCACGTCGCCGTGGACGGCTTCGACCTGCTGGTGGGGCGGGGTGAGATCCACGGCTTCCTCGGGCCGAACGGCTCGGGCAAGACCACCACGCTGCGCGCCCTGCTCGGCCTGGTCCGGGCCGACTCCGGCCGGATGCGGCTGTTCGGCGAGGACGTCCCGCGCGCGCAGGCGCGGGTGGCCGCCCGGGTCGGCGCGATCGTGGAGACCCCGCAGTTCTTCGGCAACTTCACCGGGCACCGCACGCTGCGGCTGCTCGCCCTGGCCGGTGGGGTGCCGACCCGGCGGGTCGACGAGGTGCTGGCACAGGTGGGGCTGCTCGACCGGGGCGAGGACGACGTGCGGGGCTACTCGCTGGGCATGCGGCAGCGGCTCGCGGTGGCCTCGGCGCTGCTCAAGGAGCCGGAGCTGCTGATCCTCGACGAGCCGGCGAACGGGCTGGACCCGGCCGGCATCCGGGAGATGCGGGACCTGATGCGGTCGCTGGCCGACGCGGGGGTGACCGTCCTGCTGTCCAGCCACATCCTCGGCGAGATCCAGCTGATCTGCGACCACGTGACGATCGTCTCGGCGGGGCGGCGGGTGGCCGCCGGCCCGGTCGCGGAGGTGCTGGCCGGCCACGACCAGCACGAGTGGCTGGTCCGCGTGCCGGAGCCCGACCGGGCGGCGGAGCTGCTGCGCGCCGCCGGCCTGGCGGTGGACGAGCGCCCCGAGCACCTGGTGGTCGGCGGGGTGTCCGACGCCGGCGAGGTCAGCCGGCTGCTCGGCGAGCAGGGGCTGTGGGTACGCGAACTGGTCCCGCTGCGGCCGGACCTGGAGAGTGTCTTCCTGGAGTTGACCGACGGCGGCGTGCGGGACGAGGAGGCGGGGGCGTGAACCTGGTCCGGGCCGAGTGGGAGCGGCTGGCCACCCGCCGCTTCGTGCGACTCATGCTGGTGCTGCTGGTGCTGGCGTTCGCGGTCACGGCGGTGACCACGCTGGTGGGTTCGCACCGGCCGTCGCCGGACGAGATCGTCGCGGCGCAGCAGTCGGCGGCGCAGCAGCGGCAGGCGCTGGAGGACACGTTCCAGCAGTGCCTGGCGGCCGTACGCGGGACGCTGCCGCCGGAGGAGGCCCAGGACTACCCGCCGAACTGCTCGGTGTTCGATCCGGGCCAGCGCGACCGGCTGCCCGTGGCCGCCGACCATCTGCAGGGGGTGTTCACCTTCGCCGACCAGGCCCGGCCGCTGCTCTACTTCCTCGTCGCGTTCCTGGTGCTGTTCGGGTTCCTGGTGGGGGCGTCGTACATCGGGGCGGACCTGTCCACCGGCGGGGTGGTGAACCTGCTGATCTGGCGGCCCCGGCGGCTCGCCGTGCTCGGCGCGAAGCTGGGCACCCTGCTGGGGGCGCTGACGCTGCTGTCGGTGCTGGCCTCGGCGGCGTACCTGGGGGTGTTCTGGCTGATCGGGCAGGGCGCCGGGCTGCCCGGGGCGACGGGCGGCGACTTCTGGCCTGGGCTGGGGCTGATCTGGCTGCGCGGGCTGGTGCTGGTGCTGCTCGCCGCGGCGGCCGGCTTCGCCCTGGCCACGCTGGGCCGGCGGACGGCCGCCGCGCTCGGCGCGGTGACCGCGTACGCGGTGGTGTGGGAGCTGGGCCTGCGGGTGGTGGTGGAGGTGGTGGGCCTGCCGCGCGGCGAGGACTGGATGCTCTCCACGTATCTCGACGCGTGGCTGACGGGCGAGGCCCGGCTCTCCGACGCGACCGCCTGTCGGGGGGTGAGCGGCTACTGCGACGGCAACTACCAGATCGGGTGGGGGCTCGGGCTGGCGGTGCTGCTGACGCTCGTCGGCGTGCTGACCATGGCGGCGTTCGGCGCGTTCCGCCGCCGCGACCTCAGCTGAGCTGCCGCAAGGCCAGGCAACACCTTGCAGCACCCCGCGCGGTGGTGAAGAATTCCTTCACATGAGCCGCGCGGGGTCAGCCCACGGTGCTGCCGAAGACCTCGTCGCGCACCGCGTCCAGGGCCGTGCGCAGGGCACCGTGCAGGATCGGCTCCTCGGTCAGCCCGGTCGGCACCACCCGGGGGCGCACCAGGGTGATCGCGGCCACCTCGTGCTGCACCCGCTCGGCGAGCGCCGCCCCGCCGGCCTGACCGACCTCGCCCGCGAGCACCACCAGTGGCGGGTCGAGCACCACGCAGGTGCTCGCCACGCCCAGGGCCAGCCGGCGGGCCAGCTCGTCGAGCAGCGGGCCGCCTGCGGTGCCGGCGGCGATGGCCGCGCGCACCGCGTCGGCCGCCGAGTCGGCGGGCAGCCCGTGCTCCCGGGCCACCGCGAGCACCGCGTCCGCCCCGGCGAGCTGCTGGAAGGCCGGCTTGGCGCGGCGCGACACGTCGCGCGGGATGGGCACGCCGGGCACCGGCAGGTAGCCGATCTCGCCGGCCGCGCCGCTGCTGCCGTGGTGCAGCCGGCCGCCGAGCATGATCGCCAGGCCGACGCCCGCGCCGACCCAGACCAGCACGAAGTCGCGGTTCTCCCGGGCCGCCCCCGACTGCGCCTCGGCCACGGCGGCCAGGTTGACGTCGTTCTCGAAGACCACCGGCGTGGCCAGGTCCTCGCGCAGCGCGGCGAGCAGGCCCCGGTGCCAGCGCGGCAGGTTGAACGCGAACGTGATGTCGCCGCTGGCCGGGTCGACCAGGCCGGGGGTGCCCAGCACCACCCGGCGCACGCTGGACAGCTCCGCGCCGGCGCCGCTCGCGGCCTGCACGACGGCGTTGTGCACCACCCCGACCGGGTCGTCGGTGTCGCGGGTGGACTGCTCCACCCGGGAGACGACCGCCCCGGTGATGTCCGCGCAGGCGGCCACGACCCGTTCGGCGCCGACGTCCACCCCGACGACGTACGCCGAGCCCGGCCGGACGGCGTACAGCTGGGCGTTCGGGCCCCGCCCGCCGGCCTGCTCGCCCACCCGGGCGACCAGGCCGCGTTCCTCCAGCCGCTCGACGAGCTGGGAGGCGGTGACCTTGGACAGCCCGGTCAGCTCGCCGAGCCGGGCCCGGGTCAGCGGCCCCTGCTCCAGCAGCAGCTCCAGCGCCGCGCGGTCGTTGAGCGCCCGCAACAGGCGGGGGGTGCCGGGCAGCCGGGTCGCACTCATGCCACGTCCTCAATTTTTCGTAAACTTTGCTAACCAAACCGACACGCGGGTGACCGTAGCGTAACGGCCACCCCGAACCTGGGTACTCGGACGACCCGGCACCGGCCGACGCCTCCGGTACGACGACCGTGCCCGACCGGGCACGGCAGAGGGGAGACCTCCGTGGGGACCGATCCTGGACTGCGCCGGCTCGCGCTGGGCACGCTGCTCGCCGCGTACCCGGGGCCGGTCCCGCCCGGCTGGGCCGTCGACCTGGTCGCCGAAGGGCTCGCCGGGCACACCCTGTTCGGCACGAACGTGCACGACCCGGCCCAGGTGGCGGCGAGCACGGCCGCGCTGCGCGCCGCCCGCCCCGACGTGCTGGTCGCGATCGACGAGGAGGGCGGGGACGTGACCCGCCTCGCCCACGCGACCGGCAGCCCGTACCCGGGCAACGCCGCCCTCGGCGCGGTCGACGACCCGGCGCTGACCGGGCGGGTGTACGCGGCGATCGGCGCCGAGCTGGCCGCCCTGGGGATCACCGTTGACCTCGCCCCGACCGTGGACGTGAACACCGCCGACGAGAACCCGGTGATCGGCACCCGCTCGTTCGGCGCGGACCCGGCCCGGGTGGCCGCCCACTCGGCCGCCGCCGTCGCCGGCCTCCAGTCGACCGGCGTGGCCGCCTGCGCCAAGCACTTCCCCGGCCACGGCGCGACGGTCGCCGACAGCCACCACGAGCTGCCCACCGTGGAGGCGTCCCCGGCGGTGCTGCGCGAGCGCGACCTGCCCCCGTTCGCGGCGGTCGTCGACGCCGGCGTCAAGTCGATCATGACCGCGCACATCCGGGTGCCCGCGCTCACCGGCGACGGCCCGGCCACCTTCAGCCGCGCGGTCCTGGTCGACCTGCTCCGCCGTGAGCTGGGCTTCACCGGGGCGGTGATCACCGACGCGCTGGAGATGAAGGGCGCGGCGCTGGCCGCCGGCGGCGTCGGCCCGGCCGCCGTCCTGGCGCTCGCCGCCGGGGCGGACCTGCTCTGCATCGGCGCGCGGGTCGACGCCGGCCTGGTCGAGCGGGTCGCCGCCGAGATCGTCGCCGCGCTCGGCGACGGCCGGCTCGACCGGGCCCGGGTCGAACAGGCCGCCGGCCGGGCCGCCGCGCTCGCCGCCGGAACGCGGGCCGCCGCGCTCGCCGCCGGGACCCGCGCCGCCGGCCCGTCGCCAATCACCCCCACCGACCTGGGGTACGCCGCCGCGCAGCGCGCCGTCCGCGTGGAGGGCGACGTCGCCGGGCTGGGCCGGCCCCTCGTCGTGCGGCTGGACGCCGCGACCACCATCGCGCAGGGGCGGGTGCCGTGGGGCCTCGGCCCGCACCTGACCGGGGCGGAGGAGATCCGGGTGGTGGCCGCCGAGGCGGATGCGGATGCGCTGCGCGCCCGCGCCGGGGAGCGGCCGATCGTGCTGGTCGGCCGGCACCTGCACCGGCTGCCGGGCGGCGCGGCACTGGTGGACGCGCTGACCGCCGTGCACCCGGTGGTCGTGGTCGAGATGGGCTGGCCGGGGCGGTGGCGGCCGGCGGGTGCCCGCGCGTTCGTCACCACGTACGGCGCGAGCCACGCCAACGGGCGCGCCGCGGCACAGGCCCTCGGCCTGACCCCCTGACCGAGCCACCGCCGCCGGGACCAGGCGGGGGCAGGGCGGCGGCCATGATCGTCTGCTGTTCCGCGAGAGAAGCCGCGGCGTGTCGTCTCACCAACCGACAGACGATCATCGGCCCCACGGCCCGCTCTTGAACGTGTTCAAGTTGTGCCCTACGCTGAGGGCGACCTGAATTTGAACGTGTTCAAGGAAGGTGCCGGGATGGACGTCAAGGTCTGGATGTACCTGGTCTACCTCGCGGTCAGCATCGGCCTGACCGTCTGGGTGGCGCGGTCGCTGTCCCGCAACGGGCTGGTCTTCCTGGAGGAGGTCTTCGCCGACGAGCGGCTGGCCCGCGCCGTCAACAGCCTCCTGGTGGTCGGCTTCTACCTGCTCAACCTCGGCTACGTGACGGTGGCGATGCGGCACCGCGACCCGGTCACCGGCACCAGCCAGGCGATGGAGGAGCTGTCCCTGAAGGTGGGGCTGGTGCTGCTGGTGCTCGGCGCGCTGCACTTCTTCAACGTGTTCGCGCTCGGCCGCTACCGCCGGGGCCGGCTGCGCCAGCTCGCCACGCACCCCCCGGTGGCACCCGTCGCCCGGCTCGCCCCGCCGCCCGCCCAGCCGGGCCCGCACGCGCCACACGCGCCACACATGCCGCACCCCGCCGGCCCGCACGCGCCACACGCGCCGCACCCCGCCAGCCCGCACGTGCCGCAGCCTGCCGGCCCGCACCCCGCCGGGCCCCCGGCCGCCCCGCACGGTGGCGCGACGGGGGCCGGCCCGGTCCCGCCGGCCCGATGAGCGGACACTCTCCCGTTCCGGCGGGCGACGCCGGTCCCACCGCACACGGGGGCGGTGGGATCGGCGGCCTCACCGTCCTCTACGACGCGCACTGCCCGCTGTGCCGGGCCGCCCGGCGCTGGCTGGCCACGCGCGCCCAGCTCGTACCCCTGGAGTTCGTGCCGGCCGGGTCGGTCGAGGCCCGACGGCGCTTCCCCGGCCTCGACCACGACGCCACGCTGCGCGACCTGACCGTGGTGGCCGACACCGGCGAGGTGTACGCGGGCGACGGGGCCTGGTTCGCCTGCCTGTGGGCGCTGGCGGACCACCGGGCCACGGCCGAACGGCTGGCCCGGCCGCACCTCATGCCGCTGGCCCGACGGGTGGTGGCCGCCGCCTCGTCGGTCCGCGGGCTGGTCCGCGAAGAGTGGGACGGATCGGTCGGCCCCGACCCGGGATACGGTGGCGACGATGACCGAGCAGACTGCGCCGACGACCGCTGCGGGCGAGGCGGCGACCGTCCGGGGTGAGCAGACGCGGCGGCTGATCCTGGACACCGCGCTGCGGATGTTCCGTGAACGCGGCTACGCCCGCACCACCATGCGGGCCATCGCCCAGGAGGCGGGCGTCGCGGTCGGCAACGCGTACTACTACTTCGGCTCCAAGGACCACCTGATCCAGGAGTTCTACGCGGGCACGCAGGTGGAGCACCGGGCCGCCGCGGCGGCGGTGCTGGCGCGGGAGACCGAGTTCGGGCAACGGCTGGCCGGGGTGCTGCACGCCGGCATCGACGTGCTCACCCCGTACCACGAGTTCGCCGGGACGTTCTTCAAGACCGCGGCCGAGCCGACGTCGCCGCTGAGCCCGTTCTCCGCCGAGTCCGCCGCGCCCCGGCAGGCGTCGGTGGCGCTGTTCCGCGAGGTGCTCGACGGCTCGACCGCGAAGGTCGACCCCGAGCTGCGCCCGGAGCTGCCCGAGCTGCTCTGGCTGGCGTACCTGGGGGTGATCCTCTACTGGGTGCACGACCGCTCCCCCGGGCAGGCGAAGACCCGGCAGCTCGTCGACGGGGCGGTGCCGCTGGTCGACCGCCTCGTCGGTCTGTCCCGGCTGCGGGTGCTGCGGCCGGCCACCCGCCAGGCGATCAGCCTGATCCGCACGCTGCGTCACTGACGCGCGATCCGGCACCACACCAAGTCGCAGGTCAAGTCCACTAGACGACACCGCCGACCCGCCGGCTACCCTTGCCCACCGCCGATCTCATTACGTAGCGTCATGGGCGGGACGGCGGCCGGCGGGAGCGACCGGTCGCGCCGAGGGAGGACCTGGGGGGAGGCCGCGCGGAACGTTGTAACCGGCCCGGATCCCCGGTCCCCGCCCCGCGCACGGGGGATAGACCCCGTACGACCGCCAGCCCCGGTCGGGGAAGCCGGCGGCCTCCGCCACCCGCGCCGACGCGCCGTTGGCCGGGTCGTGCCGGTACGTCGGCACGGCCCCCTCGTCGAGCACCCGCCGGGCGGCCTGGGCCACCAGCCGCCGGGCCAGCCCCCGGCCCCGGGCGGCCCGCACGGTGCCGACGGCCAGCTCGTGGCCGTGCGCGTCGTGCCGCTTGATCGCCACGCCCGCCAGGTACCGCCCGTCGGCGTCCCGCACCACCAGCACCTCGCGGTCGAACAGCCCCAGCCACCGGGGCAGCCCCGGCTCGGTCGGCGCGATCCACTCCCCCACCTCCGGCAGCGGGGCCGGTGCCAGGGTCCACCGGAACACGTCGTCGTTGGACACCCAGCGGGGATGCGCGACGGCGACCGGCAGGCCGGCGAGCAACCGCCGCTGCGACCGGGCGGCGAGCGCCCGGACCTCCGGGACGTGCCGGGGCGCGACCGAGAGCACCGTGCCGCGCCCGTCGCCGACCGCGATCGCCGGGCGGAGCCGGCCGTCCCAGGCGGGCAGGTCACGCCGGTACGAACCGACCACGTGCAGCCCCGGGCCCGGCGGCCACTGCCCGAGCCAGGTCACCAGGTGCAGGTACAGCCGCCGGTCGCCCACCGGTCGCCTCCCTCCGCAGCGCCCGCCGGGGGGCGCCGCCATGATCACGGTACGCCGGTGGGCTCGCGATGGTGCGCGGGTTGGTTGAGGCCCGGGGCGGACGGGTAGACGTCGGGCGGACCCGCCGCCGGCCGACGGTGCGTCGTCACGCCGCCGACGGCGGGAACCCGAGGCGCTTTGACCACGTCATATCTATTTCCATACATGTACAACTTTATTTGGGACGGTATGGTCATGCCGAAACTGCCTGAGGACCGACACGAGCAGGACGCCGAGCGGCGCTGGCGGGGTGCGCGCGGGTGGTTCCCGGCACAGCCGGCGTACCGGGAGGCGCGCAACGTGCGCGGCGTGCGGCCGGCGCTGTCCTGGGCGGAGCTGAACCGGCTGCCGGCCGGCCTCTCCACCCGGCGCGGCCTCACGGCCCGCTGACCCGCCCCGGACCGACGCGGGCCGGGAGGGCTCAGAGCTGGGCGGCGATGGCCTTCGCGCTGTCCACGTCCGGGCCGGGCAGCGGGACGAAGACCGTCCGCCGGTAGTATTCCAGCTCGCGGATGCTCTCCCGGATGTCGGCCAGCGCCCGGTGGGCCAGCCCCTTCTTGGGCTGCCCGAAGTAGACCCGCGGATACCAGCGCCGGCACAGTTCCTTGATGGAGGAGACGTCGATCATCCGGTAGTGCAGGTGGGCGTCGAGGCGCGGCATGTCCCGGGCGATGAAGCCCCGGTCGGTGGCGATCGAGTTGCCGCACAGCGGCGCGGAGCGGGCGTCCTTCACGTGGCTGGTGACGTAGTCGAGCACCAGGTCCTCGGCCTCGGCGAGGGTCACGGTGGAGCGCCGGACCTCCTCGGTCAGCCCGGACTTGCCGTGCATGGTCCGGACGATCTCCGGCATCGCCGCCAGCGCCGCCTCGTCGGCGTGGATCACCACGTCGACCCCGTCGCCGAGCACGTTGAGGTCGGGATCGGTGACCAGCGCGGCGACCTCGATCAGGGCGTCCCTGCCGAGGTCCAGCCCGGTCATCTCACAGTCGATCCAGACGAGAAGATCAGCCACGGGCACAGCCTACGCGCAGCCCGCACCCTCGCGCCTCGGCACCGTACGCGGGATGGACCGCTAGGGTTTCCCCGTGCCAGCTGAACCGATCGCGCCACCCTCCGTGACCGTCGCCGAACCGGGCGGCCGCCGGGTCCGCCGGCTGGTCACGGTGCTGGCGCTGGCGGCCGTGCTGCCGGCGCTGTACCTGCCGGGCCTGAAGCACGACTTCCTCGACCTCAAGATCTACATGCGGGCGATGGACTGGTGGGCCGCCGGCCACCCGCTCTACGACTACGTGCAGCCGGACCGGGTGCAGGGCGAGCTGTACTTCACCTACCCGC
This sequence comes from Micromonospora sp. DH13, assembly GCF_020873825.1. Taxonomy (NCBI): domain Bacteria; kingdom Bacillati; phylum Actinomycetota; class Actinomycetes; order Micromonosporales; family Micromonosporaceae; genus Micromonospora; species Micromonospora sp. DH13. The sequence continues at coordinate 36,099 of NZ_JAHWGR010000006.1, forward strand.
CGGTGAGCGCGCTGCTGCTGCGCCCGTTCGCGCTGCTGCCGCTGGGGCTGACGATCGCGGTCTTCACGGTGCTCACCGTGCTCGGCGTGGTGGCGACCACGCGGTGGCTGCTCGCCCCGGTCATCGCCCGGCACGGGCTGCCCCGGGTGTTCACCGTCACCGTCGGGGTGCTGCTGGTCTTCGCCGTGGAGAGCACCCGGGAGACGATCACCTTCGGCCAGATCAACATGCTGCTGGTCGTGCTGATCCTGGCCGACCTGCTCTTCGCCGTGCCGCAGGGGCGGCGCTGGGCGGGCGTGGGCGTCGGGCTGGCCACCGCGCTGAAGCTCTATCCCGGCATCTTCATCGTCTACCTCCTGGCCACCCGGCGGTGGCGGGACGCGGCCGTGGCCTCGGCGACCGCCGCCGGCGCCACGCTGCTCGCCGCGGCCGTGGCGCCGGCGGACTCGTGGCGGTTCTTCACCCACGAACTGTGGGCGACCGACCGGGTCGGACGCACCGACTACACCGGCAACCAGTCGCTGTTCGGTCTGCTCAGCCGGCTCACCGCGCCCGCCGAGCCGAGCCGGGTGCTGTGGCTGGCGCTGGCCCTGCTGGTCGCCGGGTACGGGCTGTGGCGGGCCGCCCGCGCCGGGGACGCGCTGACCGGCCTGACGCTGACCGGCCTGGTCGGGGCGCTGGTCAGCCCGATCACCTGGACCCACCACATCTACTGGTTCGTGCCGGCGGTGGTGCTGCTGGCCGACGCGGCGCTCGGCGCGGACCCGACGACGCCGGCCGGGGCGCGGCGGCGACGGTGGCTGGCCGGCCTGGCCGTCGGCACCGGCGCGCTGATCGTCTACGGGGTGGTGTCGTTCCACGACTGGGGGGTGGCCCCGGTGCCCACCGACTCGCCCGGTGAGTTCCTGGCGCGCAACACGTACGTGCTGCTGAGCCTGCTGCTGGTGGTGGCCCTGCCCGTCGCGCGCCCCGCCCCGGTGTCCGCCCACCAGGGCGAAAAATCGCGCCAAATGGACACTTCTCCCGAGTAGCGTCGTTACCGGTTAATCTTACCCATACCTCGGGCATCCCCCGTGGCACCGATCCCCCGGTGCAGGCGGCCCTCCGTGTCGGCAGCACGGAGGGCCGCTCGCCTGCCGCGCAAGGAGGGGCCCCCTGTTAACGCATTCGGTAGAGAGGGGTCCCCTTCTCACCGGCCCGGGGGCAGATCTGGGCGGAGCTGGCCACCGGGTGCCGATCAGGGATGCTGGCGGCGGGCGCCGGGCGCGGCGGGGCGGATACGGCGGGGCTCGATGCGGCGCGGCTCGACGCGTACCGGACGGGTGGTGGCCTCCGGCGCGGCCGGCGGCCAGGCCGGCGACGCCGGGCGGGCCGGCGAACCGGGCGGGAAGGGCGGCGGGGTCAGGTCGGCGAGGGTGACCGGGCGGCGGGCCGGGGCCGGCCCCAGCGCGGGGCGGGGCCGCTCGGCCGACGCACCCACCGCGACCAGTTGCCGGTCGGCGACGACGGCCGGGGCCGGCACGGGGCGCGCGCCCAGCCCGCTGAGCGAGGTCACCCCGAGCCGGTCGGCGAGCACCGGGACCTGGTCGGGCTCGACCACGAAGACCACCTCGCGCGGTCGCGCCGGGCGCAGCAGCAGCGCGGCGGACGCCACCAGCAGGACGCCGAGGACGCCCAGCAGCCAGGCTGCCGCCGGAAACCAGTCGGCGCTCGCGCGCGCCTGGAGGGCGACCACCCCGAATCCCACGGTGAACCCGCCGGCGGCGTCGGAGTGCCGGGACAGGACGCCGAGCACACCCGCGGCCAGTAGCGCCGGGAGACCGATGGTGAGCAGCAGCATGCCGGCGAGCGCGCGAGCGATCCGCATCCGTGTCGTTCCCTTCCGTGGCCTGAGTACCCGGCCGACCTTACCGGCGCAAAAGGCGCAATCGGCCCGATATCAGCAGCAACGGCGTACGACGGGGGCCGGAAACGGGCCGGCCCGCCGGGTGGACCGGCGGGCCGACGGGCGAGGGCTCCCGGGTCAGCTCGTCGCGGCCGGGCCCCGCCGGGTGCGGGCGAACGCGAGCCCGCCGAGGACCAGCCCGGCCAGCCCGGCGACCAGCCCCGCGACGCCGAACGCGAGGCCCGCCCCGCCCTCGGAGTCGTCATCGTCGTCCGCCGCCGCCGCGGGCGCCGCCGGGGCCGGGGCACCCTCCGTCGGGGCGGCAGCGGTCAGGGTGAGCACCGGGGCCGGGTTCTCCGGCTCCTCCGCCCCGGCGGTCGGCTCCTCGATCCAGCGCACCACCGTGCCGTCGGAGTAGGTCTGGAGCGCCTTGAACACCATCGTGTCCACCTGCGGCAGCGGCCCCATCGACACCGGGAACTCCTGGAACTGGCCCGGCTTCACCGCCGCGTCCCCGGTCGCCGTCCAGGTGATCTTCGCCACCGCCTCGGTGACCTCGCTGCCGTGCACCTGCACCGGCGGGTCGACCTTGCGCTTCTCCACCGCCACCGTCCAGCCCGGCACCGGCATCGTCGACACCGAGCCGACCGGCGCGTTCTCCGGCAGCACCACCTCGACCTTGGTCGTCGAGGCCTCGTCGCCCTCGTTCGGCACCCGGAACGCGAACCGGCCGTAGCCGCCCTGCGTCGCCTCCTTCGGGTTGACCGAGACGTGTGCCGAGGCGGGCGCGGCCACGCCGAGCACGACGGCGGCGACGGCACCGAGGGCCAGGGCGGCGGCGGTTACGGAACGCCGGTGACGGAGCATGGGAATACCTTTCGTTAACGGATCGGCACGGTGGCGCTCACCGTGGCCTGGTCGATGTCCGAGATGCGGACGGTGAAGCGGAACTGCCACTCCCCCGAGGCGGGCAGGTTGATCTCCCCGGACGCGTGGTTGTCGGTCAGCGGCAGCAGCGGGATGTCGATCGGCTCGATGCCCGCCGACGGCAGCGCGGCGGTCGCCTTCCACTCGGCCACCGGCTGCGGCCGGTTGTCCGACGTGTACGCGTACAGGTGCATCGAGTTGTTGCCCCGCCCGGCCGGGTCCAGCTCCACCTGGAGCGAGTAGATCGGGCTGGACAGCGTGGTGGTGAAGAAGGTGTCCGGCGTACCGGCCACCTCGGCGGCGCTGCGGGCCGGCGGGGTCTGCACCAGGGTCGCCGTCACGCCGAGCACCACGGCCGTGATCGCCAGCTCGACCCAGACCGCCCGGCGCACCGGGGCCGGGTGGGCCGCGGCGGTGCGCCGGCGCACCAGCGCCCGGGAATACGCGGCCACGCCGATCACCAGCGCGAACAGCGCGATCTTGGCCAGCACCAGCCGCCCGTACGTGGTGTCGACCAGGGCCGACGGGGTGGCCACCTCGATCAGCGCCTGCACGGTGCCGGCGAGCAGCAGCGCCGCGACCGACAGCGCCGCCCAGCGCGACCAGACGGGCAGGATCGCGCCCAGCTCCCGCTCGTCGGCCAGGCGCAGCAGGAAGCCGCCGAGCATCACCAGCCCGCCCAGCCACACGGCCATGCTGCCCAGGTGCACCGCGTCGACCACCACCGACACCGCCGGTGCGGGCGAGGCCGCCGGGTGCCCGGCCAGCGGCCAGGTGAACAGCGCCGCGCCGCCGAGGACCGCCAGGATGATCGCGTCGGTGCGCCCCACCGGCCCGGCGAAGAGCGGGCGGAGCAGGAACGCCGCCGCCGCGAGCAGGCCGAGCCGGACCAGGTGCGTCGTGCCGTACGTGCCGCCGAGCACGTCGCCGAAGCCCGCGCCGGTCACGTCGAACAGCCCGCCGCCGGCGGTGTAGGGCACCTGGAGCCACAGCTCGGCCAGCGTGGCGAACGCCAGCACGCCGAGCCCCACCCAGGCGAGCCGGGCCGGGCCACGGCGGTCGAGCCGGCGCGGCCACAGCGCGCCGAGCACCAGCGCGGGGCCGACCAGCAGGAGCAGACCGGCGTAGCCCAGGTATTTGGCGACCTTGACGCCGGTCTCCACCACCGGGTCGGCACGGGTGTCCGACCCGCTGTCCGTCGGCGGGGTCGACGGCGCGCCCACCGACCAGGTGAACGCGCCGGAAATCGGGTGGTTGTCCGCCGAGATCACCCGGTAGCTGATCAGGTACGTCCCGCGCCCCGCCGACGGGTCCACCGGGATGGTCACCACCGTGTCGGAGAACGACGGCTCGCCCCGGTCGGCCCGCGCCCCGTCCGGGGCGATCACCCGGATCTTCCCGGCCACCTTGCGCACCGGCTCGCTGAACGTCAGCACCACCTCGGACGGCGCGCTCGGCACCACGGCGGAGGCGGCCGGGCTGCTGCTCACCAGCACGGCGTGGGCGCTCGCGGGGGTGGCGGGGGCCAGCAGCAGGGCGACGACGGTGACGAGCAGGCCGGCGAGCGCGCCGAGGCGCGCGAGCCGGCGGGGGGGCCGGAGAGTGGCAGCAGTCATGCCGGCCATGCTCGCCGATGAACCGGCCGATCGGCGAGCCCCAGCGGGCGGTTCGGCTCGCCGCCGGCGCGCCCCAGGGCCCACAGCAGGCCCGCCTGCACGACGGCCGCCAGGTGTCCGGCCTCGTGCACCAGGGCGGTGGTCGAGTTGGCGATGTCCAGCGCGCTGGTGGCCGCCAGGCAGAGCGCCAGCACCAGGGCCACCGGCAGGAAGGCCCGGGCCCGCTCCGGCCGCCACGCCGCGAGGGCGAAGCCCACCGCGAGCGCCACGTCGAACGAGGCCATCTCGCGGCCGGTGTGCGCGTCCGCGCCCACCCCGAAGCCGCCGACCAGGACGGGCAGCGCCACGGCGAGCTGGGCGACCGCGGCCACCGCCACGGCCACCCGCAGGAGCTGGCGTCGGGCGCGCACGGTCGCGGCGGCGGCAGCCCGTGCCGTGGCCCGCTCGGCGGCGACCGCCGCCAGCACGGACGCGGTGAGGTCGGGCACCCGCACCGGGCGCAGCCGGGTGAGCCGGGTCACCTGCTCGGCGCTGGCCAGCCAGGACCGGCAGTCGGGGCAGGAGCCGGTGTGTGCGTCCAGCGCCGCCGGCGACGCCTGTGGGTCCTCGCCGTCGAGCCGCGCCGACAGTGCCACGCGGACGTCGTCGCAAGTCATAGGAGGGTGGTCGGGCGGCGCACCGGAAAAGTTCCCGGAGTGTGCCACGTCATCGGAAGGGTCGAAGGACCCTGCCCACCGCCGGCACGCCGCGTACCGTGGTCTGACGTGATCCCCGCGCCGCGCGAGCCCGCCGCCGACGGTCCCACCGACCCGGCCCGCAGTCGTGCCCCCGACCCGGCGACCGCACGCGAGCCCGACCCGGCGACCGGCTGGGCGTTGGCCGCCCGCGACGGCGACCCGGCCGCCCAGGCGGCGTTCGTCCGGGCCACCCAGGCCGAGGTGTGGCGGTTCGCCGCCGCGCTGGTCGACCCCGACACCGCCGACGATCTCACCCAGGAGACCTACCTGCGGGCGTTCCGGGCGCTGCCCGCCTTCGCGGGGCGGTCCAGCGCCCGCACCTGGCTGCTCGGCATCGCCCGCCGCGCCTGCGCCGACCACCTGCGCGTCGTGGTCCGCCGCCGCCGGCTCGCCGAACGGCTGGCCAGCCACGCCCACACCGACCTGCCGCACCCGGACCCCGCCGGGCAGCTCGGCGCGGCCGACCTGGTGCGCCGGCTGCCCGCCGAGCGGCGGGGGGCGTTCGTGCTCACCCAACTGCTCGGCCTGTCGTACGCCGAGGCCGCCGCCGTGGAGGGGGTGCCGGTCGGCACCATCCGCTCCCGCGTGGCCCGGGCCCGCCACGACCTGGTCGAGGCGGCCGGCGACGCCCTGGCCGGATGACCGGAAACGCCGGCCGTGACCGGGAACTCCTGCGCGACGGGGAACCTCCGCCGGGCCCGGGACGACCAATGACCGTGACCACATCGCACACCGGGGCCGCCCGTTGGGCCGCCGTCCGGCCCTGGCTCGGCGTCGCCGCCCGGCTCGGCCTGGCCGCCGTCTGGCTGATCGCCGGCGGGGCCAAGGTCGGCGACCTGGCCGCCTCCGGGCGTGCCGTCAACGCGTACCAGGTCATGCCGTACGACGTCGCGACCGTGATCGGCGCGGCGCTGCCCTTCGTCGAGCTGGCCCTCGGGGCGCTGCTGCTGTTCGGCCTGGCCACCCGCCTGGCCGCCGGGATCTCGGCGGCCCTGCTGGTCGTCTTCGTCGCCGGCATCGCCTCGGCCTGGTCGCGCGGCCTGGCCATCGACTGCGGCTGCTTCGGCAGCGGCGGGCAGCTCGCCGCCGGGCAGGCACCGAGCTACCTCCCGGAGATCCTCCGGGACCTGGGATTCCTGGCCCTGGCCGGGTTCCTGCTGATCTGGCCCCGCACCCCCGTCTCCGTCGACGGCTGGCTCGCGGGCCCACCGGTGGAGGACGATGATGAGTAGTCGCAAGGGGCAGAAGGACGCCGCCCGGGTGGTCCGCGAGCAGCTCGCCCGGGAGCGCCGGCGCAAGCGCACCCTCTGGACGTCGCTGGTGGCGGTCGCCGTGCTGGTCATCGCCGGCGGGATCGGCTGGGCCGTCTGGTCCAGCCAGCGCTCCGACACCTTCACCGCCCCGCCGGGCGCGACCGAGGCCGGCACCGGCATCGCGTACGGGACGGGCCCGGTCACCATCGACCTGTACGAGGACTTCCTCTGCCCCGCCTGCAACCAGTTCCAGCAGACCAGCGGCGCGACGATCGACCAGCTCGTCAGCGAGGGCAAGGCGCGGGTGGTGTTCCACCCCGTGGCCTACCTCAACCGGTTCTCCACCACCGAATACTCCACCCGGTCCTCCGCCGCCTCCGGCTGCGCCGCGAAGGGCGGCAAGTTCCAGGAGTACGCGAAAGCGCTGTTCGCCAAGCAGCCGCCCGAGGGCGGCGCGGGGCTGAGCGACGACGAGCTGGTCGACATCGGCGCGGGCGTCGGGCTGAACCGGGACGACTTCGCCTCCTGCGTCTCCGACGGGACGTACAAGGCGTGGACCGAGCACGTCACCGACGACGCGAGCCGGGCCGGCGTCACCGGCACGCCCACCGTCAAGGTCAACGGCGCGGAGGTCGCCGACCGGTCGCCCGCGGGCCTCACGGCGGCGGTGGCGGCGGCCAGCAAGTGACCCCCGCCCCGCCCCGCCGCGCCGGGCTGGGCCGCCGCGCCGGCGTGGCCGGGCCGGCCGTCGTCGCCCGGCTGGCCGGCGTGCTCGCCGGGCTGGCCGCCGTCCTCGCCACGGCGACGCCGGCCGCCGCGCACGGCGGGGAGTCGCCCGACGGCACGGACTACCGGGCCGAGGTGACCGGCGTCGCGCCGGACCGGCCCGGGCTGACCGCCCGCGTCGTGGAGGGCGGGGCACGGCTGGAGCTGGTCAACCGCACCGGGCGGCCGATCGAGGTGATCGGCTACACCGGCGAGCCGTACCTGCGCGTCGGGCCGGACGGGGTGTACGAGAACAGCCGCTCCCCGGCGACGTACCTCAACCGGACCCTCGCCGGGGACACGGCCCTGCCCGCCCAGGCGGACCCGGCCGCCGCCCCGGACTGGCGGCGCGTCGGCGACGGGCCGACGGCCCGTTGGCACGACCGGCGGGCCCGCTGGCAGGAACCGGCCCCGCCGGCGGTGGTGCGCGCCGACCCGACCCGTGAGCAGCGGGTGCGGGACTGGGTGGTGCCGCTGCGCGACGGCGCCGAGCCGGTGGAGATCCGGGGCACCCTCGACTGGGTGCCGCCGCCCGACGCGTACCCCTGGTGGGTGGCGGCCACGCTCGGCTTCCTGCTGGTCGGCTCCGCCGGGCTGCTGGCGGCCGGCACCCCGCTCGGGGCGCGGGCGCTCGCCGGCGCCGGCGCGGCGCTGGCCGCGGGCGGGGTCGCCGCGATCGTGTTCACCGTGGGCCGGGAGCTGGACGCGGGCGCCACGGGCGTCGGCGGCGTGCTGCTGGGCCTGCTCGGCGGGCAGATCTGGGCGCTGCTCACCGGCCTCGGCGCGCTCGCGGCGGGCGGGTACGCGCTGGCCCGCCGCCCCGCCGCCGACTTCGCCCTCGCGCTGGCCGGGGGGTGCCTCGCCCTGTTCGCCGGGGTCACCAACGTCGCCGTCCTCGCCCGCTCGGTCCCCCCGCTCCCCTGGCCCGGCGGGCTGGCCCGCACCCTGCTCGTGGTGATCCTGGCCACGGGGGCCGGCGCCACGGCGGCCGGCCTGCTCCGCCTCCGCGCCGCCGCCCACCCGGGGAGCCCCCGCCCCGCCCCCGGCGTGACGGAGCCGGTCAGGGGGTGAAGCCGTAGGGCAGCTCCAGGCGGTGCGCCGCCAGCAGCTCCCGGTCGGCCAGCAGCTCCCGGGTGTCGGCGTCGGCGACGATGCGCCCGCCGTCGAGGATCACCGACCGGTCGCACAGCTCCAGCGCGTACGGCAGGTCGTGCGTGACCATCAGCAGGGTCACCGGCAGGCCGCGCAGGATCTCGGCCAGCTCCCGGCGGGCCGCCGGGTCGAGGTTGGACGACGGCTCGTCCAGCACCAGGATCTCCGGGTGCATGGCCAGCACGGTGGCCACCGCCACCCGGCGGCGCTGCCCGAACGACAGGTGGTGCGGGGCCCGGTCCCGGTGCTCGCCCATCCCCACCGCCGCGAGGGCCTCGTCGACCCGGGCGGCCAGCTCGGCCCCGCGCAGGCCCAGGTTGGCCGGGCCGAACGCCACGTCCTCGGCGACCGTGGGCAGGAAGAGCTGGTCGTCCGGGTCCTGGAAGACGATCCCGACCCGGCGGCGGATCTCCGCGAGGGTGTCCCGGTCGCGGCTCACCGTCAGCCCGCCGACGCTCACCGAGCCCTCGGCGGCGGTGAGGATGCCGTTGAGGTGCAGCACCAGCGTCGTCTTGCCCGCGCCGTTGGGCCCGAGCAGCGCCACCCGTCCGCCGCGCGCCACGGTCAGGTCGACCCCGTGCAGGGCGACGTGCCCGTCCGGGTACGCGTACCGGACGCCGCGCACGTCCAGGGAGGGGGGAGCCGGGTTCTGCACGCCACCGATCATGTCAGGGCGACGGCGGTCGCGGCGATCCCGGCCGCGACCAGCGGCACCGTCGCCCCGACCAGCCACTGCCCCGCGCTCGCCGCGCCCGCGCCCTGCCACACCGCCGGCATCCGGCCGGAGTAGCCGCGCGACAGCATCGCCAGGTAGACCCGCTCGCCACGCTCGAACGCGCGCAGGAACAGCGCGCCGACCCCGGCGGCGAAGCCGCGCAACTGCCACAGGAAGCGCGGGTCGTCGCCCCGGGAGACCCGGGCCACCCGCATCCGGCGGGCCTCGCCGACCAGCACGTCCAGGTAGCGGAGCATGAACGTGGCGATCTGGGTGACGATCTGCGGGCAGCGCAGCCGGTCCAGGCCGACGATCAGGTCCCGCGTCGTCGTGGTCGCGGCCAGCAGGAGCGACGCGAGCACCCCCAGCGTGCCCTTCGCGACGATGTTCCAGCCGCCGAGCAGCCCGTCGACGGACAGGGCCAGCCCGGCCACCTCGACCCGCTCGCCCGCACCGAGGAACGGCAGCGCGACCGCGAAGAGCACGAACGGCAGCTCGATCGCCGCGCGGCTGAGCAGCCAGCCCGGCCCGACCCGGGCCAGCGCGGCCACGGCGGCGACCAGCAGGGCGTACCCGCCGAACGCCCAGAACGCCGTGCGCGGGGTGGCCACCACGGCGAGGGTGAACAGCACCATCGCGGCGATCTTCACCTCCGGCGGCAGGCGGTGCACCGGGGAGGTCGCCTCCCGGTAGAGCACGTGCGCGTGACCGGCCCCCATCGACGGGCCGCCTACCGGGACCGCGCGACGCGCGACGCGTCGCCGGCCGGCGGCTGCGGGTCGGCGGTCGTCGACTGCACGTCGGCCGTCGGCGACTGCGGGCCGGCGGTCGTCGACTGCGCGTCGGCCGTCGGTGGCTGCGGGCCGCGGCGGCGCAGCAGCCAGAAGACGCCGCCGCCCACGGCGAAGGTGAGCAGCACGCCGAGCACCCCGGACAGGCCGGTGGAGAGGAAGTCGTTGTCGAGGCCGCGGACGCCGTAGTCGGCCAGCGGGCTGTCGGCCAGCTCGTGGTCGCGTTCCTGCTGGGCGGGGCAGCTGCCGCCCGTGATCTCCCCCTCGGCGTCGACCGTGCAGCCCTTGAGCAGCGACGAGTCCAGCCCGTCGGGGTGCGAGGAGGCGTAGTTGCTCACCACGCCCGCCAGCAGCAGGGCGACCAGCAGCCCGCCGACGACGAAACCCCAGGGACGCTTGCTCATCGGGCACCTCCGGCGACCGGGACGACGGGAGCCGGCGCGGCCGGCCTGAGGGCGCGCAGCGCGTACACCAGATCGGGGCGGACCTTGGCGACGGTGACCACCGTGGTCGCGGTGATCAGGCCCTCGCCGATGCCGATCAGCAGGTGGACGCCGGCCATCGTGCCGGCCAGGCCGGCGAGGTTGCCGCCCAGGTCGGTGGTGCCGCCCAGCCAGTACTGGAGCACGAAGCCCTGGGACGCGACCACGACGCTGACCAGCGCCGAGACGAAGGCCGTCACGGCGAGGCCGGTCGGGGTGCGCGGCAGCACCCGCAGCAGCAGGGCGATCAGCAGGTACGCCGCCGCGGTGCCGAGGACCGCCATGTTGGTGACGTTCAGGCCGAGCATCGCCACCCCGCCGTCGCCGAAGACCAGCGCCTGCACGACCAGCACGACCGCCACGCAGAGCGCGCCGACCCACGGGCCGACCAGCAGCGCGGCGAGCGCGCCGCCGAGCAGGTGGCCGCTCACCCCGGCGGTGAAGATCGGGAAGTTGAGCATCTGGACGGCGAAGATGAACGCGGCGACGAGCCCGGCCATCGGGGCGAGCCGGTCGTCGAGGTCGCGCCGGCCGCGCAGCACGCAGAGGGTCAGCACGGCCAGGGCGAACGCGGCGAAGACGGCGGCGACCGGGCCGTTCACGATGCCGTTGGAGATGTGCATCGCCAGGGTTTCCACTCGACCTCCCGGAGGCCCGGCGGGAGCGTCCACGCCGGCTCGGCCCAGCCTATTTCCACGGATGAGCTGTTGCCAATCCCTGGCAACAGCGTCGAGGCGCTGATCACCGCCGAGCCGGGGACCGCCGCGCGGGGCCGGGACCGCCGCGCGGGGCCGCCCGGACCGCCGCGCGCGCCCCGCCCGGACCGCCGCGCGTGCCCCGCCCGCCATGTCGGCGACATGGGGCCATCACCGCCCCCGGGATCCCGCGATGTCGGCGACATGGCGGGCGGCGTCGGACCGGCAGCCCGGGGCGGCGTCGGACCGGCAGCCCGGGGCGGCGGTAGGGTTCGGCCATGACCGCGCCAGCCCGCCTCAGCCCCGGTGACCCCGCGCCCGAGTTCAGCCTGCCGACCGACACCGGCGAGACCCTCTCCCTGGCCGACCTGCGCGGCCGGACGGTGATCCTGTACGCCTACCCCGCCGCGATGACTCCCGGCTGCACCAAGCAGGCGTGCGACTTCCGCGACTCGCTCGCCTCGCTCCGGTCCGCTGGCTACGAGGTGGTCGGCATCTCGCCGGACAAGCCGGAGAAGCTGGCGAAGTTCCGCGAGCGGGACGCCATCACCTTCCCGCTGGTCGCCGACACCGACCGGGCGGTGCTCACCGCCTACGGCGCGTACGGCGAGAAGCAGTCCTACGGGCGCACGGTGACCGGGGTGATCCGGTCCACCTTCGTCATCGACCCCGACGGCAAGATCGAGCGGGCGCTCTACAACGTCAAGGCCACCGGCCACGTCGCCAAGCTGCGCCGCGACCTCGGCCTCGACTGAGCGACTGAGCGGCCGGGCGACCGGGCGACGCCCGCGCCGGAGGCCCGACACCCCCACACCCCGCGCCGCACGCCGGGTCACAACGGCAAGCAGCGAGATGGCCGGGGCACCACCCGCCGTCGATACTTTCCTGGTAGCGATCAGACTACGGCCGGTCACGCCGGGGATCGCGGGCCCGCCGCACACGGGCACCGGGACGAAGACGGCTGCCGGCATCCGCGCGGGGAAGGGGCAGCTGTGGACTACGCCGAAATCGTGCACCTGGTGAACACCGATCCGGTGGCCCAGATCTTGCTGGAGTCGCCGGTCGCGATGCGGCTCGGCTACGTGGGCCTGGACGGTCACCCGCGCACGGTGCCGGTCGCGTACCTGTGGAACGGCGAGGCGTTCCAGTTCGCCAGCCCGACGACCGCGTACAAGGTGCGGGCGATCGCGGCGCATCCGCAGGTCTCCTTCAGCGTCGACACGTACTCGGCGGAGGTGCGGCGGAAGGTCGCGGCGCAGCTCGGCCCGACCGTCTCCGACTACACGCCCGTCGTCATGCTGGTGCGCGGCACGGCGTCCATCGAGGTCCACCCCGGGGTCCCGGACGTGCACGTCAAGGCGTCCTGGCGGATGTTCGCGGACAAGAGCCTGGCCCCGGGCTGGGAGCAGCAGAAACGCGCGCACACGACCGACATGGCGGTGATCACCATCAAGCCGACCCACGTCACGCTGTGCGACTTCGTGACCCGGTTCCCGCCGCCGGTCGAGATCAACGCGCCCGCCCACGACCCGGCGCACGGCGGCAGCGGCGGCGCGCCGGTCCCGGTCACCTGAGTCCGGCCGGGATCCGGGCGGTCCGCCTGCCGGACGGTGCTAACACGAGGGACGCCGAACCCTCTAGACTCCTCGGGCAGGCGGGAGTGGTGGAATTGGGTAGACACGCAGGATTTAGGTTCCTGTGTCCGTGAGGACGTGGGGGTTCGAGTCCCCTCTCCCGCACCACGGGTTCCATCACGCGCGTCATCGCGGTCGACGGGTCGGTCGATGCTCCGGCCGGCTCCGTCGCGACCCGCCGACCCCAGCAACCCGTCCGGCACCTGGTGCGGCTGTTGTGCGTGTCACGATCGTGCGGCCGGCGGGTGGCGGCGGGGCCAGGATGGCGACGTGAGCCTGCGTTTCGTCCTCGACCCCGACCTCACCGCCGAGCTGCGCGCACAGATCGTCGCCCTGTGGGTGGACGTCACCAACGCCGGCGGCGCGGTCGGCTTCGTGCCGCCGGTCACCGCGGCCGACGTCCGGCCCGTCGCCGAGGCGGCGTTCGCCGGCATCGTCGACGGCTCGGACCGGCTGCTCGTCGGCTTCGACGGCGACCGGCCGCAGGCCGTGCTGGTCTTCGCCGACAACCGGTTCGACCTCAAGGCCCACTGGTGCGTGCTGAAGCGGGTGATGGTGCACCCGGGCACGCAGGGCCGGGGGTACGGGTCGGCGCTGATGCGGGAGGCGGAACGGCTCGGCCGGAAGCTGGGCCGGGAGGCGCTGCACGTGACCGTGCGGGGCGGGCTGGGGCTGGAGCGGTTCTACACGCGGCTCGGGTACCGGGAGGTGGGCCGGCTGCCGGGCGCGCTGCGGGTCGCCCCGGGCGACGACCGCGACGAGATCCTGATGTGGCTCGACCTCACCGCCGGCAGCCCCGATCCTGGGAAGGCGTCGCGGTAGTCCGATCAATGGCCGGTTGCGGTGCAATCGCGTCGGCGTGTCGGGGAGCGGAGCCAGCCAACATCCCCGCCCGGCCAGGTGGGGACGCCGACGAGACTCCGGGTCAGTTGCGGCAGCCGGTGGCGGGCGCTTCGGCGGCGAGCGGCACGACGGGCGCGTCCGGGGCCGACGGGCTGGATGAGGCCGGGGCGGCCGACGGCGACGGGCGCGGGGACGTCGCGCGGGGCGTCGGCGAGGCGCTGGGCCGGGGCGACGCCGAGCGGGCAGCCGGTCGACCGCCGCCGGCCGACGCGCCGCCGCCGTACATCCTGACCGTGCCGCGCTGGACCTGCCCGGGCGTCAGCCGGACGCCACCTGCCGTGACGCGGTGGCCGTAGACGTCGGTGACCCGGATCGAGTACGGGCCGGGGCCGACGCCGGACTCGACCAGCCAGTAGTTGTAGTCCTGCCGGGCGGCGGCCCGCCACCCGCCCGATTCGCCCTGGCGCACCTCCACGGCGCGCAGCGGGTTGCCGTGGTCGGCGACCAGCACGGCGAACCAGTACCGCGAGGCGCCCTCCTTGATCCGGAACGTGAGCGGGCCGGGCAGCGGCGGGTCGACCACCGCGCGGTAGCTGACGGAGACGATGCCCTGCACCGGGTCGGCGATCCGCGCGAACGCCTCGCGCGAGAGGTCCAGGTGACCGGGTGCGCACTCGGGGCACTGGTCCATGACGAGGACGCGGACCGTGCCCTTCGGGCCCGTCACGTCGAGGTGGCCCCCGCAGGCCGCGCCGGCGGCGTACTCCGACGGGCCGAGCGCCACGTAGAGCCGGTTCGCCGGGGCGCTCGGGTAGGAGCAGTTGCCGCCGGCGCCCTTGGAGTCGTAGAAGGTGGCCTTGCCCTTGTGGACGGTCCCACCGACCGGCGGCGCGGCGGCGACCGGCGCGGCGACACCGAGCGGGACGGCGGCGGGCGGGGCGGCGACACCGAGCGGGACGGCGGCGGGCGGGGCGGCGCAGGCCGGGGTGGCGCCGGCGCGCAGGGCGAGGGTCAGGCCGAGGACGCCGGCGAGGACGGCCACCCCACCGGCGGCGAGCCAGCGGGACCGGCCGGGACGCGGGGCGCGGCGGCGGCCGGGTCCGCCGGCGGGCTGGGGGGCGTCCGTGGGCGCGCTTCCGTCGGTCACGCCGGTCGATGCTGCCGGACCCCCGGCGTCGGGGACAAGCCGGCTAAGCCAAAGCTAAGACGCCGGGCGTCACCAGGCGGCCCCGATGCCGTCGCCCGGATACCAGTGCCGGGCCGGGGTCTCCCGGTACGCGAGGAACCGCCGGCCGGTGCGTTCGGCGTGCTCGGCGAGGACGTTGGTGGCGGTGACGTTGTCGGTGAGCAGCAGCGCGCCGGGGGCCAGCTTCGGCTCGACGGCGTCGAACTCGCGCTTCTCGTGGGCGCGGCTGTGGTCGCTGTCGTGCAGGAAGAGGTCGACGGGCCGGTCGAGCGCGCCGATCGAGGCGACGGAGTCCCCGACCACCAGGTCGACGACCTCGGACCAGGGTGCGGTGCGGGCCAGGTAGCCGGCCTCGGGGTTGATGTCCAGCGAGGTGACCCGGCCGGGGTGGCCCTCGGCGGCGTTGCGCAGCAGGGCCGCCGCCAGCACGCAGCTGCCCAGCCCCTTGTCGACGCCGGTCTCCACGACGTGGGTGGGGCGGGCGGCGCGGACCATCGCGTACCAGCCGATCCGGCGGGCGTAGCGGACCTGGCGGTCGGCCAGGCCCCGGCGGGACGCCTCCGCAGTGGCCCGCTCGATGTGCCGGCGCAGCTCGTCGTCGCCCTCGATCTCGGCGAACCAGCCGCGCACCCGGCCCACCGGCACGTCGCAGACGACGCTGACGAACCAGGACAGGTGGTGCCGGCTCAACGTGGTCAGCTCGTACGTGTAGTTGTGGTGCTCCCGGGAGGTGACCAGCCAGCGGGCGGAGGCGCGCAGCACCTTGGCGTCGTACCGGGCCACCCGGGCGAGCCGCCTGGGGAAGGCGGCGACCGGGGCGAGCCGGGTGCGGGCGACGGCCCGCCGGAGCTTCGTTGCGTCCACGGGAGGGTTGTACCAGGTCCGGGGAAACAACGGGTGGCGAACTTCACCCTCGCCCGGCCCCGGACCGGCCGGTACGGGCACGTGCGGGGCGCGGCGCGTCGATAGCATCGCCGCCATGTCCCGTCCCGAGCAGGTGGCCGCACCGACCCCGGGCGGCCCGCCCGACCCGCCCGCCGCAGCGTCCACGCCGGAGGGTGCCGGGGCGCGCCCGAAGCGCCGCCGGTGGGGGCGGATCGCGCTGGTCGCGCTGCTCGCCGTGGTGCTGCTGGGCGCGGGTGGCACGGTCGCCGGGGCGCTGTGGCTGCGGTCGGTGGAGCGGGGCGTCGACCGGGTCGACGCGTTCGCCGAGGTGCCGGAGCAGGAGCGGCCGGCGGCGGTGGCCCGGGGCGCGCTGAACATCATGGTCCTGGGCAGCGACTCGCGGGACCCGGACGGCACCCAGGGGTCGCGCACCGACACGATCATCGTGGCGCACCTGCCGAAGGACCGGTCGAGCGCGGAGCTGATCTCGATCCCCCGGGACACCTGGGTCCCGGTCCCCCGCTCGGCCGACGGGCGGCACGGCGGCCGGGAGGCGAAGATCAACGCCGCGTACGCCTGGGGCGGGGTGCCGCTGATGGTGCGGACGGTGGAGCAGTTCACCGGCGTCCGCATCGACCACGTGGTGCTTGTCGACTTCGCGGGGTTCCGGGAGATCATCGACGCCCTCGGCGGGGTCGAGATCACCTCGGAGAAGACGTTCACCTCCATCCACCCGCCGTTCCGCACCTTCCGGCAGGGGCCGCAGCTCATGGACGGCGAGACGGCGCTGGACTACGCCCGGCAGCGCAAGCAGTTCGCCGACGGCGACTTCGCCCGGATCCGGCACCAGCAGCAGGTCATCAAGGCGATCCTCGACCGGGCCGCGTCCGGCGGCATCCTCGCCAACCCCAGCCGGCTCAACGCGTTCGTGCGGGCCACGTCGGATTCGGTCTCCGTCGACCGGGGCATGTCGCTGCTGGACATGGCGACCCAGCTGCGCGGGTTGCGCGGCGGCAACCTGTTCTTCTTCACCTCGCCCAGCCGGGGCACGGGCACCGTCGGCAGCGAGAGCGTCGTCTTCGCCGACGACCGCCGGGCGCGCACCCTCTACGACGCCGTCCGCCGCGACGCCGTCAAGGAGATCGTCGCCGCCGGCTCGTGACGCCGCCAAGAGCCCGGGCTGGGCGGTCGGGGAACGTCGGACCCGGTCCGTAGGCTGCCGCCCATGCCCGACGACCTGCCCCGGCTGCTGGCCGCGCTGCCCGCCGGAAAGCTGCCCCCCGGCCGCCTGATCACGCCGCAGGCGGGCGGGCCGCCGCGCTACTGGCTGAGCGACGCACCGGCCGAGCCCGCGCTGTGGGCGCAGTTCCGGCGCAACCACCCCGGCACGGGGCTGTGGCCGCTGCTGCTGAGCGGCCTGGGCGGCCAGCCGCACCGCCCCTGGGTCGACGGGGAGGTGGCCCCGGCCCGCCGGCCGCCACGGGGCGGGCACGACCCGGCGGAGCTGCTGGCGCACTGGTGGGACGGCTGCGTGTCCGAGGACGACGACCCCGAGCTGGCCGAGGCCACCGCCCCGTTCGGCCGGCGCTGGCCCGGCCTGGCCGCGCCCGGCGAGTCGAAGGAACCGGTCGGCGACGTCGCCGACGACCTGGTGGACTTCCTGCTCAGCGACACCGAATACCTCGGGGAGACCCGGCTGGGGCTGGTGCCGGCCGCCGGCGGCGCGGACGCGCCGGCCGCCACCGGCTGGACGGGGCCGGTGCACCACCTCGACTCCGGTGGCCAGCTCACGGCGGTGCTGCGCAGCTGGGCGGAGCGCTTCGGCGCGCTGGTGATCGGGGTCGGCTTCGACACCCTCCACCTCAGCGTGGCCGCCCCGCCCACCACGCCCGAGCACGCCCTGCGCGTCGCCGCCGAGCACCTCGCCTTCTGCCCCGACAACGTCCGGCAGGGCAGCGGCTCGCTGGCGGCGTACGCGCAGGAGATCCGGGGCATGCAGAGCTGGTCGTTCTGGTGGGACTGACCGTCGGCGGCCCACGTTCCGCGCGGCGTCAGCCGCCGGTGCGCCGCCGGGCCACCAGCTCGTCGAGCAGCGCCGCGTGGGCCGGCTTCGGCCGGAAGTCGGCGTCGAAGAGGCAGGCCGCGCCGAAGCCGCGGTGATAGCCGGGGATCCAGCTGCGGGCGTCGGTGAAGCCCCACACGGTGACCGACGCGCAGGCGGCCACGTCCAGGCAGGCGCGCAGCACCTCCCGGTACACGGCGGCCTGGCGGCGCAGCCCCTCCGCCGTCGCGGGGAGCCGCACCCGCACGTCCAGCTCGGTGACGGCGACGCGCACGCCCAGCGCGGCGAAGCGGCGCAGGTTGCCCCGGACGTCCTCGGGCGGACGCTCGGCGTCCAGGTGCCCCTGGAAGCCCACCCCGTCGACCGGTACGCCGTCGGCGCGCAGCCGCCGCACCAGGTCCAGCAGCGCGTCGGCCTTCGCGGTCCGCCCCTCGGTGCCGTACTCGTTGACGAACAGCCTGGCGTCGGGGTCGGCCTGCCGGGCCCAGCGGAACGCGTCGGCGACGTAGCCGGGGCCGAGCTTGCGCAGCCAGAGGGTGTCGCGCAGGGAGCCGTCCTCGGCGAGCACCTCGTTGACCACGTCCCAGGCCCACACCCGGCCCCGGTAGTGCGCGACGACGGCGGTCACGTGCCGGCGCAGCACCTCCCGCAGCCGCTGCGCCGGCCAGTCCGGGGACACCCAGTCCGGCACGTCGTTGTGCCAGACCAGGGTGTGGCCGTAGACGGCCTGGCCGTTGCGGTGGGCCAGGTCGACGATCTGGTCGCCGCCGGCCCACGCGTACACGCCGGGCGAGGGCTCCAGGTTGCGCCACTTCATCGCGTTCTCGGCGGTGACCGCGTTGAACTCGGCGGCGAGGACCCCCGGGTAGGCGGGGTCGAGGTTGAGGCCCCTCGGGTCGACGGCCGTGCCGATCAGCGTCCCGGCCGGGGCGAGGCCGCGCAGCGTGCCGGCCGCCGACGGGGTGTAGGCCGGGGCGGACCGGGCGGCCCCGGCCCCGCCCGGGTCCCCGGCGCGGCCGGTGCCGACGGCGGCCATGCCGGCGAGCAGCACGGTGGCGACGACCAGCGCCGCCGCCACCAGCAGGCCGGCGGCGGTGAGCGGGCGCGGCCGGGTCACCGCCGGAACCGGCCGGGGTCGGGTGGGCGCGCCGGCCACGGCCCCGGCGGCGGCGTCGTCAGGGTGGGGCAGCGACGCCCGATCGAGGATCCGGCCGCCGTCACCCACGGGCCCATGGGGCGGCTGTGAAGTTGCGCCGGGCGCGCTCGGCGTAGATCGCGCGGGGCAGCTCCGGCACCTCCTCGGTGGTGAGCAGGCCGGTCAGCGTGCGGGCCACCGCCGCCGCGTCGCCGGGCACCCGGGGCGTGCGCAGCGCCGCCGGCTGCCCGATCTCGTCGAGGAAGTCGTCGCACTTCTGCTGGTACGGCACGAGGGTGAACGGTACCCCCGCCAGGTAGGCGAAGACGGCCCCGTGCAGCCGCATGTGCAGCCCGAGGTCGCAGCGTTTCATCTCGTCCCAGCAGGCCCGCACGCCGTCGCGGGCGGTGACGACCCGCACGTCGCAGCGCCCCGCGACGGCGGCCCGCAGCCGCTCGCTGACCCGCTCGTCGCCGTGCAGCGGGTGGGTGTTGAACACGAACACGGTGACGTCGACGGGCTCGGCGCGCACCAGCGCGCGTACCCCCTCGACCAGGGCGTCCTCGCGGCGACGCACGTCGGCGTCGGCGGCCTCGTGGTCGACGCCGAGCAGGGTCACGCCGAGGCGGGCCCGGCCGGTGGGGCGCGGCCGGCGCGGCGGGACCGGCTCGCCGAGCGCCTCGGGCAGCAGGCCGGCGAGGTCACCGGCGGGCACCAGCACGCCCGGGTAGCCGGCCCGTTCGAGGACCTCGGCGGAGGCGATGTCGCGTACGCCGATGAAGGCGACCCGGCGCAGGACGCGCAGCAACCGGCGCTCGGAGGCGGCGGAGACGAACGGGCCGACGGAGACCCCGACGGCGGCCATCGGGTGCCCGGACACCCCGGAGAACAGCGAGAAGACCTTCTTCTCGCTCAGCGGCCCCATCTCGCGGAACACCGAGCCGCCGCCGAAGACCAGCATGGTGGAGCGGCGCAGCAGGGCGGCCTTGTTGAGCACCCAGCCGGCCCGGTCGGCGGTGCCGCGCGAGCGGTACCAGCGCGGGTCCATGCCGGTGCGCTCCGGCGGCAGGTCCACCATGGGTGGTGCGGCGAAGACGGGCTCCTCGGCTCCCCAGTAGACCCGCGTCGCCCAGTCCATGACGACACAGAACGCGTTGTCGCCGACGTTCTCCATGCCGTAGTAGCCGACGACCAGGGGCCGGCGGGCCACGGCGGCCGGCGCGGGACGGGTGGGTGCCGGTTCAGGACGCACGGGGAGCCTCCCTGCTCAGGCGCCTGCGCAGGTCGCGCCAGGTGGGCAGCGGGGCGTCGCCCACGACGCCCCGCCGGGCGGCGACCCAGAGCAGGCAGCAGAGTACCGCCTCCGCCAGCACGGTCGCCCCGGCGGCACCGCGCACGCCCCACGCCGGGACGGCCACCGCCAGCGCCGCAAGCAGCACCACGGCGCCCACGGCCTGGTACACCACCTTGCGGCGCAGCAGCCCGCCGCTGGTCAGCAGCGCGGCCACGGCGGCACCGCCGAACCGGAACGGCACCGCCAGCGCCAGCACCGCCAGCACCGGCGCGGCGTCGCGGTATGCCGGGCCGAACACCAGCGGCAGGGCCACCAGGCCGCCGAGCGCCACCGCCGCCGCGACGACCGCGCCGAGCGCGACCATCCCGGCGCTGCCCCAGCGGTACGCCAGCAGCACCGCCTCGGCGTCCGAGCCGGCCCAGCGGTGCAGCTTGCCCAGCAGGTACTGCTGGTAGACGACCCGGGGCACCAGGTAGACGGCGGTGAGCACGGCCATCGGCACGGCGAGCAGGGCCGCCTCCGCCCCGCCGAGCAGCTCGGCGGCGAGCACCGTGCCGAAGTGGATGCCGAGCAGGTAGCAGACGTTGCCGAGCACGTACGGGGTGGCCGCCCCCAGCAGCTCGCGCGGCCGGGGGCCGGTGTCGACGTCCGCCGGGGCGGCGGGGACGGCGGGGACGGCGGCTCGGGCGGCGGGGGCGGCGGCGGGGGCGGCGGGGGCGGTGGCGCGGGCGGCGCGGGCGGCGGGGGCCGGGTGGCCCTCCAGCGGCATCGCGCCGCGCCGGAACTCGCGGGAGGCCAGCAGGCAGGCGGCGACCGTCGCCACGGCGACGACCGCGTACCCGGCCGCCGCGGCGACGACCGACAGCCCGGCCGCCCAGACCGCGCCGGTGACCAGCACCCGGCCCAGGTGGGGGGCCAGCTGGAGCGCGGACAGCCCCCGGTAGTCGCCGCGCAGCTGCCGCACCGAACCGGCCAGGGCGAGCGCCGCCTGGGCCACCACGACGGTGGCGAGCAGGGCCCGCACCCCCGCCGCCGTGGTGTCGGGCAGCTCGGCGGCGCTCCAGGCCAGCACGCCGAGCAGCAGCACCGCGCAGGCCGCGCCGGCCAGCCGCAGCGACGGCCCCACCCAGCGGTACGCCCGCGCGCCCTCCTGCCCGAACACCTGCAACCACAGCTCGGACACGCCGAAGACGGCCACCGGAGCGGTCAACGACACCACGGCCAGCACGGCGGTGAACGAGCCGAAGTCCTCCCGGGTGAGCGTGCGGGCGAGCAGCACCTGGCTGCCGAACGCGGCGACGGTGACGCCGGCCTGGCTCAGCCCCAGCAGGCCGACCTGGGCCAGCATGGTGGCCGCCCGCCCGCGCCCGGGCTTCGGGTACGGCCCGGGGCCGGGGTCCGGCTCCCGCCCGCGCCGCGGTTCGCCGCCGCGCCCGGCGTCAACGGCCGAGGCTGACAAGCCACTTGCCCGTCTCGCTGAGGGTGCGCAGCGCCTTGATGCCCAGCGCCACGCCGGGTGCCCGCGACGGGCGGTACATGTCGATCAGCCGGAACCAGAAGACCAGCCCGCCGAGGCGGCCCCGGGTGATGTTGCCGTCGTGCCGGCGGAACCGGACCACCGGGTGGGGCAGGTGCCGGGGGTGCACGCCGGCGCGCAGCGCCCGCAGCATCAGCTCCACGTCCTCGAAGAGGCGGAAGCTCTCGTCGTACCCCCCGATCTGCTCCAGCACCCGCCGGTCGATGGTGGTGCCGGAGTGCTTGAACGGCAGCCGGGGGCGGGTCAGCACGCCCAGCAGCATGGTGCGCGCCGAAGTGTATTCGGGCAGCCGGATGCGCCGGGAGGCGTCGCCGCGCACCTCGTGGTAGTCGACGTAGACCCAGCCGCCGCCGGTGGCGGTGAGCAGGTCGTGCAGCCGGCCCAGCGCGTCGGCGGAGAGCTCGTCGTCGGAGTCCAGCACCGTGATGTACCGGCCGGTCGCGGCGCGCAGGGCGACGTTGCGGGCCCGGGCGATGCCGCTCGGCGGCAGGCTGAGCACCCGGACCCGCCGGTCGGCGGACACGCCCGCCTCCGCCAGGACCCGGGTGACCGGGACGGCCGAGCCGTCGTCGACGACGACCAGCTCGAAGTCGCGGTGATGGTTGGCGAGCACGCTGCGCACGGCGTCGACCAGCAGTTCGGCGCGGTCGCGGACCACGATGCAGACCGAGAACGTCGGCACCACGGCCGCGTCGTCGCCCGCGTGCGGTGCCCCGTCCGCGTCCCGCTCACCCTGGACGGACGCCGGCAGTGGATGCCTCATCGAGCCGCCCCTCCTCCCCCCGTTCGACATCGGCCGTGACCGTGTCGTCGCCCGACGACGCGCCCATCGCGCCGCCCAGCGACAGGATCACCAGCTGCCCGAAGAGGAACAGCCACATGAAGTACGGGTACGCCATCGGCTTCTGCGTGAGCCCGAAGAGCACGAAGACCGCGTAGAGCACGCCGAGCGCCCAGCGCTGCGCCGGATCGGCGCACCGCCGCCGGACGACGACGTAGAGGCCGGCGACGGTCCCGACGACCGCGACGAGGCCGACGACGCCCCAGACGACGAGGACGCGCAGCAGGTCGTTGTGCATGTCCCACGGCTCGTAGCCGAACCCGAAGAGCCAGACGTCCGGCGTGGACCGGTGCAGGACGCGGGCGACGTCGTTCCAGATGGCACCCCGGCCGTGCATGAACGTGTCGGAGCGCACGTCCAGCGAGCCGACCTCCGTCAGCGCCACCCCGGCCCGCTCCCGGACGGCGTCGCCCGCGAGCGCGACGGCGACCCCGCCGGCCGCGACCAGGCCGGCGGCCACGGCCACGACCCGCCGCCGGCCGACGCGGGTGCGCAGCGTGGCCCGCAGGGCCCCCAGCCGCCGCGCCTCGAAGGCGGCCACGATCACCAGCAGGCAGCCGATGGTGAGCCGGTGCAGCGACACCGCGCCGGTGGCCACGAAGAGGCCGACCAGCGCGTACCGGCCCAGCGGGGTCAGGCGCAGCCGGTCGCCGAGCAGGCGCAGCCGGTCGCCGAGCACATAGCAGAGGAAGACCGAGAACATCAGCAGCCGCCCGAGCGACATCGGGTGGTAGTAGCCCCCCGACGCCCGGCCGATCTTCTGGCCCGGCAGCTCGAAGTAGAACGAGTAGGGCACGACGCCGGCGACCTGGAGCCAGGCCAGCGCGCAGTGGACGACCGCGCCGGCCAGCACGACGGCCGCCACCACGGCCAGGCGGCGGACGGGGAACCGGGCCGGGCGCATCAGCGCCATCCCGATCAGCGCCACCGGGGCGAAGCTGACCAGCAGGCGCACCGCCTCGGCGGGGATCGCCGTGGCGGGGTCGAGCCGCGGGCCGTAGATGGGGTAGCGACGGATGTCGAACAGGGCCAGCAGGTCGGCGCGCGGCCCGGCCGCCAGGTAGCTGAATCCGGAGACGACCAGCAGCAGGGCGAGGGCGAGCAGCATCGCCTGCACGGGGCGCGGCGGCAGCCGGCGGGCCGCGAGGACCGCCGCCGTGAGGGCCGCCAGCATGCAGCCCGCCCCGACGGCGCTGAGCAGGACGCCCAGGTCGACGCCGCCGCCCGCGTCCCGCTCGCCGATGTCGAGCAGGGGCTTGACCGCGATCAGCGCCAGCGCGGCGGTGGCGAGGTGGCCGGCGGCCCGGTCGAGCCGCTCCGGAGCGCCGCCCCCGAGCCGGGTGCCGGGGGCGGTGAGCGGCGCGGGACTGTCCACCTTGTCCAACCGTCGGTAAGGAGCAAAACACCAGGACGATACCAACGCGGGGGCCCCGCCCGCTGACCCCACGGCCGCCCGGCGGGGCGCGCGGGCGGCGCGACCCCGCCTTGCGGCGCGGTGTCCCGTCCGGCAAGCTGGTCAGCCGTGTCGAGCCCCCCACCCCGCCCCGGCCCGATCGGTGTGGTGATCGCCGCCCACGACGAGGCGAACGTCATCGGCGGCTGCCTGGACGCGCTGCTCGCCGACGCGGACACCGACGCCGGCGTCGAGCTGGACGTCGTCGTGGTGGCCAACGGCTGCACCGACGACACGGCGCGGGTGGCCGCCGCGCGGCCCGGCGTACGCGTGGTGGAGCTGGCCGAGGCGGGCAAGGCGCACGCGCTGAACGCCGGGGACGCGGTGGTGCGCGGCTTCCCCCGGTTCTATCTGGACGCCGACGTGGTCCTCGGCCCCGGCGCGCTGCCGGCGATGGCCGCCGCGCTGACCGCCCCGGTGGACCCGCCGCTGGCCGTGACGCCCCGCCGGGAGATGGTCACCACCGGCCGGCCGCTGCTGGTGCGCGCCTACTACGCGATCAACACCCGGTTGCCGATCTTCGCGGACGCACTGTTCGGCCGGGGCGTGCTGGGCGTGTCGGCGGCGGGACGGGAGCGCTTCGACCGGTTCCCGGCCGAGATCGCCGACGACCTCTTCCTGGACTCCCGGTTCGCCTCGGCCGAGAAGCGCGAGGTGTCGTCGGTGGCGTCGCTCGTGCAGACCCCCCGGACGCTGCGGGACCTGGTCCGCACGCTGGCCCGGGTGCGGGCCGGCAACGCCATGCTGCGCGCCTCGCATGCCGGGATCCGGCCGTCGGTCCCGTCGTCCTGGCTGCGCGACGTGGTGCTGCCCCGCCCCTGGCTCGCGCCGGCCGCGGTGGTCTACGTGGCCGTCACGCTCGCCGCCGCGCTGCGCGCCCGCCGTCACCCGCGCGGCGCGTGGGGCCGGGACGCCTCGACCCGCTGACCGCCCCGGCGCGACGGCACGGGGCGCGGCCGGCACGGCGGCGCGGCGGGCCTGGAGCGCACCCGGCGCGGCGGCGGATCAGCGGCGCGATCGGCGCCTCGCCAGCAGCACCACGCCGATCGCGAGCGCGGCGAGCAGGGCGCCGCCGAGCCCCGAGAACAGCACCGTGGGCAGGTTGGACTGCTCCGGTGCCGCCGCCGTGAGCTGCTGCCGGTCGGCCGCGCTCCGCCGGTACGCCTCGGCCAGCTCGTTGCCGTTGCCGCCCCGGGCGACGGCGTCCAGTTGGGACACCGCCGTGGCGTCCCGTCCGGTGAAGTACGCGTCGAGCCCGCGCCGGTAGAGCCGGTCGGCGTCGCCGAGCGTGGGCGCGACCCCGGCCTCGGCGAGCAGCTCCCGGGCGGCGGTGACCGGCACGACGGCCCGGTTGGCCCCGCCCGCCCCGGACCGGTCGTTGGTGAGCACGCCGACGACCCGGCCGGCCGGGTCGAGGGCGACGCCGCCGTGGGAGTAGATGCCGATGTCGTCGCCGATCCGGAACAGCGGCACGGCGCCCTGGCCGGTGTCGGTGGCGGTGACCTGCACGGTCTTCGAGCGCAGCGTGTAGGTGGCGTCGCGGAAGTCGGCGTCGACGGTGTGGTAGCCGGCGACCACCACCACGCCGCCCGGCGTCAGCGCGGCGGCGTCGCCCAGCTCGACGCCGGGCAGGTCGGGCCGGGCGACCTTGACCAGGGCGAGGTCCCCGGCGTCGGCGGCGCGGGTGCGGACCACCTCGCCGGCGATCGCGGGGGTGCCGGTCAGCCCGCCGGTGGCCTGGTTGAGCTGCACGAAGACCTGGCTCGACGGGGGGCGGTCCGGCTCCTTGCCGGTGAACCGGGTGCCGGCCGTCCGCGACCGGACCCAGCCGTCGAGCGCGCCCGGGGTGAGCTTCTTCCCGGCGACGAGGATGCGGCCGAGGGTGTAGAGGGCCCGCTCCCGGGCGACCGGCTCGTCGGGGGCGACGCACTGGCCGTTGGTGAGCACGTGCCCGGCGGGGTCGACCACGAAGCCGCTGCACCGCCGCTGGAACGTGACGGGCGTCGGGTTGAGCAGCGCCCCGGTCCGCCCGTCGCGCAGGTATCCGTTGAAGACGGCCTCGACGAAGACGAGCCCCGGCGCGGCGGTGGCGAGCGCCCGTTCCTGCGCGCTGTAGGGGGCCGCCTGGCTCCACGGGCGGAAGCCGGCGGCGGGGGTGGCGGTCGGGAACGCCCCGGCGGGGCCGGCCGGCGGCGGCGCGTCCGCGCTCCGGGTGACGGCCCAGACGGCGAGCCCGCCGCCCGCGGCGAGCACGGCCAGGGCCAGCGCCGCGACGCCGAGCCGCAGCCCGGTGCGCGGGCGGGGCGGCGGGGACGGCTGGATGCGCCGGGCGGGCGACGCGAACGGGTCGTGCGGCGGCCCGGGGTCGGCGGGCCCGGGGTGGGCGGCCGGCGGGTCCGCCGGTGGGGTCGCGACGACCGGCGAACCGGTGGCGTGCGCCGCCCAGACCGGCGGCGCCCCCGAGCTGGGCGCCCCGGACACGGGCACCCCGGAGCTGGGGATCCCCGAGCCGGGCGGGCCCGAGATCGGGACGCCCGAGGCGGGGACGCCCGAGGCGGGGACGCCCGAGGCGGGGACGCCCGAGGCGGGGACGCCCGAGGCGGGGACGCCCGAGGCGGGGACGCCCGAGGCGGGGACGCCCGAGGCGGGGACGCCGGAAGCCGGGACACCCGAGGCAGGGACGCCCGAGGCGGGCTGGCCGGAGGCGGGCACGGCCGAGCTGGGCACGCCCGCGGTCGGGGTGGCCGGGGCGACCGGGGTGGTCGCCGGCATCGCCCGGGTGGCCAGGTCGCCGACGGGCTCCAGGTGGGGCGAGCGCAGCGGCATGCCGAGCAGGCCGAAGAGCTTGTCGGCGGCGTTCTCCACCTCGGCCGGATAGGCCACCCAGGGGCGGGCGGCGGCGAAGTCGGCGTTGACGTAGCGGGGGCCGCCCGGGGTCTGCGCGAGAGTGTCCGCCGCGTTGGTGAACGCCTCCCGCCAGGGCTGGTCGGCGGCGGCGGCGCCCTCCAGCACGGCGACGGTCAGCAGCCGGTCCTGACTGTCCACCGCCCACCAGGCGCTGCCGACCTGGCAGACGCCCGACGCCTCGGTGAACCTGTACGGACCTTCCGGCTGCATGCCCCACTCCTCTGTTCACCCGCCGTGCGGATAGTACCGAGGCGGCACGACGCGGGAGGCCGTCGCGGGGTTGCCCCTGAAAGTTTTCATGCATAGGGTCAGGACATGAATGAAGGAGGCACGGTCGGGGCGTCCGCCGACCGGGTGCTCGACCTCTTCCAGGGCGTCCGGCTCACCCCGACGCAGCGGCGCATCGCGCACAGCCTGGTGCAGCACGCCGCCGCCGCGGCGTACCTCTCGGCGGCCGAGGTGGCCGAGCTGGCCGGCGTCAGCCAGCCGTCGGTGACCCGGTTCGCCGTGGCGCTCGGCCACGACGGCTACCCGGCGCTGCGCCGCCGGCTGCGGGAGCTGACCGGCGCCGCCGGCGCCGGCGAGCCCTCCGGCGGCGGCAACGAGCTGCAACGCGCCGTCGGCACCGAGGTGGCCAACCTGGAGCGGCTGGCCGGCGAGCTGGCCGACACCGACCGGATCGCCGCCGTCGGCAAGCTGCTCGCCGCGAGCCGCCCCCTGCCGGTGCTCGGGCTGCGGGCCGCCGCGCCGCTGGCGGCGTACTTCGCGTTCTTCGCCGCGAAGGTGCACCCCGACGTGCGGGTGCTCGACGACGGCGGCAGCCTGCTCGCCGACCGCCTGGAGCAGGCCGCGGCGGCCGGCGCGACCGCCCTGCTGGCCTTCGTGCTGCCCCGCTACCCCCGGGAGACCCTCGACGCGCTGGCCGAGGCGCGGGCCGCCGGGCTGACGGTGGTGGCCATCACCGACTCGCCGGTCAGCCCCGCGGCCGAGCACGCCGAGGTGGTGCTCCCGGCCGCCGTCGGCACCGACCTCGTGTTCGACCTGCACACCGCACCGATGACCCTGGCGATGGTGGTCCTTCAGGCCATCTGCGACGCCGCGCCCGCCGAGACCCAGCGCCGGCTGGAGGCGTTCGAGTCCTCCGCCGCCCGCCGCCAGTTGTTCCTCGGCTGAGAGGAGAGACGAGATGCCCCAGCCCGTCCGCGCCGCCCGGGGGGCCGCGCTCACCGCCCGGGGGTGGCCGCAGGAGGCCGCCCTGCGGATGCTGATGAACAACCTCGACCCGGAGGTGGCCGAGCGCCCCGACGACCTGGTCGTCTACGGCGGCACCGGGCGGGCGGCGCGGGACTGGCCGTCGTACCACGCGCTGGTGCGCACGCTCACCGACCTGCGCGACGACGAGACGATGCTGGTGCAGTCCGGCCGACCGGTCGGGGTCCTGCGCACCCACGAGTGGGCCCCCCGGGTGCTGCTGGCCAACTCCAACCTGGTCGGCGACTGGGCCACCTGGCCGGAGTTCCGCCGCCTGGAGTCCCTCGGCCTGACCATGTACGGGCAGATGACGGCCGGTTCGTGGATCTACATCGGCACCCAGGGCATCCTCCAGGGCACCTACGAGACGTTCGCGGCCGTCGCCGCGAAGTTCGCCGGTGCCCGCGGCGACGGGCAGCAGCACGGAGACGGCACCCTCGCCGGCACGCTGACCCTCACCGCCGGCTGCGGCGGGATGGGCGGGGCGCAGCCCCTCGCGGTCACCATGAACGGCGGCGCGTGCCTGATCGTCGACGTCGACCGGTCCCGGCTGGACCGCCGGGTGCGCGACCGCTACCTCGACGAGGTCGCCGACTCCCTCGACGACGCCGTCGAGCGGGTGCTCGCCGCGAAGCGGGACCGCCGGGCGCTGTCGGTCGGCGTCGTCGGCAATGCGGCCACGGTCTTCCCCGAGCTGCTGCGCCGGGGCGTGGCGATCGATGTCGTCACCGACCAGACCAGCGCGCACGACCCGCTGTCGTACGTGCCGGAGGGGGTGGAGCTGGCCGACGCGCCCGACTACGCGAAGGCGAAGCCGGCCGAGTTCACCGACCGGGCACGGGCGTCGATGGCCAAACACGTGGAGGCGATGGTCGGCTTCCTCGACGCCGGCGCGGAGGTCTTCGACTACGGCAACTCGATCCGGGGCGAGGCGCGCCTCGGCGGGTACGAGCGGGCGTTCGACTTCCCCGGCTTCGTGCCGGCGTACATCCGGCCGCTGTTCTGCGAGGGCAAGGGCCCGTTCCGCTGGGCGGCGCTCTCCGGTGACCCGGCCGACATCGCCGCCACCGACCGGGCGATCCTCGACCTGTTCCCCGAGAACGAGTCGCTGGCCCGGTGGATCCGGCTGGCCGGCGAGCGGGTCGCGTTCCAGGGCCTGCCGGCGCGGATCTGCTGGCTCGGCTACGGCGAGCGCGACCGCGCCGGGGTGCGGTTCAACGAGATGGTCGCTTCCGGCGAGCTGTCCGCACCGGTGGTGATCGGCCGCGACCACCTCGACTGCGGCAGCGTCGCCAGCCCCTACCGGGAGACCGAGGCGATGGCCGACGGCTCCGACGCGATCGCCGACTGGCCGCTGCTCAACGCGCTGGTCAACACGGCCAGCGGGGCGTCCTGGGTGTCCATCCACCACGGCGGCGGGGTCGGCATCGGCCGGTCCCTCCACGCCGGCCAGGTCTGCGTCGCCGACGGCACCGCCCTGGCCGGGCAGAAGATCGAACGGGTGCTCACCAACGACCCGGCGATGGGCGTCATCCGGCACGTCGACGCCGGCTACGACGCCGCCCGCGAGGTCGCCGACCGCACCGGCGTCCGCGTCCCGATGGCCGAGGCGCAAGGAGGGGCCCCTTGTTAACGCATTCTGCAGGTGAAGGGCCCCTTCCTAACCACCACCACGGCACCGAGCGGCGGTTCCGGGAGCTGTGGGACGAGATCGCGCCGATCGGGCGTGACGCCGGCAGCGGCGGCTACCTGCGGTACGCGTTCACGGCCCCCGAGCTGGCGCTGCGCGACTGGTTCCGGGCGCAGGCCGACCGCCGGGGCATGCCGGTGACCGTCGACGGCAACGGCAACCTCTTCGCCCGCTGGGGCGAGCCCGCCGCGCCCGGGGCGGTGCTGACCGGCAGCCACTTCGACTCGGTGCCGCACGGCGGCGCGTACGACGGGCCGCTCGGCATCGTCAGCGCGTTCCTCGCCGTCGACGAGCTGCGCGCCGCCGGCGTCGCCCCGTCCCGGCCCCTCGTGGTGGCCGCGTTCGCCGAGGAGGAGGGGGCCCGGTTCGGCGTACCCTGCCTGGGGTCGAGGCTGCTCACCGGCGCGCTCGACGCCGACCGCGCGGCCGGGCTGCGCGACGCCGACGGGGTGAGCCTGGCCGAGGCGCTGGGTGACCGGCCGGCGGGCCCCCGCCCCGACCTGCTCGCCGGCTGGTCGTGCTTCGTGGAGCTGCACGTCGAGCAGGGCCGCGCGCTGGTCGACCAGGGCGCGCCCGTCGCGGTCGCCAGCGCCATCTGGCCGCACGGCCGCTGGCGCTTCGACTTCCACGGCGAGGGCAACCACGCCGGTACGACCCGGATGGCCGACCGCCGCGACCCCATGCTCACGTACGCGTTCACGGTGCTCGCGGCCAACAAGGAAGCCCGGCTGCGCGGCGCGCACGCCACGGTGGGCCGGGTCCGGGTCGAGCCGAACGCCACCAACGCGATCCCGGCGCGGGTGACCGGCTGGCTGGACGCCCGCGCCGCCGACCCGGAGACCGTCGCCGGCCTGGTCGAGGCGGTCCACGCGAAGGCCGCCGAGCGGGCCGGGCGCGACGGCACGGAGGTGACGGTGACCGAGGAGTCGGCGACGCCGCTGGTCGGCTTCGACGGCGACCTCGGCGGGCGGCTCGCCGCGCTGCTCGACGCGCCGGTGCTGCCCACCGGGGCGGGCCACGACGCCGGGGTCCTCGCCGGGCACCTGCCCACGGCGATGCTGTTCGTGCGCAACCCGACCGGGGTGTCGCACTCCCCCGCCGAGGCGGCCACCGACGCCGACTGCGCCGCCGGGGTGACCGCCCTGGCCCGGGTGCTGGCGGAGCTGACGTGCCGATGACCGGGGAGCCGCGCCGATGACCGCCACCCGCTGGCTCGCCGAGTACGCGTGGCTGCCCGACCGGCCCGAGCCCACCGCCGACGTGCTGATCGAGGCCGACGGGGGCCGGATCACCGCCGTCACCCCGCTGTCCACCGGCGGCGCGCCCACCGCCGGGGTCGAGGTGCTGGCCGACGCCGTACGGCTGCCCGGGCTGACCCTGCCCGGCCTGGCCAACGCCCACTCGCACGCGTTCCACCGCGCCCTGCGCGGGCGCACCCAGGGCGCGGACGGCGGGCCGGGCGGGCGGGGCGACTTCTGGAGCTGGCGCGACCGGATGTACGAGGTGGCCGCCCGCCTCGACCCGGACAGCTACCTGGCCCTGGCCCGCGCCGCGTACGCCGAGATGGCCCTCGCGGGGATCACCTGCGTCGGCGAGTTCCACTACCTGCACCACGGCCCCGACGGCACCCGCTACGCCGACCCGAACGCGATGGGCGCGGCCCTGATCGAGGCCGCCGCCCAGGCCGGCGTCCGGCTCACCCTGCTCGACACGCTCTACCTGACCGCCACCGTGGACGGCGCGCCGCTCGCCGGCCCACAGCGGCGCTTCGGCGACGGCGACGTCGACGGGTGGTCCGACCGGCACGACCGGCTGACCGCCGCGCAACAGGGCCGGCCGCACGCCCGGATCGGGGCGGCGCTGCACTCGGTGCGGGCGGTGCCGGCCGACCAGATCGCCACCTTCGCCGCCCGCAACGAGGGGGTGCCGCTGCACGTGCACCTGTCCGAGCAGCCGGCCGAGAACGACGCCTGCCGGGCCACGCACGGGGTCACCCCGACCCGGCTGCTGGCCGACCGGGGGGCGCTCACCCCGGCCACGACCGCCGTGCACGCCACCCACCTCACCAGCGCCGACGTGACGCTGCTCGGCGACGCCGGCACCGGCGTCTGCCTCTGCCCGACCACCGAGCGGGACCTGGCCGACGGGATCGGGCCGGCGCGGCGGCTCGCCGACGCGGGCGTCGCCCTGAGCCTGGGCAGCGACAGCCACGCCGTCGTCGACCCGTTCGAGGAGGCCCGGGCGGTGGAGCTGGACGAGCGGCTGCG
This sequence comes from Micromonospora sp. DH13, assembly GCF_020873825.1. Classification (NCBI taxonomy): domain Bacteria; kingdom Bacillati; phylum Actinomycetota; class Actinomycetes; order Micromonosporales; family Micromonosporaceae; genus Micromonospora; species Micromonospora sp. DH13. The sequence continues at coordinate 68,102 of NZ_JAHWGR010000006.1, forward strand.
CACCCGCCGCCGGGGGCACTTCGCCCCGGCGGAGCTGCTGACCGCCGCGACCGTGGCCGGGCACGCCGCGCTGGGCTGGGCCGACGCCGGCCGGCTCGCCGTCGGGGCCCGCGCCGACCTGGTGACCGTGCGCCTGGACACCGCCCGCACCGCCGGGGTGCCACCGGTGGGGGCGTTCTTCGCGGCGACCGCCGCCGACGTCGCCTCGGTGGTCGTCGACGGCCGGCAGGTCGTCGCCGACGGGCGGCACCTGACCGTGGACGTGCCGGCCGCGCTGCGCGCCGCCATCGGGGCGGTGACCCGGTGATCGGCAGCCTGCTGGTCGACGACATCGGCGAGCTGGTCACCAACGTGGCCGGCACCGGCGACGGCGGCCCGCTGGGCCTGCGCCGCGACGCCGCCGTGCTGATCGAGGACGGGCGGGTCGCCTGGGTCGGGCCGGCGCGCTACGCGCCCGCCGCCGACCGCCGCGTCGACGCGCAGGGCGGCGCGGTCCTGCCGGGCTTCGTGGACAGCCACGCCCACCTGGTCTTCGCCGGGGACCGGGCCGCCGAGTTCGCCGCCCGGATGGCCGGCGAGCCGTACACGGGCGGGGGCATCCGCACCACGGTCGGCGCGACCCGCGCCGCCTCCGACGGCCAACTGCGGGCCACCGTGCGCCGGCTGGTCGGCGAGGCGATGCGGCAGGGCACCACCACGATCGAGACCAAGAGCGGGTACGGCCTCACCGTCGCCGACGAGGCCCGGTCGCTGCGGATCGCCGCCGAGGTGACCGGCGAGACCACCTTCCTCGGCGCGCACGTCGTCCCCGCCGAGTACGCGGGCCGCCCCGACGACTACGTGGGCCTGGTCTGCGGGCCGATGCTCGCCGCCGCCGCGCCGTACGCCCGCTGGGTCGACGTGTTCTGCGAGCGGGGCGCGTTCGACGCCGACCACGCGCGGGCGATCCTCACCGTCGGGCAGGCCGCCGGGCTCGGGGTGCGGCTGCACGCCAACCAGCTCGGCCCCGGCCCGGGGGTGCAGCTCGGCGTCGAGCTGGGCGCGGCCAGCGTCGACCACTGCACCCATCTGTCCGACGCCGACGTCGACGCGCTCGCCGGCTCGCCGACCGTGGCCACCCTGCTGCCGGGAGCGGAGTTCTCCACCCGGTCGCCGTACCCGGACGCGCGGCGGCTGCTCGACGCGGGCGCGACCGTGGCGCTGGCCACCGACTGCAACCCCGGGTCGTCGTACACCTCGTCGATGCCGTTCTGCGTCGCGCTCGCCGTACGCGAGATGCGGATGACCCCGGCGGAGGCCGTGTGGGCCGCGACCGCCGGGGGCGCGCGGGCGCTGCGCCGCGACGACGTCGGGGTGCTGCGGCCCGGCGCGCGGGCCGACCTGATCGTCCTCGACGCCCCGTCCCACCTGCACCTGGCCTACCGGCCCGGTGTTCCCCTGATCCGCCAGGTCCTGCACAACGGAGTGCCGCAATGTCGATCGTGACCGTCCAGCCCACCGGGGTCTCCCCCGCCGACGTGCTCGCCGTGGCGCGCGGCGCCGCGAAGGTCGTCCTCGACCCGTCCACCGTGGCGGCGATGGCCACCAGCCGGTCCATCGTGGACGGCATCGAGGCCGCCGGCCGCCCCGTGTACGGCGTCTCCACCGGGTTCGGGGCCCTGGCCAACACGTTCGTCGCGCCCGATCGGCGGGCCGAGCTGCAGCACGCGCTGATCCGCTCGCACGCCGCCGGGGTGGGCGCGCCGATGCCCCGCGAGGTGGTCCGGGCGATGATGCTGCTGCGGGTCCGCTCGCTGGCGCTGGGCCGCTCCGGGGTCCGCCCGCTGGTCGCGCAGGCCCTGGTGGACCTGCTCAACGCCGACGTCACCCCGTGGGTGCCGGAGCACGGCTCACTCGGCGCGTCCGGCGACCTGGCCCCGCTCGCGCACTGCGCGCTGGTGCTGCTCGGCGAGGGCTGGGTGCTCGGCCCGGCCGGCGAGCGCCTGCCCGCCGCCGACGCGCTGGCCGCGGCCGGGCTGGCCCCGGTCGAGCTGGCCGCGAAGGAGGGGCTCGCGCTGATCAACGGCACCGACGGCATGCTCGGCATGCTGCTGCTGGCGATCCGCGACGCGGCCCACCTGTTCACCATGGCCGACGTGACGGCCGCGCTGGCCATCGAGGCGATGCTCGGCTCGGAGCGGCCGTTCCTGCCGGAACTGCACGCGATCCGGCCGCACCCCGGCCAGTCCGTGTCGGCCGCGAACATCCACCGGCTGCTCCAGGACTCCGCCGTGATGGACTCGCACCGCGACGACCTGGCGCACGCCGTGCAGGACGCGTACTCGATGCGCTGCGCGCCGCAGGTGGCCGGGGCGGCCCGCGACACGCTGGACTTCGTCCGCGCGGTCGCCGACCGGGAGCTGGTGTCCGTGGTGGACAACCCGGTCGTGCTGCCCGACGGCCGGGTCGAGTCGACCGGCAACTTCCACGGCGCGCCGCTCGGCTTCGCCGCCGACTTCCTGGCCATCGCCGCCGCCGAGGTCGGGGCCATCGCCGAGCGGCGGGTCGACCGGCTGCTCGACGTCACCCGCAACCGGGACCTGCCGGCGTTCCTCTCCCCCGACGCCGGGGTCAACTCCGGGCTGATGATCGCCCAGTACACGGCCGCCGGGATCGTCGCGGAGAACCGCCGGCTCGCCGCGCCCGCCTCGGTGGACTCGCTGCCGACCAGCGGCATGCAGGAGGACCACGTGTCGATGGGCTGGGCGGCGACCAAGAAGCTGCGCACCGTGCTGGACAACCTGACCAGCCTGCTCGCCGTGGAGCTGCTGGCCGCCGTGCGGGGCCTCCAGCTGCGCGCCCCGCTCACGCCGTCCCCGGCCGGGCGGGCGGCCCTCGCGGCGCTCGGCGGGGCCGCCGGTGAGCCGGGGCCGGACGTCTTCCTCGCCCCGCTGATGGAGGCCGCCCGCGCCGTGGTGGCCGGGCCGGAGCTGCGGGCGGCGATCGAGCGGCAGGTCGGCCCGCTGGGCTGAGCGTCGCCGTCCCGCCCGGCCGCCCGTCCCGCCTGGCCGCGCCGGCCCGCGCCTTGCCCGGCCGCCCCGCCCCGCGCCGCCTCGCCCGCGCCGCCTCAGCTCCCGAGGATCGCCACACCGATCAGGACCGGCACCGCCGCCACGGTGGACAGCAGCACCGCGTCCCGGGCCAGCACGACGCCCCGGTCGTAGCGGACCGCGTAGACGAAGACGTTCTGCGCGGTCGGCAGCGCGGCCGTGACCGTGCAGGCCAGCACCGTCGGCTGCGGCAGCCCCAGCGCGTACCGCGCCACGAGGTACGCGACGACGGGCTGGGCCAGGGTCTTCAGCGCGACGGCCAGCCACACGTCCCGCCCGGTGTCCCCGGAGCCGGGCCGGGGCGCGCCGTGCAGCGACAGCCCGTACGACAGCAGGGCGGCGGGCACGGCCATCGCCGCCACCAGCTCCACCGGCCGCAGCACGGGCTCCGGCGGCAGCCAGCCGGTCAGGTTGACGGCCAGGCCCAGGGCGCAGCCCACCGTGACCGGATTGGCCAGCGGCGCGACCACCGACCGGGCCACCGACCGCCGACCGCCGACCGCCGTGTCCAGCACGACGAAGGCGACCGGTGCCATCACGACGAGCTGGAACATGATGACCGGCGCGATGAACGACGCGTCGCCGAGGACGTAGACCGCGACGGGGATGCCGATGTTCGCCGCGTTCACGTACGACGACGTGAGCGCCCCGATCGTGGCCTCCGCCGCCGGACGCCGCCACAGCAGCCGCGCGACCAGCACGAACACCGTCGCCACGACGGTGGTGCCCGCGACCGTCACGACCAGGGCGGCCGAGAAGACCTCGCGCAGGTCGGCGTGGGCGACCGTGTCGAACAGCAGCGCCGGGGTCGCGACGAAGAACGCCACCCGGGACAACACGGTGGACGCCCCCGGCCCGAGCACGCCGAGGCGGCCCACCAGGTAGCCGACGCCGATGACGGCGCCGATGACGGCGAAGCCCGTCAGCACACCAGGCACGTCGCTCCCCGGCCGACCGCCGCCCGCCCCGCCGTCAGGCCGCCGGCGGCAGCACCTTCGCGACCAGCTTCGCCAGCTCGCGCAGCGCCTTGCCCCGGTGGCTGATCGCGTCCTTCTCCTGCGGGGTCAACTCCGCGTTGGTGCGGTCCTGGCCGTCGCCGAGGAAGATCGGGTCGTACCCGAAGCCGCCCTCGCCGCGCGGCGCGCGCAGCAGCCGACCGGCCTGGCGGCCGTCGACCAGGTGCTCCTTGCCGCCGGGCAGCACCAGGGCCACGGTGCAGACGAAGGACGCGCCCCGGTGCTCGTCGGGCAGGTCGGCGATCTGGTCCAGCACCAGCTCCAGGTTGGCCCGGTCGTCGCCGTGCTTGCCGGACCAGCGGGCGCTGAACACCCCCGGCATGCCGTTGAGCGCGTCCACGGCGAGGCCGGAGTCGTCGGCGATGGTCGGCAGGCCCGTGCGCCGGCAGCCCTCCCGCGCCTTGATCAGCGCGTTCTCGCCGAAGGTCAGGCCGGTCTCGGGCAGCTCCGGGTATTCCTCGACGTCGTCGAGGCCGAGCAGGGCGACCCGGTGCGCGCCGAGCGCGCCGTCGAGGATCCGCTGCAGCTCGACGAGCTTCTTGCGGTTACGGGTGGCGAGCAGGACCTTCGTCATGAGAGTGCCTTCCGCTGGGCGTCGGCCAACTCCGCGCAGCCGGCGACGGCCAGGTCGAGCAGGGCGTCGAGCTGGTCGCGGGCGAAGACGCCGGACTCGCCCGTGCCCTGCACCTCGACGAACTCGCCGGTCCCGGTGCAGACGACGTTCATGTCGACCTCGGCGGCCACGTCCTCTTCGTAGCAGAGGTCCAGCCGGGCCTCGCCGGCGATCACGCCGACGCTGACGGCGGCGACGGAGCGGTGCATCACCTTCTCCGGCTTACCGGCCAGCGCCTTGCGGGCGGCCAGCCAGGTCACCGCGTCGTGCAGCGCCACGTACGCCCCGGTGATGGCCGCGGTGCGGGTGCCGCCGTCAGCCTGGAGCACGTCGCAGTCGAGGACGACGGAGTTCTCGCCGAGGGCCTTGAGGTCGATGGCGGCCCGCAGGCTGCGGCCGATCAGCCGGGAGATCTCGTGGGTGCGCCCGCCGACCTTGCCCCGGACGCTCTCCCGGTCGGAGCGGGTGTTCGTGGCGCGGGGCAGCATCGCGTACTCGGCGGTCACCCAGCCGAGCCCGGAGCCCTTGCGCCAGCGGGGCACCCCCTCGGTGACGCTGGCGGTGCAGAGCACCCGCGTCCCGCCGAACTCGACGAGCACGGAGCCCTCCGGGTGGGTGCTCCAGCCCCGGCTCAGGGTCACCGGTCGGAGTTGGTCGGGCCGCCGCCCGTCAGGTCGCGCCATCCCTGCACCCTATGCGGTGCGGCGGACGGGGCCGCCGCGGGTCCCGCCCTGCGCGCTCGCGTCGGCGCACGCCGGATCGGCGCACCCGCCGGCCCAGCGCGATCGGCGCACCCGCCGGCCCAGCGGTTAGGAAGGGACCCCTGTACAACAGAATGCGTTAACAGGGGGCCCCTCCTTACATCCAGGCGGCCGGCAGGACGTCGGCCGGCTCCCCGGCGGACCGCACCGCCCGGTAGTGGCCGATCAGCTCGTCGCCGACGGCCGACCAGCTCCGCCGCGCGACGAGGGCCCGCGCGGCGGCCCCGTACGCGGCCCGGCGGGCGGGGTCCGCGGCCAGCTCCGCGACGGCGTCGGCCAGCGCCACCGGGTCGCCGGGCGACACCAGCAGGCCGGTGACGCCGGGCTGGACGAGGTCCACCGGGCCACCGCTGGCGGGTGCGACGACCGGCACCCCGCTGGCCGCCGCCTCCTGGATCGTCTGGCCGAAGGTCTCGTGCGGCCCGGTGTGCACGAACACGTCGAGGCTGGCGTAGAGGCGGGCCAGCGCCGCGCCCTGCTGCACGCCGAGGAAGGTCACCCCGGGCAGGGCCCGTTCGAGGTGCCGGCGGGCCGGGCCGTCGCCGGCCACCACCACCCGTACGCCGGGCAGCCGCGCGGTGGCCGCGAGCAGGTCGACCCGCTTCTCCGGGGCCAGCCGGCCGACGTACCCGACGAGGACCCGGCCGTCCGGGGCGAGCGACCGGCGCAGCGCCGGGCAGCGGTGGTCCGGCCGGAAGCGCTCCGCGTCGACGCCGCGCCGCCACAGCCAGATCCGCTCGACGCCGTTGGCGATGAGGTCGGCGGCGGCCCGGGTGGACGGGGCGAGGGTCCGCCCGGCCGCGTTGTGGATCTCCCGGAGCCGACGCCAGGCCGCCGCCTCACCCCAGCCGACCCGGTACGCGCGGGCGTACGCGGCGACGTCTGTCTGGTAGACGGCGACGGTGGGCAGCCCGTGCCGGGCGGCCAGGGTGGCGGCGCGGGCCCCCAGCACGAACGGGCTGGCGAGGTGCACCACGTCCGGCCGATGGGCCAGCAGCGCCTCCGCGAGCCGCCCGCCGGGCACCCCGACCCGGAACCCCCGGTAGCGGGGCAGCGGCACGCTCGGGATGCGCACCACGGGGTACGGCTGGCGGTCGGCCGCCGCCCGGCGCGCGGCCGGCGGGGCGGGCGCGATGACCAGCGGCTGGTGCCCCCGGTGCAGCAGGTGCTCGGCGCTGCGCACGACGGAGTGCGCCACGCCGTTGACGTCCGGGGGAAACGACTCGGTCACGAGGGCGATCCGCATGGCCTCACCGTGCGGGCGGCACGGATGCGCCAGGCGACGGGCCGCTGACGGCCCGGCGAACAGTACGGCACAACCCGGCGGCGGTGCCGCCCGGCGGGTCAGACGTCGTAGCAGGCGCCGGCGCGGACCACTTCCAGCGGCCCGTCGTACGCCGTGCCGGCCGCCTCGACGGTGAGCGCCTCGCTGCCCCACGCGGCGACCAGGTGGGTCAGCAGCAGCCGCCCCACGCCGGCCTTGGTGGCCGCCTCGCCGGCCTCCCGACCGGTCAGGTGCAGGTCCGGCGGGTTCTCCACCCCGTCGAGGTAGCTGGCCTCGCAGAGGAAGAGGTCGGCGTCCTGGGCCAGCCGCAGCAGCGCCTCGCAGGGCGCGGTGTCGGAGGAGTAGCAGAGCACCCGGCCGTCGTGTTCCAGCCGCACGCCGTACGTCTCGATCGGGTGGTTCATCCGGTCGACGGTGACGGTGAACGGGCCGATCGGGAAGGTGCCGGGCTGGAGGCCGTAGAACTGGTAGACGTCCTCGACGGTGCTGTCCTCCTGGCCGTAGGCCAGGGCGAGCCGGTCCGGTGCGCCGGAGGGGGCGTAGACGGGCAGGGCCGGGTACGGGCCGTCCGGAGCGTACCGCCGCACCACCACGTACGAGGCGGCGTCGAGCATGTGGTCGCAGTGCAGGTGGGTGAGGATGATGGCGTCCGGGGCGTGCAGCCCGGCGTAGCGCTGGAGGGTGGAGAGCGCGCCGGAGCCGAAGTCGACCAGCAGCCGGAAACCCTCGGCCTCGACCAGGTAGGCCGAGCACGGGGAGTCTGGTCCGGGAAAGCTCCCGGCACAGCCCAGGACGGTCAGTCTCATGGAGTCGTCCCGCTGTCACATACCGTAGTCGTCACGTCGGCCGCCGCTCCGTCGATGATCTTTACCGACGCGTACGACACGCTGCGCAGCCTACGCTGACGCACCCCGGCGCAAGAATCATCTGCTGGAAGTTGTCACGAACGTGACACCCCCGGCCCGTCTCCGGGTCAGTGACGACGAACGGGCCGCGCCGGTCACCCGGTCACGGCCCGTCAGCGTCGACCCGCCCGTCAGCGGCCCGCAGGGCCCGTCGACTGGCCCGTCGTCACGCCCAGAGCTGCCCTTCCAGGGCCTCCTCGGCGTCGGCGAGGGTGCCGCCGTACGCGCCGGTGCTCAGGTATTTCCAGCCGCCGTCGCAGACCACGAACGCGACGTCGGCGCGGCGGCCGTCGCGGACCGCCTCGTGCGCCACCGCGAGGGCGGCGTGCAGGATCGCCCCGGTGGAGAAGCCCGCGAAGATCCCCTCCACCTCGACGAGCTGCCGTGTGCGCAGCACGGCGTCCCGGGTGCCGACGGAGAACCGCCGGGTCAGCACCGTGGCGTCGTAGAGCTCCGGGACGTAGCCCTCGTCGATGTTGCGCAGCCCGTAGACCAGCTCGCCGTAGCGCGGCTCGGCGGCGACGATCTGGATGCCGTCGACCTTCTCCCGCAGGTAGCGGCCGGTGCCCATGAGCGTGCCGGTGGTGCCCAGCCCCGCCACGAAGTGGGTGATCGTGGGCAGGTCCTGGAGCAGCTCGGGGCCGGTGGTCTCGAAGTGCGCCCGGGCGTTCGCCTCGTTGCCGTACTGGTAGAGCATCACCCAGTCGGGGTGCTCGGCGGAGATCTGCTTGGCGGTGGCGACGGCCTGGTTCGAGCCGCCGGCGGCCGGCGAGAAGATGATCTCCGCGCCGTACATCCGGAGCAGCTGGACGCGCTCGGTCGAGACGTTCTCCGGCATGACGCAGACCAGCCGGTAGCCTCGCAGCTTGGCCACCATGGCCAGGGAGATGCCGGTGTTGCCGCTGGTCGGCTCCAGGATCGTGTCGCCGGGGCGCAGTCTGCCGTCGGACTCCGCCCGGCGGACCATGAACAGGGCCGCCCGGTCCTTGATGCTGCCGGTCGGGTTCCGGTCCTCCAGCTTCGCCCACAGCCGCACCGGCGGTGCCCCCTCGGGCACCACCGGCGACAGCCGCGGCAGCCCCACCAGGGGCGTGCCGCCGCAGGCGTCCAGCAGGCTGTCGTAGCGCGCCATCGCCGGCCGCCTCAGCGGACGACGGCGCGCGGGGTCACCGAAGGCGGAACGACCGCCGCCGCGGCGCTGTGCGAGGCGATCGCCGCCGCCGCCGCGAAGCCGAACGCGCCGCCGGCCACGGCCGGCAGGATGGTGACGCTGTCGCCGTCGTTGAGCTTGGCGTCGAGCGCGCCGAGGAAGCGGACGTCCTCGTCGTTGACGTAGACGTTGACGAACCGGTGCAGCACGCCGGCGTCGGTGACCAGGCGGGCCCGCAGGCCGCCGTGCCGGGAGTCCAGGTCGGTCAGCAGGTCGCCCAGGGTGTCGCCGGCGCCCTCGACGACCTTCGCGCCGCCGGTGTACGTGCGCAGGATGGTGGGGATGCGAACCTCGATGGCCATGGTGTCTCGTACTCCTTGTTCGGGTGTGCGGTCTGCACGGTGACGGGAAGAGAGGGAATGTCGCGGGGCCGCTGGGTCAGCGGTCGGAACACTCGTAGTCGACCGTCGCCGGGCTCTGCCCGAACATGTAGGACTGGACGGCGTGCGGGTCCACGGCGGCGTCCACGATCTCCACCGGCTCCTCGGTCACCACGCCGTCGACGATCCGGAAGGAGCGGATCTCCTCGGTGTCGGGCTCGCGGGTGGAGACGAGCAGGTAGTGCGCCCCCGGCTCGCCGGCGAAGGAGACGTCGGTGCGGGAGGGGTAGGCCTCCGTGGCGGTGTGCGAGTGGTAGATCACCACCGGCTCCTCGTCACGGTCGTCCATCTCCCGCCACACCCGCAGGTGCTCCATCGAGTCGAACTCGTAGAACGTCATGGAGCGGGCGGCGTTCTCCATGGGGATGTGCCGGGTCGGGGTGTCACTGCCGGCGGGGCCGGCGACCACGCCGCACGCCTCGTCCGGGTGGTCCCGACGCGCGTGGGCGACGATCGCGTCGATGATCGACCGGTCGATGCTCAGCACGCCGCCCAGCGTAGCCCCTCGCCGACGCCCGCAGCGAGGTGGCGCGGGTCACGGTCAGTCGATCATGGCGTTGAGCAGGGATTCCTGGAGATAGCCGAGATAGGCGTAGACCGAAAGCTGGAACACCCGGCTCGACGACGGGTCGGCGGCCACCGCCTCGTCCAGCTCCGCGCCCAGGTCCGTGCCGTCCTTGATCTCCAGCCGGACGCCCATCGCGAGGCGGGCGTCGTTGAGGGCCCGCAGCCACGCCTCGGCCGCCTCGGCGTCGAGCTGCACCTCGCCACCGGCGGAGTCGGGCAGCGCGGCGAGGATCGCCCCGGCCTGGTCGATCTTGCCGGTCTTCAGATCGCCCTCGGTGTACTTGCGGAACTCGGCCGTGCCCGCCGAGTCGTCCGGGTAGACCTCGGGGAAGAGCCGGCCGACCACCGGGTCGGTGTGGTCGAAGCCCTCGGTGAGCAGCCCCACCACCTCGGAGGCCACCTTGCGCAGCACCCGGACCTCGTCCACGGCCAGCGTGGCGACATACCGCTCGCCCCGGCGACGGAACATGCTCACGACCTCTCCACCGTGGCCCACAGCCCGTACGCGTGCAGCTGCGCCGCGTCGTGCTCCATCCGCTCCCGGGCCCCGCTGGAGACCACCGCCCGCCCCTTGTGGTGCACGTCCAGCATGAGCTTCTCGGCCCTCTCCCGGCTGTAGCCGAACAGCTTCTGGAAGACCCAGGTCACGTACGACATCAGGTTGACCGGGTCGTCCCACACGATCGTCACCCATGGCCGGTCGGAGACCGGCACCTCTTCGGTGTCCGGGGTCTCGACCGGCGCAACCTGCGGAGCCGCCATGCCCCCCATCGTGCCACCGGTCGCGGGGAAGCGATGAACCGGAACGCCGGACGGGCCCGGATCCGCCGCCGCGCCGGCACACCGGGCCGGCCCGGCCGGGCACCGCCGCCGCGCGGCGGGCCCGCCGTCAGGCGAGCAGGATGCCGTGGTCGAGGGCATCGGCCAGCACCGTGCCGAGCGAGAGGCGGACCGCCTCGAACCGCCGGGACACCTCCCGGGTCAGCTCCAGCTCGACCTCGCGCAGCGCCCGCTGCGCCCAGGCCCGGGCACCGCCCGGGTCGTCGTTGCCGGGGCCGCGCCAGCGCTGCCAGCACGGGCCGGAGAGCGCCACGGCGACCGGCGGGAGCACCTCGGCGCGCTCCGCGCCCGGGTAGCCGCGCAGCGCGTCGGCCGCGCCGGGGCCGGCCAGCTCCGCCACCCCGGCGGTGCTGGTGACCAGCAGCACCCGGTCGAGGCCCCGGCCCGCCGGATGGTCGTCGAGCCCGAACCGCACGGCCTCGACGATCCGCCGCCGTACGCCGTCGGAGACCGGGCCGCCGAGGACCCGCTCGGCGGCATCGTCGCAGATGCCCCGCACGGCCTGGTCGCACAGGGCGGTGGCGAGCAGGGAGAGCGCCTCCAGCTCCCGGTCGAGCAGTTGCGGCAGCCCTGCGCATCCGACCCCGAAGACGATCTCCTGCACCACCCGCAGGTGCATGTCGGCCAACTCCAGGGCGACGTCCTGCCGGATCCGCTGGGCGCAGGACCGGGCCTGCCGCTCGAGCTGCCCGGCCCAGTCGGTCGCCTCCGCGCCGGGCAGCACCGGCACCCGGTCGTGCGCGCCGGGCGGCTCCGGCGGCTGGGCGCTGCCCCGGCGCAGCCCCTCGTCGGCGGCCCACCCCACGATTGCCCGGCGCAGCGCCTCGGTGTCGTCCGGGCGGGCCGGGTACCACCGCGCGCGGGCCAGCCCGGGCACGGCGGCGAGCAGCGCGGCGCGGTGCGCGGCGACCACCGCCCCGGCCGGATCCACCGCCCCGGCCAGCTCGGACGGCGGCCCGGTCGACTCGGGCGAGTCAGCCGGCGCGGGCGAGTCAGCTGGCGCGGGCGGCGCGGCCCAGCCCGACAGCCCCGGGGTGACGACGACGAAGACCTCTGCCGACGAGCCGGCGACCTCGGCCAACAGGTGCCGCTCGGCGGCGGTGAACGCCTGGTCGGCGGCGATCACGAAGAGCAACGCCCCGGCCCGGCCGACCGCGTCGAGCAGCAGCCGCCCGCCGGCGAGGCCGAGGGTCCCGGTGTCGGGCGTGTCGACCACGGCGAAGCGCCGCAGCAGCGGCTCGGCGACGGTCAGCTCGACCCGGCGCGGCGGTCGGGCCAGCGCCGGGCCCGCCGCCGAGCCGTCCGGCGCGTACGCGTGCGGCTGCCGGTAGCCCGGCACGTACGCGGCCCGCGTCGGCACCCGGGCGTGGTCGACCAGCAGCCAGCTCCCGGGCGGCACGGCGAGCCGCTCCGGGGCGAGCCCCAGCAGGGCGGCGAGCACGTCCCGGCGCGCGGCACCGGCCGGGCCGGCGGCGACCACGGCGATGGGCTCGCCCGCCGGCGGCTCGGTGACCCCGAGCCGGGTGGGCAGCGGGGCGCGACGGGGCGGGGCGGCGGGACCGCCCGGCTCGTCGGGCACGTCGACCCCGGGGAGAGGGCCCGGCTTCATCAGCGGCCTCCCGGTGCGGGCGGCCGCGGGGGACCCGGCCGCGTGGATCATCCGGCGGTGGCACCCGGATGCAGAAAGGCTACGCTTTCCGGACAGCTTGTTCGCACCCGTCGGATACTCACCGGTAATCGACAGGTTACTCAACTTCTCCGCGTGACGGTGCCCGCACGGACGGATGACGGTCGATATGCTGCCCGGATGAGTCGGTGGGACTTCGTCGGCCGCCGCGCCGAGCTCGACCACCTGCTGGTCGCGGCGACCGGCGCGGCCGAACGCGGGCTCTTCCTCAGCGGCTCCGCCGGGGTCGGCAAGAGCCGGCTGCTGCGCGAGGCGCTCGCCGCCGTCCCCGCCGACGGGCACGCCGTCTGGTCGGTCTCGGCCAGCGCCACCACCGCCGCCCTGCCCTTCGGCGGCATGGTCCAGGTGCTTCCCGCCGAGCCGCCGCAGGGGCTCTCCCCCGCCGGCGTGCTGCGCTGGGCGGTCGGCCAGCTGCAACAGCAGGCCGCCGGGCGGCGCATCGTCCTGGCCGTCGACGACGCGCACCTGCTCGACCCGCCCTCGGCCGCGCTGGTGCACCTGGTCGCGCGCGCCGAGAACACCACGGTGATCGGGACGCTGCGCGACGGCGAGCAACTGCCGCTGCCCATCCGGGCACTGTGGACCGACGGCCTGGTCGACCACGTGGAGCTGGCCCCGCTGGGGCGCTCCGACACCGTCGGGCTGCTCGCCGCCATCCTCGGCGGCCCCGTCGACGCGGGCTCCGCCGACCGGCTGTGGCGGCTCTCCGGCGGCAACCCGCTGCTGCTGCGCGAGCTGGTCATGGCCGCGCCGGCCGACGAGCTGACCCGCACGTACGGCGTCTGGCGGTGGACCGGGCGGCCGGCGCTGGCCCCCAGCCTCACCGACCTCATCGACACCCGCATCGGGCGGCTCACGCCGGGGGTTCGGGCGGTGCTGGAGCTGGTCGCCTTCGGCGAGCCGCTCGGTCTGCACCTGCTCGACCAGGCGGTGGAGCCGGCCGACGTGGAGACCGCCGAGGAACGCGGGCTGATCGCGGTGGAGCACAACGACCGCCGGATCGACGTGCGGCTGGCGCACCCGCTCTACGGGGAGATGATGCGCCGCCGCTGCCCGGTCAGCCGCACCCGCCGTCTGCAGGCCCGCCTGGCCGCGCTGCTGGAGGCGGTGGGGGCCCGCCGCCGCGACGATCTGCTGCGGGTGGCGGTCTGGCGGCTCGACTCCGGCACCGCACAGGACCCGGCGCTGCTGCTCGGCGCGGCCGCGCAGGCGTTCGCCCGGTACGACGTACCCCTGGCGACCCGGCTGGCCCGGGCGGCGCTGGACGCCGACGGCGGCTTCGACGCCGCGGAGCTGCTGGCCACCCTCCTGATGTTCGCCGACCGGCCGGAGGAGGCGATCGCGATGCTCGACTCCGTTGCGCCGGACGCGACGGAGCAGGCGAGGTGCGTGCGGTGGCTGACCGTCCGCGGGATGGTCAGCTACTGGGGGCTCAGCCGGGAGTCCACCGTCGACGAGATCGCGGCGCGCGGGGCGGAGCTGACCGACGCCACCGACCGGGCCCGGGTGCACGCCTTCGAGGCGATCATGCGGCTGCACCGGCTGGACACGGCGCGGGCGGTGCGGCTGGCCCAGGCGGTGCTGGACCGCCCGGCCGCCGGCGTGGCCGCCCGCGAGCTGGCCCGCTGCACCCTCGCCCACCTCCAGGCCGCGCAGGGGCAGTTCGCCCGCAGCGGCGCGGCCATCGAGCAGGTGCAGGCCGAGGCTGCCCGCTGGCGCGGCGACATGCCCTACCTCCAGCTCGCGCTGGAGCTGGCCCGGGGCACCCGGCTCGCGCTCGCCGGCGACCTGGCCGGCATCGACGCCATCGTGGCCGACGAGTTCGCCGACCTGGCCGGGGCGGGTGACTTCCGGCTCGGCACCGGCTACCTGGCCATCCTCCGGGCGTACGCGGCACGGCTGCGCGGCAGCAGCGGCACGGCGCTGAAGACGGCCCTGGAGGCGTGCGCGGTGCTCGCCACCAGCCGGGTGTACGCGGGCCTGGCACACGCCGAGCGGGCGCAGGCGGCGGCGCTGCGGGGCGACGCCGCGCACGCCGCCGAGGCGATGGCCGAGGCGGACCGCACCCACGCCCCCGGGATGGCGGTGCTCTACCCCTGGCTGGAGCAGGCCCGGGGCGCGGTGCTCGCCGTGTGCGGCGACCCGGCCGGCGCGACCAAGCACCTCGCCGCCCTCGCCGACCGGCTCCGCGACGACGGGCTCACCGGCCACGAGCTGCTCGTCCTGCACGACCTGGTGCGGCTGGACGCCGCCGCCACGCCCGTGGGACCGACCTGCACCGACGGCGGCCGGCGGACGGTCGCCCAGCGGCTCGCCGAGCTCAGCGAACGGGTCGACGGCCCGCTGCCGCCGCTGCTGGCCCGGTACGCCCGGGCCGCCGTCGCCGGCCCGGCCGACGACCTGCTCGCGGTCGCCGACGGCCTCGCCGCGCTGGACCTGCGGGTCTGGGCCGCCGAGGCGGCCGCGACCGCGGTGCACCGGCTGCGCGCGGGCCGCTCCGGCGCGGCGCTCGCCGCGCACGAGCGCCTCGGCGAGCTGCTCGGGCTGTGTGACCAGGTCGACACCCCCGCGCTGCGGCTCGGGGAACCCGCCCTGACCGACCGGGAGTGGGAGGTCGCCCGGCTCGCCGCCGAGGGGGTCACCAGCCGCGCCATCGGGGAGCGGCTCTTCCTGTCCAGCCGCACGGTCGACAACCACCTGCACCGGATCTACCACAAGCTCGGCGTGACCGGCCGGGCCGAGCTGCGTGCCGCCCTGCGCTGGCTGCCCGGCTCCGCCAGCGGGCGGCTCTCCCCGGGCTCCGCCGGCGGCCGGCCCCTCCCCGGCCCCGCCGGTGGGCGGCCCTTCCCGGGCCAGGAGGGCGAGCCGGGGAGGTGAACTCTAGGCTGGGCAGGTGAGCACCTTTCGCCCCGCGCTGCTGACCGACCACTACGAGCTGACCATGGTCAGCGCCGCCCTGGCCGACGGCACCGCCGACCGCCCGTGCGTCTTCGAGGTCTTCAGCCGTCGGCTGCCCACCGGCCGCCGCTACGGGGTGGTGGCAGGCACCGCCCGGCTGATCGACATGATCCGCGACTTCCGCTTCTCCGCCGACGAGGTCGACTTCCTGCGCCGCACCGGCGTCGTCGACGACACCGGCGCCGACTGGCTGGCCCGTTACCGCTTCACCGGCGACATCGACGGATACGCCGAGGGCGAGCTGTTCTTCCCCGGCTCGCCGATCCTCACCGTCTCCGGCGGCTTCGCCGAGTGCGTCGTGCTGGAGACGCTGGTGCTGTCGGTGCTCAACTACGACTGCGCGGTCGCCGCGGCCGCCGCCCGGATGGTCACCGCCGCGCGGGGCCGCGCGCTGATCGAGATGGGCTCCCGGCGGGCCCACGAGGAGGCGGCCGTCGCCGCGGCGCGGGCCGCGTACCTCGCCGGGTTCCGGTTCACCTCCAACCTGGCCGCCGGCCAGCGCTACGGCATCCCGACCGCCGGCACCGCCGCGCACGCGTTCACCCTGCTGCACGACGACGAGCGGGCCGCGTTCGCCTCGCAGGTCGCCACGCTGGGCAAGGACACCACGCTGCTGGTCGACACGTACGACATCAGCCAGGGCATCCGCAACGCCATCGCCGTGGCCGGGCCCGAGCTGCGGGCCGTCCGGATCGACTCCGGCGACCTCGCGGTGATCGCCCAGCAGTCCCGCGAGCTGCTCGACTCGCTCGGCGCCACCGAGACGAAGATCATCGTCTCCGGCGACCTCGACGAGTACGCCATCGCCGCGCTCGCCGCCGAGCCCGTCGACATGTACGGGGCGGGCACGGCCGTCGTCACCGGCTCCGGCGCGCCCACCGCCGGGCTGGTCTACAAGCTGGTCGAGGTGGCCGGGCGGCCGGTGGTCAAGCGCTCCGAGCACAAGGCCACCATCGGCGGCCGGAAGGTCGCGGTACGCCGGCACAAGCCCACCGGCACGGCGACCGAGGAGGTCATCGTGCCGCAGGGCGTGCCCGACCGGCAGCCGCACGACCGGCTCCTGCAGCGGACGTACGTGGCCGGCGGCGAGCCGGTCGAGCCGCCCACGCTGGACGAGTCGCGGGAACACCTGCGGCAGTGCCTCATCTCGATCCCCTGGGAGGGCCTCAAGCTCTCCGCCGGCGACCCGGCGGTCCCGGTGACCGTCGTCCCCGCCGGCTGACCGCCCCGCCCGCCACCGACCTACCGCGAAGGAGCACCCCTGGCATGGCGAACGCGCTGATCATCGTCGACGTGCAGAACGACTTCTGCGAGGGCGGCTTCCTCGCGGTGGCCGGCGGCGCCGGCGTCGCGGCGGGGATCTCCCGGCTGCTGGCCACCGAGCCCGACCGCTGGGACCACGTGGTGGCGACGAAGGACTACCACGTGGACCCGGGCGCGCACTTCGGCAACCCGCCCGACTACGTCGACTCCTGGCCCGCGCACTGCGTCGTCGGCACGCCCGGCTCGGAGTTCCACCCCGAGCTGGCCACCGACCGGATCGAGGCGATCTTCCACAAGGGCGAGCACGCGGCGGCATACTCCGGCTTCGAGGGGCACGCCGCAGACGGCGAGCGCCTCGCCGACTGGCTGCGCGCCCGCGGGGTCGACCGGGTCGACGTGGTCGGCGTCGCCACCGACCACTGCGTCCGGGCCACCGCCCTGGACGCCGCCCGGGAGGGGTTCGCCACCACCGTGCTGCTCGACCTCACCGCCGCCGTGGCGCCCGCGACCCTGGACGTCGCCCTCCGGGCGATGGACGGCGCCGGGGTGGCGATGACCGGCACGCCGGTGATCACGGCCACCTGAGCGGGTAAACCGCTGGCGGGTGTCACACCCCCGGTCGAGGATGTCGGGCGGAGGTGTCCCACCGTCGTGAACATGTCGCCCTACCGGCAGGCGCTCGCCCTGCCCGGCCTCCGGTCGCTGCTGCTGGTGTCCGTGCTCGCCCGCGTCCCGCTCACCGCGACCGGAGTGACCATCACCTTCCACGTGGTGCTCGACCTCGGCCGGGGCTACGGCGCGGCCGGCCTGGTCGGTGCGGCGATGACCGTCGGCGCGGCGCTCGGCGGCCCGCTGCTCGGCCGGCTCGTCGACCGGCGCGGCCTGCGGCCGGTGCTCGTGCTGACCACCGTCGCCGAGGCGATCTTCTGGTCCACCGCGCCGACGCTGCCGTACCCGGTGCTGCTGCCGGCCGCGTTCGTCGCCGGCCTGCTCGCCCTGCCGATCTTCTCGGTGATCCGGCAGTCCATCGCCGCGCTCGCGCCGCCCGAGCACCGCCGCCCGGCGTACGCGCTGGACTCGATGTCGGTGGAGCTGTCGTTCATGGTCGGCCCGGCCCTCGCCGTGGCGATGTCCACCGCCGTGTCCGCCCGGGTCACCCTCTACGCGGTCGGCGCGGGCATCGTCGCCGCCGGCGTCACCCTCTGGCTGCTCGACCCGCCCACCCGCGCCGCCGACGAGCCCGCCACGCAGCGGCGACGGGTGCCCCGCCGGGAGTGGCTGACCGGCAGGCTGGTCGCCGTCCTCGCCGTGAGCCTCGCCACGACCCTGGTGCTCGGGGGCACCGACGTCGCGGTGGTCGCCGTGCTGCGTGCCGGCGGCGAGGTCGGCTGGACCGGGGTGGTGCTCGCCGCGTGGGCGGTCGCGTCGCTGGTCGGCGGCTTCGCGTACGGCGCGGTCAGCCGCCCGGTCTCGCCCCTGGCCCTGGTCGCGGTGCTCAGCCTGTGCACCATCCCCGTCGGGCTCGGCGGGGCGCACTGGTGGCTGCTCTGCCTCGCCCTCGTCCCGGCCGGGATGCTCTGCGCGCCGACGCTCGCCGCGACGGCCGACACGGTCAGCCGGCTCGTCCCCGCCGACGTGCGGGGCGAGGCGATGGGCCTGCACGGTTCGGCGGTGACGGTCGGCATCGCCCTCGGTGCGCCGCTGGCCGGCGCGGTCATCGACGCTTCCGCCCCGCCGTGGGGCTTCGTGGTCACCGGCGCGATCGGGCTGCTGGTCGCCGCCGCCGTGCTCCCCGCCGAACTACGCCGCCGCACCACCCGGACGATGGCCACTCCGACCGTGGCTACTCCGGCCGTGACCACTCCGACGGTGGCCGCCCCGGCTCCCGCGTCGGACCCGATCCCGCCGCTTCCGGCCGAACCGGTCCCCGCGTCACCGGCTCCTGATCGCCCCGCCATGTCGGCGACATAGCGGTATCCCACCCCCTCCAACCCCGCCATGTCGCCGACATGGCAAGCGACCCCCACCCGTCGCGCGCCGCTCAGTCGTCCCGGTGATCAACTCTGACGCTTTCCTCTTGATCACCGGAGTGGGGGCGCCCGGTGCTCGCCCCTCGTCGGGAGGCGGGTGGTGGGAGGCGGGTGGCGGGTGGTGGCGCGCAGCCCGCAGGGCACTCGGCGGGGCAGGGCGTGGGGCAGCGCGGTGGGGCAGCCCGTTCGGGGTAGCGCCCGTCGTACGGGTTGACCGGGCGGGTCAGCGCTGGTCGAGGTTGCCCGCCTTGTCCTCCTGGTAGCTGGCCCCGTTGTCGGATTCGCTGGTCAGCGGCTTGGAGCCGCCCTCCGGCGGGCCGGCGAGGCTCTGGCCGGCGGCCAGCTCGGGGAACTTCGCGTCGAACGCGGGGCGCTCGGAGCGGATCCGGGGCATCCGGTCGAAGTTGCGCAGCGGGGGCGGCGAGGTGGTCGCCCACTCCAGCGAGTTGCCGTGGCCCCACGGGTCGTCGACCTCGACCACCGGGCCGGTCTTGTACGACTTCCAGCAGTTCCAGATGAACGGCAGGGTCGAGATGCCGGTGATGAACGCCCCGATCGTGGAGATCATGTTGAGCGTGGTGAAGCCGTCCTGGGGCGCGTAGTCGACGTACCGCCGGGGCATGCCCTCGTTGCCCAGCCAGTGCTGCACCAGGAACGTGGTGTGGAAGCCGATCATGGTCAGCCAGAAGTGGATCTTACCCAGGCGCTCGTCGAGCATCCGGCCGAACATCTTCGGGAACCAGAAGTAGATGCCGGCGAAGACTGCGAACACGATCGTGCCGAAGAGCACGTAGTGGAAGTGCGCCACCACGAAGTACGAGTCGTGCACGTGGAAGTCCAGCGGCGGGCTGGCCAGGATCACGCCGGTGAGGCCGCCGAAGAGGAAGGTCACCAGGAAGCCGATGGCGAAGAGCATCGGCGTCTCGAAGGTGATCTGGCCCCGCCACATGGTGCCGATCCAGTTGAAGAACTTCATGCCGGTCGGCACGGCGATCAGGTAGCTCAGGAAGCTGAAGAACGGCAGCAGCACCTGGCCGGTGGAGAACATGTGGTGCGCCCAGACGCTCATCGACAGGGCGGCGATGGCGATGGTCGCGGCGACCAGCCCCTTGTAGCCGAAGATCGGCTTGCGGGAGAAGACCGGGATGACCTCGGTGATGATGCCGAAGAACGGCAGCGCGATGATGTACACCTCGGGGTGGCCGAAGAACCAGAAGAGGTGCTGCCACAGCATCGGGCCGCCGGTGGCCGGGTCGTAGACGTGCGCGCCGAGCAGCCGGTCGGCGGCGAGCGCGAAGAGCGCGGCGGCCAGCAGCGGGAAGATCAGGATCGCCAGCAGGCTGGTGACCAGCATGTTCCAGGTGAAGATCGGCATCCGGAACATCGTCATGCCGGGGGCGCGCAGGGTCAGGATCGTGGTGATCAGGTTGACCGCGCCGAGGATGGTGCCCAGACCGGAGATGGCCAGGCCGACGACCCACATGTTCGCGCCGACGCCCGGCGAGTGCTCGGCCGTGCTCAGCGGGGTGTACGCGGTCCAGCCGAAGTCGGCCGCGCCACCCGGGGTGAGGAAGCCGGCGGTCGCCATCGTGCCGCCGAACAGGTAGAGCCAGTACGCGAAGGAGTTCAGCCGCGGGAACGACACGTCCGGGGCGCCGATCTGCAGCGGCACCACGTAGTTCGCGAAGGCGAACACGATCGGCGTCGCGAAGAACAGCAGCATGATCGTGCCGTGCATCGTGAACAGCTGGTTGTACTGCTCCGGCGACAGGAACTGCAGCCCCGGGCGGGCCAGCTCGGCCCGCATGATCAGCGCCATCAGGCCGCCGATCATGAAGAACGCGAACGCGGTGACCATGTACATGATCCCGATCTGCTTCGCGTCCGTGGTGCGCAGCAGCCGCGCGATTGCCGACCCCTTGACCGGCTCTCGGACCGGCCAGGGCCGGGTCACGACCGGCTTGGGTGCGACGGTGGTCACGAGTGGCCTCCGGTTCTGGGTTGTCCCGCTCGGCACGCCCTGGTTATCTGCGAGCCGTCATCCGCAAGGAGGATAGTCCCCGGCAGGTGGGGGTGCCGCGTGGGGTGGCCGGCTACGATCACGCCCCGTTCGCGCGCGCTCGCGCCGGCGCGACCGAGGCGCGACCGACCGCCCCCGCGCGCCGGGGCGACCCACGGCCCCGCTCACACCGGCTTGACCAGCAACCCGTAGTGCGCGCCGAAGATCTCCGCCCCGCGCCGGCGCAGGAACGGGTCGCGCAGGGCCGGCGGCACGTCGCGGGTGCGGTTGCGGTCCCGGGTCCGGTCCCGCACCCACTGGGTACGCGGCCGACGGCGGCTCTCGTACGCGACCAGCGCCTCCTCGACCGTGTCGGTGGTGGTCAGCGACTCGGCCAGCACGACGGCGTCCTCCAGGGCCATGGCGGTGCCCTGCGACAGGGTGGGCGCGGTGGCGTGCGCGGCGTCGCCGACGAGCAGCACCCGCCCCCGGGACCACCGGCCCAGCTCGACCTCCTCGGTGATGCCGACGTGCACCTGCTCCAGGGCGTCGAGCACCTCGGGCACCGGGCCGGCGTACGCGCCGAACAGCTCGGTCAGCCGCGTGATGGGGTCGGCGGGGGCGGCGGTGCCCACCTCGTCGGCGTAGCAGTAGAGCCGGCCGGCCCCGAGCGGCACGACGAGGAAGCCGGCCTGTTGGCCGAGCAGGGCGGTCCACTCGTCGACGCGCGGGCCGCCCCGGACGACGCCGCGGTAGACGACGTGCCCGGCCGGGCGGGGCGGCCCGCCGAGCGCGGCGAGGGCGCGCACGGCCGAGCGGGGGCCGTCGGCGCCGATCACCAGGTCGTACTCGGCGGTGGTGCCGTCGGCGAAGGTGATACCGACGGCGGCCGGCAGCGGCTCGACCTCCCGCACCTCGACGCCGTGGCGGACCTCGCCGCCGGCCCCGGTGAGCAGCACCCGGTGCAGCTCCGACCAGGGCAGGGCGCGGCATTCGCCGACGTCCGCCCAGAGCGAGCCCAGGTCGACCTCGCAGAGCGGGTCGCCGGCGGCGTCGAGGAAGCACTGCCGGCGGATGACCTGCCCGAGGGGACGCACGGGGCCGTCGAGGTCGAGCCCGCGCAGGGCGCGGGCCGCGTTGCCGGGCAGGTAGAGACCGGTGTCGACGAGGGCCGAGGCCGGCAGGCGCTCGGTGACGTCGGGCCGGAGGCCCACCCTCCGCAGTGCCCGGGCCACGGCCAGACCGGCGATGCCCGCACCGACGACGAGGATGCGCAGGGGGGAGCCACCCATCGTGGTGTACGCCTCCGGGGGGTAGCGGCACGCGTTGGAGGCAAGACACTACTCGGTGCGATCGACGCACGCCAGGGCCGTTCGTCTCGGGCGGGTCGACCCTCGACGGGTTGCGTCGATTGCCGGGGGACGGCCCACGGACCGGCCGGCTGGGCGAAAAAGTTGTTCCGCGAGGTGAACGCTGTTCCGTCGGTGCGCCGATCCATCGACGACCACTAAAGTGTCGAGGGTGACGGCGGACGACGCGCACCGGGCGGTGAAGTCGGCCGGTCGCACGCTGGACGTGCTGGAGGCGCTGGCGGCGGCCGGCGGCCCGCGCCCGCTGAGCGAGCTGAGCCGGACGCTCGGCATCCCCAAGAGCAGCCTGCACGCGCTCCTGCGCACCCTGCTGTCGCGGGGCTGGGTGGAGACCGACGACGGCGGCGGCCGGTTCGCGCTCGGCCTGCGGGCCCTGGAGGTCGGCGCGGCGTACCTGGGGCGCGACGGCGCGACGGGCCTGCTGGGCGGCGTGCTCGACCGGCTGACGGCCCGGTTCGGCGAGACCGCGCAGCTGTTCCGGCTCGACGGCGGGTCGGTGGTGCTGCTGGCCCGGCGGGAGTCGCCGCACGCGCTGCGCGCGTACCACCCGATCGGCTGCCGGCTGCCGGCGCACGCCACGGCGGCGGGCCGGGCGCTGCTCGCGCAGCGGCCGGACGACGCGGTGGACCGGCTGCTGAGCTGGCCGCTGCCGGCCCGGACGGCGAGCACGGCGACGGGGCCGGCGTGGCTGCGCGCCGAGCTGGCGGCGGTGCGCGAGCGGGGCTGGGCGGCGGAGGCGCAGGAGTGCGACCCGGGGCTGGCGGCCGTCGCGGTGGCGGTGCCGCTGCGGCAGCCGGCGACGGAGGCGATCGCGCTCTGCGCGCCGGTCGCGCGGCTGGGGCCGCAGACCCGGGCGCGGATGGCCGCCGCGCTGGTCGAGGCGGCCGCGCGGGTGGGCGCGGGGCGACCCCTGCTGGCCGGGGATTCGTGGCCGCCGTTCGACGGGCCGAACGGCGATCCTCCGCTAGCTTAACCGTTTCATTTGCGCAACGGTTTCAAACATGTAAATGTGTCGGCGGAGCGTGGGAGCGCTCCCGCACCGCACACCGACCCGTCCCGTCCCGACCTGTCCCGAGCCTTTCGCCGTCGCAGCAAGGAGCATCATGAAGCGTCCACTCCGCGCACTCGCGGCCGCCGGCCTCCTCGCGGCCGCCTCGATCGTCGCCGTCGCCGTCGGCGGCACCGCCTCCGCCGACACCCAGATCTGCGAGCAGTTCGGCTCGACGGTCATCGGCGGCAAGTACGTCGTGCAGAACAACCGCTGGGGCACCACCGCCCAGCAGTGCATCAACGCCACCAGCACGGGCTTCGAGATCACCACCCTCAACGGCAGCAGCCCGACCAACGGCGCGCCGACCGCGTACCCGTCGATCTTCGTCGGCTGCCACTACACGAACTGCTCGCCGGGGACCAACCTGCCGGTGCAGGTCAGCCAGATCAGCAGCGCCCCCGGCAGCATCAACTACCGCTACGTCAGCGGGGCCATCTACAACGCCTCGTACGACATCTGGCTGGACCCGAGCCCCAAGCGGGACGGGGTGAACCAGATGGAGATCATGATCTGGCTCAACCGGCAGGGCCCGATCCAGCCGATCGGCTCCCCGGTGGGCAACGCCAACATCGCCGGCCGCAACTGGGAGGTCTGGCGCGGCAACAACGGCGGCAACAACGTGATCTCCTACGTCGCGTCGTCGGCGATCCCCAGCCTGAGCTTCGACGTGCTGCACTTCATCAACGACACCCGCAACCGCGGCGCGATCACCAACTCCTGGTATCTGACCAGCATCCAGGCCGGCTTCGAGCCCTGGCAGGGCGGCGCCGGACTGGCCGTGACGAACTTCTCGCAGAGCGTCAACACCGGCGGCACCCCGCCCACCACCAACCCGACGCCTCCCCCGGGCACCGGCGCCTGCGCGGTGAAGTACACGGCCAACTCGTGGAACAACGGCTTCACCGCCGACGTGCAGATCACCAACACGGGCACGGCGACGCTCAACGGCTGGACGCTCAACTACAACCTGCCGGGCGGGCAGCAGATCACCGGCTCGTGGAACGCCACCGTGTCCCAGAGCGGCTCGGCCGTGACGGCCCGCAACATCAGCCACAACGGCACGCTCGCCCCGGGCGGCACGGCCACCTTCGGCTACCAGGGCACGCTGAGCGGCGCGTACTCGTCGCCGAGCAGCTTCACCCTCAACGGCATGACCTGCACCCGCTCCTGACCAGCCACCGCACGACGGGGGCGGCCCGGTCTCGGGCCGCCCCCGCGCCGTGTGCCGCCCCCACCCCCGGTGGACGTCAGCCGCCGAGGGCGTCGATGTCGCGCATCTCCTCGGCGGTCAGCGAGAAGCCCCAGATGTCGGCGTTGGTGCGGATCCGCTCCGGGGTGACCGACTTCGGGATCACCACGATCCCGTGGTCGACGTGCCAGCGCAGCACCACCTGGGCCGGCGACACGTCGTGCGCGGCGGCGATCCGGGTCAGCACCGGGTCGGACAGGTCGGTGGTCTTGAACGGGCTGTACCCCTCCAGCACCACGCCCCGGTCCCGGTGCTCGGCGTGCCGCCGCCGGTCGTACAGCGCGGGACCCCAGCGGATCTGGTTGACCGCCGGGACCTCCCCGGTGGCCTGGATCAGCTCGTCGAGCTGCGCGGTGCCGTAGTTGCTCACCCCGACGGCGCGGGTCAGGCCCTCGTCCCGCGCGGCGAGCAGTTCCCGCCACACCGGGATGCTGTCCGACGCCGCCGACGGCGGCCAGTGGATCAGCCAGAGGTCGACGTGGTCGAGGCCCAGGGCGCGCAGGCTGGCCTCGATCGTCTCGCGCTCCCGACCCACCCGGTCGGGCGGCAGCTTCGTGGTGACGAAGACGTCCTCCCGGCGCAGGCCGCTGTCGCGGACCGCCCGGCCCACCTCCGCCTCGTTGCCGTACATGGTGGCGGTGTCGACGTGCCGGTAGCCGGCGTCGAGGGCCGCGAGCACCGCCGCGTGCCCGGCCTCGCCGGTGGCCTGCCAGGTGCCGAAGCCGAGCAGCGGCATCCGCACGTCGCCGGAAAGCAGAACGGTGGGCTGGTCGAGGGTGTCCATGGCCGCTGTCCTACCCCTGATCGCGCCGCCCATGCCCGCCGCGGCCCGCGCGGCGCGGCGCACCGGCTGCGCGACCGCCCGGTTCGGCGGAGAATGCGGGGGTGGCCGACCGCCTGGAGGACTACCGCTCGCGCCGCGAGCCGACAGCGGGAGAGCGCACCGTGTACCTGACGCACCTGGAGTGCCCGCGCTGCGGGCGGGCGTACCCGGCCACGGAGCCGCAGAACCTGTGCGCCTGCGGGTCGCCCCTGCTGGCCCGCTACGACCTCGCGGCCGTGGCCGCCGCGGTCACCCCGGAGCGGTTCGCGCTGCGCCCGGCCGACCTGTGGCGCTACCGGGAGCTGCTGCCCGTGGCCGACCCCCGGCACGTCACCACGCTGGGCGAGGGCTGGACGCCGCTGCTGCGCGCCCCGGCGTACGGGGCCCGGATCGGCATTCCCGACCTGATCGTCAAGGACGAGGGGCTCACCCCGACGGGGTCGTTCAAGGCGCGGGGCGCCGCGGTCGGCGTGAGCCGGGCCCGGGAGCTGGGCGTACGGCGGATCGCCATGCCGACCAACGGCAACGCGGGCGCGGCCTGGGCGACGTACGCGGCCCGCGCCGGCCTCGCGTCGACCATCGTGATGCCGCTGGACGCGCCGGCCATCTGCCGGCGGGAGGTGCTGGCCGCCGGGGGTGACCTGCGCCTGGTCGACGGGCTGATCAGCGACGCCGGCCGGCACGTGGCCGCGCTCGTGGCGTCGGCCGGCGGCGCGGTCTTCGACGCCGGCACGCTGCGCGAGCCCTACCGGCTGGAGGGCAAGAAGACCATGGGGTACGAGATCGTCGAGCAGCTCGGCTGGCAGGTGCCCGACGTGATCGTCTACCCGACGGGCGGCGGGGTGGGGCTGATCGGCATCCACAAGGCGATGCAGGAGCTGCACGGGCTGGGCTGGATCACCGACCGGCCGCCCCGGCTGGTCGCCGTGCAGTCGACCGGCTGCGCGCCGATCGTGCGCGCCTTCGCCGCCGGGGAGGACCGGGCGCGGCCGTGGGCCGACGCGCGCACCGTCGCGTACGGGATCACCGTGCCGGCGCCCCTCGGCGACGAGCTGATCCTGGCCGCGCTGCGGGCCAGCGCCGGAACCGCGATCGCGGTGGACGACGCGGAACTCCTGGCCGACCTGCGGCACTTCGGCGCGGACGAGGGGCTGCTGCTCTGCCCGGAGGGTGCGGCCTGCCTGACCGCCGCCCGGCACCTGCGCGAGGGCGGCTGGATCCGGGCCGGCGAGCGGGTGGTGGTGCTCAACACCGGCGCCGGGCTGAAGTATCCGGAGACGGTGGACGTCTCGGCGGCCCCGGTCGTGGCCTGACGGCCGACCCGCAGGGCGGGCCGGGTCAGCTCGTGGTCGGGTCGGTCAGTCGCCACGCGGCGTTGACCAGCCCGATGTGCGACAGCGCCTGCGGCGTGTTGCCCAGGTGGGCGCCGGTGCCCGGGTCGATCTGCTCGGGCAGCAGCCCCACGTCGTTGGCGTGCCCGAGGAGCTGCTCGAACAGCCGCCGGGCCCGGTCCCGTTCGCCGGTCAGCACCAGGCACTCCACCAGCCAGAACGAGCACAGCAGGAAGCCGGCGGGGTCGGTGGACCAGCGCCGCACCAGGCCGTTGCCGGCGCCCAGCTCGCGCTCGACCGCCTCGATGGTGGCGCGCATCCGGGGATCGGTCGCGTCGGCGAAGCGCACCAGGGGCAGCAGCAGCGCCGAGGCGTCCAGCTCCGGCGAGCCGAAGGCCCCCGTGTACGCGCCGACCCGCTCGTTCCAGCCCTCCCGGAGCACGGTCGCGCGGATCTCGTCGCGGGTCGCCGCCCAGCGGCGCGGGTCGGCCCGCCCGCCGAGCTGCGGGGCCAGCGCCACCGCCCGGTTCAGCGCCACCCAGCAGAGCACCTTGGACGACAGGTAGTGCCGGTCGGCGTCCCGGGTCTCCCACATCCCCCGGTCCGGCAGCCGCCACGTCGCGGCCACCTGGTCGGCGAGGCCGACCACCATCTCCGCCAGCTCGTCGGCGAGCGTGTCGCCGAGCTGCTCGTGCAGCCGCCAGACCGCCGAGATGACCTCGCCCGGCACGTCGAGCTGCCGCTGCCGCCAGGCGTCGTTGCCGAGGCGGACGGGCCGGCTGTCGGCGTATCCCCGCAGGTGGAGGCAGTCGTGCTCGGAGAGGTCCCGCTCCCCCTCCAGCCCGAACAGCACGGGCACCGGCGCGTCGCCGATGCGGCCGATCGAGCGGGCCGCCCAGGCGAACAGGCGCGACGCCTCCTCCGGGCAGGCCGCCACCCACAGGGCGCGCATCGTCGCCGCGAAGTCGCGCAGCCAGGAGAACCGGTAGTCGTAGTTGCGGTCGCCGCCGAGGCGTTCCGGCAGCGACGTGGTCAGGGCCGCGGCGACCGCGCCGCTGCGGGCGTACGTGAGGCCGGTGAGCACCACCGCGCTGTGCCGCACCTGCGGGACGTACTCGCCCTCGTAGTGGTGGGACTCGCGGAACGCCTGCCACGCCCGGGTCGTGTCGGTGAGCGCGGCGACCGGGTCGAGGCGCACCGGCGGGTCGCCGTACGCCGGGGCGTACGCGAGGGTGAAGCCGACGGTCTCACCGGCCGCGACCGCGAACTCCTGCCGGACCCGGTCGCGGTCCGCGCGCAGGGCGGGCCCGGTCCCGGCCAGCACCAGCACCGCCGGGCCGGCGGCGGCCAGCACGCTGCCGTCGGCCTGCTCGTGCAGGTACGGCGTGAGCAGACCGTGCTCCGGCCGGGGCGCGAGGTCCAGGCCCATCCGGACCCGGCCGGTGAGCCCCTCGACGACCCGCAGCAGCACGGCCGGGGAGTTCATGCCCAGCTCGTGGCCGCGCGCGCCGGCCTCGGCGGCAAGCGCGTCGGTGACCGCGACGCTGCCGGAGGGGGTGTGGTGGACGGTGCGCAGCACCAGCGTGTCCGGCCGGTACGCCCGCTCGACGCGCGACGGTGCGAGCGGGGCGAGCCGCCAGTGCCCGGCCGCCGGGTCCAGCACCCGGGCGAGGACGGCGGACCCGTCGAACCGGTCCGGGCACCACCAGTCGACCGAGCCGTCCCGGCCCACCAGTGCGCCGGAGCGGCAGTCGGACAGGAACGCGTAGTCGGAGATGGGCGGCTGTTCCACCCGGCCGGGGTACCCGCGCCGGCCCGGATCAGGCAGCGGGACCCGCAACCCGGCGGCGCACCGATCAGGCAGCGGGACCCGCGACCCGGGCGGCGCACCGGTCAGGCAGCACGGCGCGGACCGGCGGCGGGGCCGGCCCGGCGCGCGGGCGGGCGGGCCGGCTCCGGCCGTCGGCTCAGGAGGTGGGCGGCTCGTCCTCGCCGGCCGCCTCCGCCGCGTCGGCCTCCTCCTTGGTGTGGTGGACGGCCTGGTCGGCGTGCTCGGGCGGCCCGTAGACGGTGTAGAGCACCAGCGGGTTGGGGCCGGTGTTGACGAAGTTGTGCTTCGTGCCGGCCGGCACCACCACGAGGTCGCCCTGAGCGACCTCCTTCTTCTCCCCGGCGACCCGGGCCTCGCCGGTGCCGCTGACGAAGGTGAGGATCTGGTCGATGCCCTCGTGGACCTCCTCGCCGATCTCGCCGCCCGGCGGGATCGTCATGATCACCAGTTGGGTGTGGTCGCCGGTCCACAGCACCCGCCGGAAGTCCGGGCTCTTCTCGGCGACGGTCGCGATCGTGAAATGCTCCATGGTCCGCACATACCCCGTCCCGCCCCGCGTCACGCCGGGAACGACGGATGGTGGAATTTCCCACTGATCCGAGGTTTGGACCCGCCCGGACCGGGCATCGACGTCTCGACCGACGCACCCGTTCGGTCGAGCCAGGTCCCCGCCGGCGTACCGCCGTACGGCTGCGGTGGTGGGAGACGGCCGGAGCGCGGCGACGTTACGACCCCCGGGTCGCGGCGGCGCCGTGCGCTCCTGTCCGGAGCCGGCCACCGAGCGCCCGCCGATCACGGACTCGGGCCGCCCGCGCGGCCACCCGGCGCGCTTCAGCGGTCGCGGTGCAGCCAGGCCAGCAGGTCCGGTGGGGCGAGAGTGGCGGTCCGCGCCCGGTAGCGGGCCAGCGTCGCCGCGTCCAGCAGTTCCCGGCCCTGCCCCGAACGGCCGCGCCGGAAGAAGGCGTTCCGGTCCTTCAGCACCCCCGCCGGATCCGGGACCAGCAGGTCCGCCCGCTCGCGCATCCGGTCGAAGGTGGCCGCCTCGACCAGCTCCGGCCAGCGCGGCTGCGCCACCTCGACGCCGAGCCGCCCGGCCAGGGCGCGCATCTGCCCCGCCAGGTCGGCCACCAGGTCGTCGTAGTGCACGAGGGTCACGTTGGGCCGGTCGCGACGGCCCCAGGCGTCGCCCAGGTGCCACAACACCCCCTGGAGCGAGTCCAGCTCCGCGCGCGGGTCGACCTCGCGGTCCACCCACCGTCGCAACGACTCCACCAACGGGGTACGCGGGGCGGACGGCCCCGCCGGGGCGGGCCGGCCGGTCAGCTCCGCCAGCCGCGCCCGGTCGAGGTTGCCGCTCTGGTGCCAGAGCGAGACCGCCATGTCCAGCGGGTGCCGGGCCACCACCACGTAGTGCGCCCGGTCGTCCAGGGGCACCCCGTCGAGCGGGGTGTGGGTCTTGACGAACCGGCGGTGCCGCTGGGCGGCGAGCCGGGCGTACACCTCGTCGCGGGGTTCGGCCAGCCAGTCCAGCCAGGGCGAGAGCTGCGACAGCGGGGCCGGCAGGTCGGGCGTGCCGAACACCAGCAGGGCGCAGATCATCTGCATCCAGGTGGTGCCGCTCTTGGACCGAGTGCTGATGACGATGTCGCCGTCGCGGAACGGGAATCCGGCCCAGCGGGCGCTGTCTTCTTCGGACGATCGGTAACGAAAGGGCTGGTCGGGCATCCGGGGATCGTACGATCGCCCCTGGCCGGACGCCCGGCATTTGCCGTTGACCCTGTGACGAGCGCCGATGTGTCGCTACATTGAAGTATGGTGCCCGCCCACGGGAGCCGGGCGGCGGAACCGGTCTACCATCCCATCCTCGCCTGCCACCGCGGCGAACTGGAGGCGCTCCGCCACCTCGACAGCGCCACGGCCGCCCTGATCGCCCCGGTCCTCGACGTGTCCATCCTGGACCGCGCCCTCGCGGAGGCGTTCACCCGGCTCCCGGCCGGGCTGCTGCCGGCGGTCGACGTCACCGCCCTGCCCGACGGGCCCGACGCCGAGCTGGCCCGGTGGAACGTACCGCTGGTGCCGGTGGCCGGGCTCGCGGACAGCGACGCGCGGCTGGCCGCGCACGGCGTGGCGGCCCGGGCGTACGCCGGGCGGTTGGTGGTGCGGCTGCGGGCCCGCAGCGACCGGCACGGTCCGGACGCCGCGACGGCCTCGGTGGAACGGATCTGGCGGCTCACCCGGCTCGTGCCCGAGCAGTGCGAACTCCTCGTCGACTCCGGGGACGTCTGCTGCCCGGCGGACGTCCGGCTGGCCGAGCCGCGCGTCCGGCGGCTGGTGGACTGGGCACGGCGGCACGCCTGGCGGTCGGTGACGGTGGCGGCCGGTGGGCTGCCGCCGACCGGGTCCGGGTTTCCCACCGACGAGCCGGTCCGCCTGGAACGCTGGGACTGGCTGCTCTGGCGTCGGCTGGCCGACCTCGGCGTCCGGTACGGCGACTACGCGGTCGGCTGCGCGGTGCCCGGCGGCGAGCCGCTGTCCGACCGGCTGCCGACCGTCCGCTACACCACCGACCGGGAGTGGTGGCTCTACCGCTGGTCGCGGCGGGGCGGCCGGGGCGACGAGCGGGTGGCCGACCTGTGCCGGACGCTGGTGTCGGCGGCGCACTGGCCGGCGGCCGGGGCGGCCTTCTCGTGGGGTGACCACGAGATCCTGCGTCGGGCCCGGCGGGTGGCCGGGGCCGGCTCGACGACGAACTGGGCGGCCTGGAGCACCTCGCACCACCTAGCCCACGTGCTGCACCAGCTCCGGGACGGCGGCGAACGCCGCCCCACCGTACGACCCGCGCGCGCGGCGGGCCGGCGCGGCGAGGGGCCGGCTATTTCTCGGTGAAGCCGAACTGCACGACCCCCTCGTCGTCGACGGTGGCGTCGACCGAGGTGTCGGTGAGCAGGTCGGCGGCGTCGGAGTCGAGGAAGATCCGGGCGCCCTGGTGGTCGACCACCTGGTCGCCCTGGACGGGCTCGGGCACCAGTTCGATGGTGAGCGAGCCCGCGTCGGTGTCGGCGGCGATGCGCAGGCCGCCGCCCTCGGCGACGTCCTCCTGAGCGGTCAGGTCGCGGATCACCAGCACGGCGTTGTCGGTCATGGTCAGCATGGGGCACTCCTCGTGGATTCTCGGTCGCGGTCGGTGCAGACCGGGCTCAGCCCGCGGACGATCACACGGGGGAGCTCGGGTGACGGCAGTGCCGTCACCGGGCGGAACGGGGCTGCTCGGAGCGCGCCCCTGCACCCACCGTGCCCGCTGCGGCCGCATCCGTCAAATGGAACGAGTTCAATCACCCCTTGCGGCGGAACCGGCTCCGAGCTGCCCGGATGCTCCCTACGCTGAAGCCATGGACGACGCGAGGCGGTACGCGGCCGAGTTCGTCGGCACCCTGTTGCTGGTCTTCTTCGGCGTGGGCAGCGCGGTCTTCGCCCAGGTCCAGGGCGGCGTGGTGGTGGTCGCCCTGACCTTCGGCTTCATCGTGCTGGCGCTGGTCTACACCATCGGCCCGCTCTCGGGCTGCCACGTCAACCCGGCGGTGACCCTGGGGGTGCTGCTGTCGGGAAAGATCTCCCCGGTCGGCGCGGTGGCGTACTGGATCACGCAGTTCGCCGGTGCCACGGTGTCCGGCCTGATCATCTGGGGGCTGACCCGGTGGGGCGGCGTGGTGGACCAGACCGGCGCGCTCGGCACCAACGGCTACGGCGCGCACATCAACCTGGGCGGCACGGCGGTGCTGGAGACGGTGCTGAGCTTCCTGTTCGTCCTCGTCGTGCTGGTGGTGACCAGTCGGGCCGAGCATGCCGGGTTCGCGGGGCTGGCGATCGGGCTGGCCCTCGCGGCCTGCATCGCCGTCGGCCTGACCCTCGACGGCGCCTCGGTCAACCCGGCCCGGTCGTTCGGCCCGGCGGTGTTCGAGGGTGGCACGGCCCTGCGGCAGCTCTGGGTGTTCGTCGTCTTCCCGCTGCTCGGCGGCGCGCTGGCCGCCCTCGCGGCGCCGCTCGTGGTGCGGCGCAACCCGCACTACCGCGCCGACCCGGAGGAGCCCACCGGCCCCGCACCGAGGACCGCCTGACCCGGCCGACGGGTGCAGGACCGGGACGAAAGACGCCCGCCTGCGCCGCCGGGAACCCCCGGCACCTCCCGATTCGGCACTAACCTTCGCCCGATGGGGTTGGCCGGCAGAATTCTCCATGGCAGCATCAGCGCATGCAGCGTTACGCCGCAGGCCCGAACGCGTGCAGGCGTCACCTGTCAGACCGGCCCGGGCCCCTTCCGGGTGCGGAGGAAGGGGCCCGGGCCCACGGGCGTCCCACGGATCGACGGGCGCGTCAGGCGCCGGGGCGGTCCGGCGGGCGCACCGTGGCGGCCGGGTCGCCCCGCTCGATCAGCAGGTCTATCTCGGCGGCCCGCAGGCCGCGCAGGGCGAGCACCCGCCGGCCCCAGCGGTGCAGCCGGCAGGGGTGCGGGCTGGCGTCGTTGCGGCAGACCGTCCCGCCGGACCAGCGCCGGGGGGCGTGCACCACGACCGCCCGCACCGCGAACTGGGCGTCCTCCCCCGTCACGTACGGCGGCAGCGGAATGTCCCACAGCCCCTCCCCCGACTCCTCGCGGGCGCCGGGGACGGCGGCGGAACGGACGGCACGGGTGGGGGTGGCGGTGCTGCTCATCGGGCAAGCCTCCACAGAGGACGGACGGACCAGGTCAGCGGAAAACCTACGACCGTCCAGAGGCGGCATGACGGACAAACTGTCCCGACCGCCGGGTAGGCGCCGACCACCCGGAACCGGCTCAGCGCAGCGCCACCGCCTGCAGGTTGACGTTGCCGCAACCGCCGAAGGTGGCCTCGACGGTCCAGGTGAGCAGCAGCTTCGCCCCCTTCGGGGCCCGGAACCGCACGGTGAACTCGGCGGTGTGCGTGGTGTGCGGATCCTCCAGCCGGCGGACGGTCGTTTCGCCGCCGCTGGACAGCCGCGCCTCCAGCCGGCCGCGCGCCATCCACAGGCCGGCGTAGAGGCGCACGGTGCGGGCCTCGCCCCCGCCGTCCACG
Source organism: Micromonospora sp. DH13 (assembly GCF_020873825.1). NCBI lineage: Bacteria > Bacillati > Actinomycetota > Actinomycetes > Micromonosporales > Micromonosporaceae > Micromonospora > Micromonospora sp. DH13. Next base: position 101,450 of record NZ_JAHWGR010000006.1, read on the forward strand.
GCGAGCGCGAAGCCGCTGCCGACGCCGCAGGCGGAGACGCCGGTCGTGGTCGCCGTGGACGACGTCACCGGCGAACCGTCGCGCCAGCTGAACGTCTCCGGGCTGACGTCGTGGCCGACCCGGTCACCACGGCCGCCCTCGTCGGCGATCTCCCCCGAGCCGTCGCGTTTGCGGACCGTCGAGTCGGCCCCCCGCAGTCCCCAGTGGACCCAGTCCCGGGTGCCCGCCGCGGTCAGGTCGACGTCGGCCGGCACGTCGGCCTGGGCGACGTCGAGGTGGACCGCCGCCGGCTGCGGCGCCACCGGGCTCGACGGCGACGGCGGCGGGGCGGTCGGGGTCCGCTGCCGGGGACGCAGGCCGGGCGTGGCCGCATCGGCCGGCGAGCCCGGGCGGTCCACCACCGGGAACCCGCCGCTGGGCCGACCCGCGGGGGCCGGCAGCACGGCCTCGTCGTCCGGCCCGGTGGCGGGGCCGCCCGGCGCGGCGGCGTACACCCCGAGGGCGACGAGACAGGCGAGCACCACCAGGCCCTCGACCGCCCACCGTCGGCGCTGCCGGGCCCGGGCCAGCCGGCGCTGCTCCGAGCGCGTCCGGCCGTCGGCCAGCTCCCCGACCCGGTGCGGCGGGTCGGTCACCCCGCGCCCACCAGGGCCGACGCCCCGCGTGAGGTCTTCCTGCGCCACCTGGCCTCCACTCCCCACCCGGTGTCCCGGTCCCGGCGACCGCCGCACACCGGCGTGAGCCGTATCACGTTGGCACCACCCCCGCCCGGACGCCAGGGGTGTCCCGCCGGGCGTTTCCACTTCGTTACCGTCCGGTAGGGACCGGCGCACGACCGGGTCACCGGCGACCGGGCGGACTGCGCCACGGTGCCGGTTCACCGGACGGGCGCGGGAACGTCGGCGGGGGTCAGCCGGACAGGCGCCGACGTCGCGGCGAGACAGGCAGGGCGCACCGCGACGCGCCGAGGCGGTGGTGGCGCCGCCGGCTGCGCTGAGCGTACTGGAGGTCACGTTAAGCGCGAAAGCGGCGAAGTCCACGAACCGGGGCGGGCCCCGGTTGAGCCGCCGGTCAGCCCACCTGGAAGCCGAGGGCCCGCGCCAGCAGCACCGCCTGCTCGGCGTCGATCAGCGCGCCGGCCCGCTGCACCGTCGTCGGATCCAGCGCCGACAGGTCGCTGCCCCGCAGGTCGGCGCGCAGCAGGCGGGAGCCGTGCAACTGGGCGCCGGAGAGGTCGACGCCGGTCACCGTGGCGTCGGTCAGATCGGCGCCGGCCAGGTCCGCCTCGCGCATCCGGACGTCGGTCAGGCGCACCCCGCGCAGGTCGGCGCCGGGCAGCGCCACGAACGACCAGTCGCCGCCGTCGACCCGCAACGGCCGCAGGTCACACTGCTCGAAGCTGCTGCCGACCAGCTTGCAGCCCGTGAACTCGGCCTCGAACAGGTTGCACCGCTTGAACACGCAGCGGGTGAAGGCCGAGTCGACGTGGCGGGAGGCGTTGAACGCCACGTTGCCGAAGACGCACTCGGTGAAGACCGCACCCCGGCTGACCGCCTCGGTCAGGTCGACGTGGAAGAACTCGCAGCGCACGAAGTGCCGGTCGGCCAGATCCTCGGCGTACCAGTCGTCGTGGCGGAAGGTCGCGTCCTCGGTGGGCTCCGGCACCCGGCCAGCCTAACGGCGGCCACCGACGTCTTCCGCGCGGCGCGTACCGGCTAGTAGGTTCGGTGGGTGAGCCTGGCCCTGCGCACCGACCCCGACCGCATCGGCTTCGACCCCGCCCGGCTGGCGCGGATCGACGAACACTTCGGCAGGTACGTCGACGACGGCCGGCTCGCCGGCTGGCAGATCGTCGTCACCCGCCGGGGCGAGATCGCCCACTCCGCCACCTACGGCATGCGCGACCGGGAGGCCGGGCTGCCGGTCGAACCGGACACCATCTGGCGCATCTACTCGATGACCAAGCCGATCACCTCCGTCGCGGCGATGATGCTGTGGGAGGAGGGCCGCTTCGAGCTCACCGACCCGATCGGCCGCTGGCTGCCCGAGTTCGCCGACGTCCGGGTCTACGACAAGGGGCCGGTGACCAAGCCGCACACGGTGCCGGCGGTCGAGCCGATCCGGATCTGGCACCTGCTGACCCACATGTCCGGCCTGACGTACGGCTTCGCCCAGGTCTCCGTCGTCGACGGCCTCTACCGGGCGGCCGGCTTCGACCTCGGCGTGCCCGTCGGGGCCGACCTGGCCGCCGCCAGCCAGGGGCTGGCCCGGCTGCCGCTGCTGTTCCAGCCCGCCACCGGCTGGAACTACGGGGTCTCCACCGACGTGCTCGGCCGGCTGATCGAGGTCGTCTCCGGGCAGCGCCTCGACGAGTTCCTCGCCGCACGCATCTTCCGGCCGCTGGGCATGACCGACACCGGCTGGTGGGTCGACGAGGCCGACGCCAAGCGGCTCGCCGCGCTCTACTTCCCGCACCCCGCCACCGGGCAGGCCATCCGCGCCGACGCGCTCGGCCGGCTCGCGCTGACCGCGCCCGACTTCCTCTCCGGTGGCGGCGGGCTGGTCTCCACCGCCGCCGACTACCACCGGTTCACCCAGTTCCTGCTGCGCGGCGGGGAACTGGACGGCGTACGCCTGCTCGGGCCCCGCACGGTGCGCTTCATGACCCGCAACCACCTGCCCGACGGCCGCGACCTGGCCTCATACTCGCCGACCGGCTTCGCCGAGACGGTCCTCGACGGCATCGGCTTCGGCCTCGGCTTCGCCGTGGTGCAGGACCCGGTCCCGTCCCGGGTGCCGAGCAGCGCCGGCGAATACTACTGGGGCGGGATGGCCAGCACCGCGTTCTGGGTCGACCCGGCGGAGGAGGTCACCGCCATGCTGTTCACCCAGCTCATGCCGTCGAGCACCCATCCGCTGCGGCCCCAGCTGCGCCAGCTCGTCTACTCCGCCCTGGTCGACTGAGCCGGGCCGGTGGGCCCGCCGCCCGCCCCGTCGCCGGCGCCGGGGAAGCGCGGCCGGGATCGCCGGAACGGCACCGCCGGGCCCGGCCGGCTCCTAGCCTGGGGCCATGAGCAACGTCGTGGTGTTCGGCGCCGGGGGCACGGCGGGGTCGCGGATCACCGCCGAGGCGGTCGCCCGGGGCCACCGGGTGACCGCAGCCGTACGCCGCCCCGAGGCGACCAGCTACCTGCCGGCCGGGGTCGACCTGGTGACCGGGGACGTCACCTCGGCGCACAGCGTGCGGGAGCTGGCCCCGGCCGCCGACGTGATGGTGGTCGCCGTGGGCGGCGACGAGGGCCGGGCGCTGTGGCGGGACGCGGCCGAGAACCTCGTCACCGTGCTGCGGGAGGTGCCGAACCCGCCCCGGATCATCCACGTCGGCGGCGGGGCGACCCTGCTGACGCCCCGCGGCACCCCGTACCTGGAGGAACCGGACTTCCCGGAGGAGTACCGGGAGCCCGCCCTGGGCCAGGCCGACGCCCTGGCCTGGTACCGCTCGGCTGCCGACGGGGTCACCTGGACGTACGTCTCCCCGCCGCCGCTGGAGTTCCACCCCGGTGAGCGCACCGGCCACTACCGCACCGGCCTCGACGAGCCGGTGACCGACGAGCGGGGCCGCGCGGCCCTGAGCTACGAGGACCTGGCCGTCGCCGTCGTGGACGAGATCGAGAACCCGCGCTTCGAGAACATGCGCTTCACCGCCGGCTACTGAGCCGGACCGCGCGTCGGGCCGGCCGCGGGTCGGTCGACCTCATTTCGGGCAGCCTCGCGTCCGGCCGGCCTCACGTCGGGCAGCCTCGCGTCCGGCCGGCCGGCGTTCAGTCGGCGAGGCGGGCCGGGAAGCCGCCGGTGGCGATCGGGCCCCAGCCGTCGATGGTGACCCGGATCAGCGACTTGCCCTGCCGGACCATCGCCGCCCGGTACTCGTCCCAGTCGGGGTGCTCGCCGGAGATGCTGCGGAAGTACGCGACCAGCGGCTCCAACGCCTCGGGCAGGTCGAGCACCTCGGCGGTGCCGTCCACCTGCACCCACGGCCCGTCCCAGTCGTCGGAGAGCACGCAGGCCGAGACGCGCGGGTCCCGCCGGACGTTGCGGGCCTTCGCCCGCTCGGGGTAGGTCGAGATCACCAGCCGGCCCTCGGGGTCCACCCCGCACGCCACCGGGGAGGACTGGGGCCGGCCGTCGGACCGGGTGGTCATCAGCAGGACCCGGTGCCGGGGACGGATGAAGTCGATCAGGGCGGCCCGGTCGACCCGGGTGTTGCTCGCGATGCTGCGTGCCATACCCGTTTCTACCAGCAGCGCCGTCAGCTGGGCCGGGCGGTGCTCCGCCCGGCCGCCGGCTGGGCGGGCACCCGGGGACGCACCGTGGGCCGCCAGGCCCGGCCGTTGGCGTAGATCACCCGGAAGCCCAGGTACGCCGCCAGCGGCGCCCAGTGCGCCGAGCCCATCCGCAGCTCGGCGGCGTTGTGCCGCTGCCCGTTGGCCAGCACGTCGAGCAGCACGGTCTCGAACGCCGCCGACTCCACCCAGTCGACCTCCCGGGTGAACCCGCAGATCAGCGCCGCGCCGGTCTCGTCGAGGAAGTCGCGCAGCGCGGCGTCGGACGCCCGCAGCACCGAGCAGCTGCCGAAGTAAAGCCGACGGCCGTCGCAGCGGCCGGCCATCCGCTCGGCGACGTCGGAGAGGTCGACCGAGTCCCAGTCGGTGAGGCAGAGGCGGCTCGGCTCGCCGTGCATGGCGAAGAAGCCCACCCGGTAGTCGGCATACTGCTTGAGCAGCCAGCGGTCGAGGAAGTAGAACAGCTCGTCGCGGGTCGCCGCGTCCTTGTGGATGAAGCGGATCTTGCCCAGCCGTTCGAGGAGTTCCAGGGTCGGCAGGACCGAACCGCGCTCGTTGAGGTCACGGTGCCACTGCCCCTCGACACAGAAGACACCACCGCGCGCCACCAGCCACCTCCCCGAGCCCCCGCTGACGTTACCGCCAGCCGCCGCCACCTCGGGGATCACCCTCCGTAGGAGTCGGCTGCGAGCTCGCCGCCCCCCGTCGCGTCGTCGCGTCGTCGCAGCCCAAGATCGCGCTCGATCGGGGAACGAGTGGCCTCGCGGGGCGCAGGAGGCCACTCGATCCGTGATCGAGCAGGCCCCTGCCCGCACGGCGTCGGGCCGGTCGCGGGGTGCACCCACGACCGGGCCGACGCGACGCGTTCGCCGTCAGCTCGCCCGAGGCCAGCGCGGCGCGGCGGCGTTGGGGGGCACCGGCCGGCTGGGCAGGCCGGGCCGGACCACGGGCCGCCCGGTGGGCACGGAGACCCGCCCAGGCGCAGGGGGCACCCGTCCAGGGGGTGTCGGCACCCGCCCCGGCGGAGTGGGCACCCGCCCGGGCGGTGTCGGCATGCGTCCCGGGGGCGTCGGCATCCGCCCCGGCGGTGTCGGCATCCGTCCGCCGGACGCGGAGACCCGGCCCGGCGGCATGGGCGTACGACCGCCCGGGTTGGCGGCGCGGCCCGGGGGCGTCGCGCCCCGCCCGGACTGCGTGGCCGCCGGGTGGGCGGCGGGCCGGTCGGCGCGCGACGGACCGGTCGCCGTGAACGGGAACGGCACGTGCACGAACGGGTTCCCGTGCCGGATCAGGGCGTCGATCTGACGCCCGTTGAGGCCGTGGGCCTCCAGCACCCGCCGGCCCCACCGGTGCAACCGGCAGGGGTACGACGCTCCGTCGTTGCGGCACAACGCCCCCGACGGCCACTCCTCCGCGGTGTGCACCACCACCGCCCGGACCGCGAGCCGGACGTCCTCGGGTGTCAGGGACGCCGGGACCGGCACCTCACCCAGCACTTGGTCGATGGGATCCGTCGACTGCTCACCAACTCGCACGGCAGGCCTCCCGCAGCTCGGCAGCGGTGCGGCCGACCCGCCGCACCACATCCTCGCGCAGTGGTACGGCGCGCGGGGGCGAGGAGTTCAATCGCGGTAGGCGGTCAGCAGATCCTCCGCCGACAGCGCCCGCACCCCGTCCACGTCGACCCCGGCGCGCGACACCGCGACCAGTTCCGTCCGCTCGTCCGCGCCGGGCAGCAGCGACCGATGCAGCAGCAGCCGCCCGAGGTCGTGACCGTCGAACGCACGCCGCTCCAGCCACTTGATCGAGCCCACGAAGGTCACCCGCCGGGCCACCGGCTCCCGGTCCGCGCCGACGAGGTCGATCTCGGGGTTGTTCGTCCGGGTCCAGAACCCGCCGACGGCCGATGTTCCCGCCGGCAACCGGTCGGCGGGCAGCCGGCGCAACGCCTCCCGGACGGCGGGTTCGATCGCCCGCCCCCGCCAGGTCGTCCAGGAGGTGGTGATCCGGGCCAGCGTCAGGTCGCCCCGCCCCCGTTCGATCTCGGGCAGGTAGGGCCCGAGGAAGGACAGCCAGAACCGCAGGTACGGTTCGGCGACGACGTACCGGGTCTCCCGCGACGGCTGGGTCGACAGCGGAACGAGTGCCTCGACGATCCGCTTGCCCGTGAGCAGCCGGAGCGCGCGGGTCAGGGAGGCCTGCGGAAGGTCACCCGACGCCCGGGCGATCAACGAGAAGGTCCGCTCACCGGAACCGATCGCCCGGAGCACCAGATTCGCCTGGGACTGGGGCGGAAACTCGGCGGCCAGGGCTCGTTCCGCGCTCACCAGCAACGCGGACGTCGGGTCGACGACCGCGTCGGCGAGGTACTCCGTCGGAGAGGCCCCGGCGGGCCATTCGTCCAGGATCAGCGGCAGGCCACCGGAGACGAGATAGGCGTCGAACGCCTCCGGCGCCGGCAGATCGAGCATCTCGGCGACGTCCGCCGGGTTCAGCGGTGGCACGACCATCTCGGTGGCCCGCTGGTGGAACGGCCGGCCGTAGTCGTTGAGCGCCTCCATCATCGCGAGGTCGGAGCCGACGCAGATCAGCAGGACCGGCCGCCGGGAAAGCTCCCGGTCGAACACCTTCTGCAACGTCCCCTCGAAGCCCGGGTCCGTCCCGATCAGGTAGGGCATCTCGTCCAGGACGACCACAGCGGGTCGGTCGGCGGGCAGAGCTGCGGCCAGGAGGGTGAGAGCGGCGTCCCAGGTGGCGGGTTGTTGCGCGGTGAACAGACCTGCGCCGGGCAGGGAAGAGGCTCGGGCGGCCTCGACGAACAGGGCCAGGTCTGCGGCGACAGTGGGTTGAGCCGAGGCGGTGAAGAACAGGTGAGGGACGCCGGCACGTTCGACGAACTCCTCCACCAAGCGCGACTTGCCGACCCGGCGACGCCCCCGCATCAGCAGTGCCCGGCCGGGCCGACCCGCGCGACCACCTCGGCTGACCCGTCCCAACATCCCGTCGAGCGCGGTGAGCTCCCGCTGCCTGCCGACGAATCCGTGCACCCCGCACCCCCAAGACCCTCATCTGTGAAACAACCAAGTTTGAGGGTATCAGGGGCGATACCAAGGCCATGACGGTCAGGTGGCGGCATCCGGGGCGGATGATCACGCGATGTCGTCGACATGGAGTCGATCAAGGGCGCGCGGCGGCGCCAGAGCGGGGCGCGGAGGGCGGGCCCCAGGCACGCGGCCGTGGGCAGCGGTTTCACCCCCGTAAAAGTTTCCCGGCGCTCTCCCGCTGTTCACGCCGACGCCGATAGCATCGCTGACCATGAATACAAGGAGCGTCACCCGCTCGCGATCCGGGCGGCTGATCACGGCGTTCGCACTGGCCGTCACGGTGCTGACACCCGTCGTGGCGAGCACCTCCGCGTCGGCAGCGACCACGCTGACCGTGGCACAGGCGCTGGCCGCTCAGGACGGCCGCACGGCCACCGTCACCGGGTACGTCGTCGGGCAGCCGACGGCCACGACCACGGTGATCACCTCCGGCTACACGGCGGACACGGCGATCGCCCTCGCCGACAGCGCCGCCGAGACCGGCACGGGCAGGATGCTCTACGTCCAGGTGACGGCCGCCTACCGCAGCGCCTTCGGGCTGCTGACCAACCCGGGGCTGCGCGGCCGGCAGGTCACCGCCACCGGGACGCTGACCGCGTACTTCAGCCACGGCGGGCTGAAGAACCCGACCGCGATGAGCCTCGGCGGCGCCACCCCGGGCCCGACGCCGACGCCCACCGCGTCGCCCAACCCGTCGCCCAGCCCCACCGGCGGCGGTGGCCCGTACGACTCGACGTACTACGCCAGCGCGATCGGCAAGACCGGCACCGCGCTGCGCAGCTCCCTGCACGCCATCATCAGGACGCAGACGAAGCTCAACTACGACCAGGTGTGGGAGGCGTTGAAGGACACCGACCAGGACCCGGCCAACGCCAACAACGTGCTGCTGCTCTACAGCGGCCGCTCGCAGAGCAAGACCAGCAACGGCGGCGACGCCAACGACTGGAACCGCGAGCACGTCTGGGCCAAGTCGCACGGCGACTTCGGCACCGCCACCGGCCCCGGCACCGACGTGCACCACCTGCGCCCCGAGGACGTCTCGGTCAACTCGACGCGCGGCAACAAGGACTTCGACGCCGGGGGCAGCGGGGTGTCCGAGTGCACCGGCTGCTACTCCGACGCCGACTCGTTCGAGCCGCGCAACGCGGTCAAGGGCGACGTCGCCCGGATGATCATGTATATGGCGATCCGGTACGAGGGCGACGACGGCTGGCCGAACCTGGAGATCAACAACTCGGTGTCCAACGGCACGTCCCCGTACCACGGGAAGCTGTCGGTGCTGCTCGCCTGGAACCTGGCCGACCCGCCGGACGCCTTCGAGAAGCGCCGCAACCAGGTCATCTACGATCGCTGGCAGGGCAACCGCAACCCGTTCGTCGACCACCCGGAGTGGGCCACCGCCATCTGGGGCTGACCCCGCCCGGGGCCACCCGGTTGTCGCGGATCACCCCGCCCGGTCGTGAGATGGCGGCCGGGGCGGGGTAGGACAACCGGGTGGCACGGCCCGGCCGCGCGACCTCCGCGCGCCCCGGGCCCCTGACGATGGGAGAGACGGCCGACATGGCGAACACGGTTCCCGACATCGCGCTCAACGACGGCAACACCATCCCCCAGCTCGGCTTCGGGGTCTACCAGATCGCGCCGGAGGACACCGCCGAGGCCGTCGGGCGGGCCCTGGAGATCGGCTACCGGCACATCGACACCGCCGAGATGTACGGCAACGAGGCCGAGGTGGGCCAGGCGGTGCGCGCCTCCGGCCTGGACCGGGACGAGGTCTTCGTCACCAGCAAGCTGAACAACGGCTTCCACCGCCCCGACGACGCCCGCCGCGCGTTCGACTCCACCCTCGCCGCGCTGAAGATGGACCACATCGACCTGTTCCTGATCCACTGGCCGCTGCCGACCCTCTACGACGGCGACTTCGTCTCCACCTGGAAGGTGCTGGAGGAGTTCCGGCGCGACGGCCGGGCCCGCTCGATCGGCGTGTCCAACTTCCAGGTGCCGCACCTGGAGCGGCTGGCCGCCGAGGCCGACGTGGTGCCGGCGGTCAACCAGATCGAGGTGCACCCCTACCTCGGCAACGAGGAGGTGCGGGCGTACGGCCACGCGCACAACATCCTCACCGAGGCGTGGTCGCCGATCGCCCAGGGCGCGGTGCTCGACGACCCGACCCTCGTCGACATCGCCGAGGAGGTCGGGCGCACCGTGCCCCAGGTGGTGCTGCGCTGGCACGTGCAGCGCGGCGACATCGTCTTCCCCAAGTCGGTCAACCCGAAGCGGATGGCGGAGAACTTCCAGATCTTCGACTTCGAGCTGGACGACGCGACGATGGAGCGGGTCACCGGCCTGGACCGGGGCGAGGCGGGCCGGCAGGGCCCGAACCCCGACACGTTCGACTACGTGCCCGCCTGAGCGGGCGAACCCGGCGGCGGGCTGCCACGGCAGGCCCGCCGCCGGCGCGTCCGGCCGGGGCCGTCAGCGGTCGAAGGTGTCGGGCAGGTGAATGCGGTCGGCGGGCACCCCGGCGGCGAGCAGCCGCAGCCGCGCTCCGGCCACCATCGGCGGCGGCCCGCACAGGTGCACCTCCTGGTCGCCGGCGTGGTGGCGCAGGGCGACGGTGAGCGCGTCGCCCTGCTCGGCGGGGCCGGCCGCCGGGTCGTGGGAGTACGCGGGCACCACCGTCAGCCACTCGTGGGCGGCCTCCAGCTCGGCGAGGGTGGCCCGGTCGTAGAGGTCGGCCGGGGTGCGCGCCCCGGCGACCAGGGTCACCCGCCGACCGTCCGGGGCGGCGGCGAGCTGCTCGACGAGGGCGCGCAGGGGTGCCAGTCCGGTGCCGCCGGCGACGAGCAGCAGGTCGTGCCAGGGGCTGGGGTCGAGCAGCAGGCTGATCCCGCACGGCGGGCCGAGCAGCAACGGCTCGCCGGGGCGTACCCCGTCGACGAGGGCGCCGGAGACGGTGCCGGCGGCGACGGCGCGCACGTGCAACTCCATCGTGCCGTCGGGGCGGGGCGCGTTCGCCGGGGAGTACCACCGCCAGGCGCCGGGACGGCTCGGGGCGCAGACCGGCACCGCCTGCCCCGGCCGGTACGGCAGCGGCCGGCGCGGGCGTACGGTGAGCACGGCCACGCCGTCGGCGGCCCGGTCGTGAGCGACCACCTCGGCCCGCCACCACGCCGGCCCGTCGCCGACTCGGGCGGCGGCCCGGCGCACGGCGGTGACCGCCCGACGCAGCCCGCGTTCCCAGCCGGTGGCGAGGGCAGCCGTCCAGTGTGCCCGGTTCTCCCGGGCGACGGCGGCGAGCAGGGCGTCGCCGAGCAGGTCGGCGTGCTGCGGCAGCAGGCCGACGCCGCGGTGGGCCCGGGCCAGGACCGCCAGCGCGGCGGCCCGCCCGGCCGTGTCGTCGACGCCGCCGGCAAGCCGGCCCAGCGCGGCGAAGACCACGGTGTGGTCCCGCTCGGGCAGCAGGCCGGGCAGGCGGTCACTCACGGTGTCCAGGAAGTTGGCGGCGGCCCGGTCGACGGCGGCGGCGGTCGCCGCCCAGGACGGCCCGAGGTCGGCGCTCACCGCCCGGATCGTCTCCGCCACCCTGACTGTCGGCCCCGCTCGCAGCTCGGTCGTCTTCACGGCGATGGGTACGGACGGTGACCATCGATGGTTCACCCCATTGACCGAGGGTGATCAGTCGATCACCCCTGCGGCGGTCGGCGCTCCCGCCACTCCCGGGCCAGGATCGCGAAGACGAGCCGGTCGGCCCACTCCCCGCGGAACAGGTAGCTCTCGACGTGGCGCGCCTCCTGGCGCATGCCGAGCCGCGCCATCAGCCGGGCCGACGCCTCGTTGCGGGCGTGGCACCGCGCGTAGGCCCGGTGCAGCCCGAACTCGCCGAACCCCCAGTCCAGCAGGGCCGTAGCGGCCTCCGTGGCCAGCCCGCGCCCGTGGTGGTCGGGGTGCAGGACGTACCCGAGTTCGGCGGTGCGGTCGGCCGCGCTGCGCCAGACCAGCTCGACGGTCCCGACCACCCGCGCGTCGGCGACCACGGCGAGGGCCAGGCAGTCGCCCTCGGCGCGCAGCGCGTCCTCGCCCGCCATGGCGGTCACCGAGGCGAGCGCCTGCGCGCGGGTGCGTGGCCGGGCGTCGAGCATCCAGCGGGTGACGTCGGGTCGGCCCTGGTAGGCGTGCACGTCGTCGAGGTCGTCCAGCGCGACCGGGCGCAGGGCCAGCCGGGCGGTGCGGATCGGAAAGGTCGGACGGAACATCGACCGATCGTAGGGGCGTGGGCGCGGCCCCGCCGCCCCTGGACGGTCGGACGGCCGCATCGGACCGGTCGGCCATATTCATCGACGGACATCGACCAATAGGCTACCGGTCATGCGTGCCCGTCGCGTCACCGCCGCAGCCGCCGTCGCCGGCCTGCTGAGCCTGCTCGCCGTCACCGCCGCCCGCGCCGACGACGGCCCGGCCCTCACCACGCCCGGCGCGCCGGTCGTCGTGGCCAACGAGCCGCACCAGCTCACCCTCACCTGGACGCCGTCGGCGTGGGTGGGCGAGCCGGGTGGCACCGAACCCATCACGTACGAGGTGCTGGTGCCGCTGGGCCCCAACACGTACCGGGGACTGGGCAGCACGCAGACGCCCTCGATCACGCTGACCGCCCTGCCGCCCGGCACCGAATACCAGGTGGCCATCCAGGCCCACACCCTGGGCGGATACTCCGACACGTCGGCGACCACCGACCTGCGCACCGCGTACGGCCGGGCGAAGGTCAGCTACCTCAACCTCGACTGGGCGCCCACGGACAACCAGGTCCAGTTCGTCGCGCAGGTCGTCAACACCGGCACGCAGCCGCTCGACCTGCGCACCGTGCGGGTGGACTACCACGTGCGCTTCGAGGGCGGCAACACGTCCCTCGTGACGGAGTGCGACTGGGCGGCGCTGGGCTGCGACAGGATCCAGCGGCAGCTGTTCTACTTCCCGCCGCCCGCGCCGCCGCCCCCGCCCCCGGGGAGCAGCCCCACGCCAGTCCCCACCGCGACGCGGTACCCGGTGCCGGGCACGCCCGTACCCGGATACGTCCGGCTCACCTTCACCGGCGGGACCCTCGCCCCCGGCGAGTCGAGCGGGCCGATCCAGCTCCGCTTCCACCGGCAGAACTGGACCGCCATCGACGAGCGGGACGACCCGAGCTGGCGGGCCGCCACCGGCACCTGGGCCGACAACAGCCGGATCACCGTCGACGTCGACGGTGTCCGCGAGTTCGGCGACCAGTACGCCGGCTGAGCCCGGCCGGAGCCACTTTTAAGTACGTTGGCAGCTCGCTGCGAGTATCCCCCTGATTCGCCCCGCCCTGAGGTAGCTTCTACTCCGCGCGCGACACCCTTCTTGGACGACGCATCCCGATCGTCCACATTCACTTTCACTCGTGAAGGGCCCGACGGCGGACATGGGCGAACCCCTCGAACCTTACGTACCCGACCCCACGCTCAGGGCGGCGCTGGAGGACTTCGGGCAGCAGTGCGACCGGGAGATCAGCGTCCCGCCGCAGACCCGCCTCGACCGGGGCTACGGCGGCGGCACACTCTTCGTCGCGCGGCTCACCGAGCCGGCGCCGCCGGGCCGGGAGCCCAGCCGGAAGGTCTTCGTCAAGGTCCTGCCGGCCCGCTCGCGGCACCGGGAGGTGCGCGGCCAGCAGTGGTCACGGGCCACCGCGCGCGCCACCGTGGGCGACTTCGCCCGGCAGCACCTGGCCGAGCAGATCTTCCCGCCGATCGACCTGCGCGACGGCCGCCGGCTGATGTTCCAGGAGCCGACCAGCGACTTCCAGGAGCCGACCGACGACGAGGCCCGGGTGCGGGGCCTGGACGAGCTGGACGGCGACGACCTGCTCGCTGCCTTCCGGGCCGTGCTGGAGGCGGTGCTGCACGAGTGGAACAAGGTCGCACCGACCGCCGGCCCGCCGACGCGCCAGACGACGCTCGGCCCGTACCTCGAACGGGAACTGCGGGCGGCCGGCGCGTGGGAGAAGATCCATCACGCATTGAGCATCTTCGGGTTCCACGGCGGCGCCGAGTCGCTGCTCATCGACTCGCGGCCCCTGCCGAACCCGCTGCGGCCCGTTGACCCCGCGTCGCCGCACCACCGCCAGCCGGTCGACTTCCATGCCGGCTTCGCCCACGGCGACCTGCACGGCGGCAACGTGCTCGTGCCCTGCGGGGCCGACGGCCGGTCGTACCCCGAGCGGTTCTCGCTGGTCGGGGTGAGTGCCGTCGACGCGGACGCCCCGCTGACCCGCGACGTCGCCGCCCTGCTGCTGGCCACCGTGCTCCGGTACGTCCCTGGACTCACCCGCGACGAGTCCGAGGCGCTGATCGACTACCTCGTCCACCCGCAGCGGGGGCGACCGGGCGCGCTGCCCGGACCCGTCGCGGAACTCGTCCGGATCGCCGACGAGGTGGGGACCGCCTACGCGGGGCCCGGTGACACGGCCACGTGGCGCAGGCAGGCCCGGGTCTCCCTGATCGCCCAGGCCCTGACCTGCACCACCTTCGAGGACCTGCGGCCCGACCGGGGCCTGTGGTGTCTGCGGCTCGCGGCGCGGGCCATGCAGGCCCACCTCGACGAGAACCCCGTCGGGTACGCGGCCTCGGCCGCCCCCGCCACCGCCGTGGGCAGGTGGCCGGTGAGCCCGCCGAACGCCGGTGCTCCCGCCGTCCCGGCGGCCCGGACGAGGTCACCGGGAGCGTCACCGCGCCAGGTGCTCCTCTGGTGCCTGCTCGCGGCAGCGCTGCTCGCCCTGGCCGGCATGGCGCTGTGGGCAACCGCGGCCCTCGGTGTGCCCTGACCCCGCCCAGATGCAAGGAAGGGCACCTTGTTAACGCATTCGGTAGAGGAAGGGCCCCTTCTTAACTGCCCGGGTGGCGGTGGGATGGCGCGCTCTCTGGGCGTCTGCGTGTGGCGCTCCGCAGGCCCTGATGGGTGGCGGCACGCCGTTCTTCACGGCCCTGGACAACTGGGTGAACCTGACCCTGGTGGAGACCCGGACGGTCTCCGACGGCGTGCTCCTGGCCAGGTACGAGATAAGGCGCTGAGCGCCCCGTACTCTCGGATCGTCCCATCGAAGCCCGCCGGGTCGGGCTAGGCAGAGCCGTGCAGGTGGTCGAGGATCGCCTGGTTGGCCTGCCAGCCGTCGGGGAACTTCACCGGCACGTCGAGGTGCACCGGCTCGGTCGACGGGTGCGCGTCCAGCAGCTCCGCGATGCCCGCCCGCGCCACCACCACGCACGCGTGCCGGTGCCGGGACGTCAGCACGCACAGCCGCCCCGACTCCAGGTGGAAGGCGGTCGCGTCCCGCCGGCCCGACAACGGGTGCAGCACGATCGTCACGTCGTACTCGCGACCCTGGAGCCGGTTGGCGGTGTCCACGGTGATGCCCGCCCCGGCCGCGCCCAGGTGTGCGCGGATGGCGGCGACCTGGTCGCGGTGCGCGGCCCCCACGGCGATCCGGTCGGCGGTGACCGGCGCGCCGGCCGGCGCGTGCTCGGAGACGGCGACCGCGCCGCGCGCCAGCACTCGCAGCGCCAGCGCGGCGCACGCGGCGGCGGCCTCGGAGTCGGTACGCGGGGTGTGCCGCTCCGGCAGCTCGTACAGCGCCCAGCCCGTCGACGCCGCCAGCTCCACCGCCGCGTCGACGGCGTCCCCCGGCCCGGCGTCGGTGAACGCGAGCACCCGGTCGTCGCGGCCGGTGCCCGCCCGGAACCCGGTGAACGGGTAGAACGCCGCAGCGACCACCGGCGCCGCCGACGCAGGCAGCCGCCACGACACCGGCAGCCGGTGCACCGGCAACTGCGGGTTGTGCCGCAGCAGCACCGCCACCGCGGACTGCATCGGGTCCCAGGTCAGGCCCGTCCAGCGCACGGTCTCGACCGTGGAGAACGGGTCGAGCTGCCCGGGATCCCCCACGAACAGGGCCCGCTCGAACCTGCCGGCCACGCGCAACAACGCATCAGACCGCATCTGGTACGCCTCGTCCACGATCGCCCACGGCCAGCAGCCCTCGGTGACCATGGCCCACTTGGCGGCCGTACCGATGACGACGGCCGGCTCGCCGAGGTCGGCGACCTTCGCCGCCACCTTGACCGTCGGGTGGTCCTTCACCCGGTCGGTCGGCTTGTATTCCGTGGCGGAGAGCCGGCCGATGCGCAGCCCGGGGGCCTTGCGGGCGAGCCGGTCGATGAGGTCGTCGACCTGCTCGTTGGTCTGCGCGACGATGATCAGCGGCTCCCCGGCGGCGGCCAGCTCGACGGCGGCGCGGACGACGAGGGTCGACTTGCCGGCACCGGGCGGCGAGTCGACGACGACGCCCCGGTGGTCACCGGTGCGCAGGTCGGCCAGCACCGCGTTGACGACCCGCTCCGCCTCGACGGACGGCGGCACCTCCAGCGCGACGGTCACTGCCCACCTCCCCCAGCGAATCCGCACTCTACCAGGCTGACCTTGACCGCTCCCGGCGTCACATAGCCCAACCCGAGGTCGCTGCGATCCAGGTTCGGCCCCGTGCACGCCCGGTCAACGCGGGGTCGGCGAGTGCGGACGCACGCCGCAACACCACGTCGAATTCCGGGGGAAGCTGGCTGTCCAAGCGATGCTTACGCCGCCACGAAGCCCACCGCGACTGCGCGAGCGCCGCATAGCCGTCAAGGGCCTTGCTCAGCGGCTCACGCACCACCTGCCGGTACTGGGCAACCTGCTGGATGGCCGTCACTAGTTCGTCACCGTCGATATCGTGGCGATTTGAGAGCAGGTAGACATCGGCGAAGTCACGCCAGCGGGTGTTCGCCAGGCCGCGCTGCAACGCCGTCACCAGCTTCTCCGAATACACCATGGCCAACGGGTAGCCCGTTAGGACGATCTCTCCGTCAAGGAGGCGCGGCAGTTTGATCGGTTGCGGCTCCGGCCAGATCGGGTCGCCAACGTTGACATCGACGTGGAAGGTCAGCCGCGCCGCGGAGAGGCTTCCGGTAAGACTGACCCGCACCCCGGCGTAGGTGTCGTCATCCCGGATCTTCTCGGCCGTCGCAGCCTCCGCATCGAGCACCAAGCCGTCGTCAAGTTCCACGGCTGCGACATGTCGAACGATGTCGAGCACCTGGCCACTGTCATTCGAGATCCATCGGCCCTGGAGGTCCACGTCCCGCGTGGGGCGCCGGGCGGAGTAGGAGGAATCCCTCTAACCCGTAGATCTGGTGCAGCTCGTCGGTCGGCCGGCCAGTACGGCGGGCAAGGTTCTGGAGGTCAAGGTAGACGCGGCCGGCGACAGTGGCCCGCGTCGGACGAACGGTCACAGCAGGATCTCCAGCGCCTCTCGGAGTGGTCGCTCCGCCCTGGGGAAGTTCCGGGCCATCCCCAACAGGCTTGACGGTGAAGCGTCCCGTCGTCTCAACCACCGCCTGAGCGCCGCGTAGACCAAGTCCGGCCCCTCTCTGTGCCGCAGCCGAACGGCGTCGATGATGCTGCGTTCGGGGCTGTACAGCCCAATGGACGTCTCAGCATCGAGCGGCAACTCCGTACGCCCGATCTGGAACGTGGCGGGATCGAACCAGTGCCAGGCAACCGGCGCGACGGTGACCGGTCGGTGCCGCGCGCGAGGCAACGCGACGTCGATGCGAGCGGGAATCTCGTCGGTCAGGCCGTGGCGAGCCAGGGCGGTGGTCA
Organism: Micromonospora sp. DH13; assembly: GCF_020873825.1. NCBI lineage: Bacteria > Bacillati > Actinomycetota > Actinomycetes > Micromonosporales > Micromonosporaceae > Micromonospora > Micromonospora sp. DH13. The sequence goes on from NZ_JAHWGR010000006.1 coordinate 118,605, forward strand.
GGCAGAGCGTAGCCGCTGACGCACGGCGGGCAGTCTCGACGAGGTCAAGGTCCGTTGCCTCGGCGTCACGACGACGGTACAGGCCCCGCCCGAGGGACTCGATGAGTCCTTGATCGCGCAGCTGGTACAGCCGCCACTCAGTAACGCCGGCGGCTAGAGCCTCGGAGTAGCTGAAGGTGGCAGGGAGACGGGCAAGTGCCCTGCCCCCGGCCCCCGACTGATCCACTGAACCCACGGGGAAACTCTATACATGTCAGGGTGATCTGTAGCGGATTTCCCTGGCGCGCCACGCGGGACGCCCGCCCGAGGTCTACGGGAGATCACGCCCGGTCAGGCCACGCAGGAACGCCAGCCCTTCGACGGCGAGCGCGTCGGGGCCGGCGGCGAGGGGCCGCCACACGGACATCGGCACGGCCAGGGCCTCGGCGGTGAACGACTCGATGTTCACCTGGCCGGAGTAGCCGATGCCGGTCAGGGCGTCGAACATCCCCGGCCAGTCGAGGTGGTCGCCGCCGGGCGCTCCCCGGTCGTTGCCGCACACCTGGACGTGCGCGAGGTGGCCGCCCGCCAGTCGGATCGCGGCCGGCAGGTCGCGTTCCTCGATGTTCAGGTGGAAGGTGTCCAGCGCGAGGCCCAGCCCGGGGACGCCGTCCACCACCTCCAGCGCCTGCTCGACGGTGTTGAGCAGGCTCGTCTCGAACCGGTTGAGCGGTTCGAGGGCGATCGTCACGCCCTGCCCGGCGGCCTCGTCGGCGAGCGGCCGCAGCCGCGCCACGAGGCGGGCGGTGGCGGCCCGCCGGGCGTCCGCGTCGAGCAGCCACCGCCGGCCGGCCGGGGCGTAGAGCGGGCCCGCCACCACGACGGCGCCCACCCGGCCCGCGACCCGCACGCAGTGCCGCACGAACTCCGCCGTACGCCGCAGCACCTCCTCGTCGTCGGCGAGCAGGTCGTGCTCGGGCAGCAGGCCCGCGCAGACGGCGGGGGCCAGCTCCAACCCGGCGAGCAGGTCGGCCGCTGACGCGGGATCCCAGTCGCCGGGCGCCTGGACGGTCAGCTCGATGGCGTCGAAGCCCCACGCCCTGATCCGGGGGGCCAACCGGGCGAGCGCCCGGTCGGTCAGCGGGGCCGCCCACGCCCACGTGTTGATGCCGATCCGCATCCGCATCCTCTCGCCGCAAGATCAACAGACCCCGTCGACTGTAGAGGGCCGCCGGTCAGGCGGCGACGGCACGCCGCCCCTGGGCCGCGTCACCCGGCATCGGCAGCTCCTCCACGTGCTGCCACTCCAGGTCGCCGTTCCCCCGCAACGCCGCCCCACCCCAGCACACGCGGAGCAGGCCGGCCTCCGAGTTGCAGGCGTACCCGATCAGCAGCACCTTCGGCTCGACAGGGAGCCGCTCGACGGCCTCCCGCAGCTCCGACCGAGCATCGGCCTCCTGATCGGTGAACGGCATGAGCGGCAGGGTGTCCTGCTGGTAGCGCGGCTCCGGGCCGCACAGGGCGAGCAGGGCGCGGGCGAAGCGGCTGAGGGTGCGCTCCGGCCGGGTCCGCGCGATATCGGCGTCGCTCCTGGTGGAGTAGTGCCAGGTGGTCGCTGGTCATCTCGGACGCCTCCCGGGCATCCATGGCGCGCTCCACCGCCCGCTTGAGGGCCGCCGGGACGCGCTTGCGCAGCGCCACCGCCTGAGCGAACCCGAACGTCTCGATCGACCATCGCGACGGCCCGTCGGCAACACCCACACCGATCACCCCTCGTGTCCTGTCGCACACGTTCCGACATAGACGGTCTCACGAAGGTCGATGCCGGGCCAGGGGTCTCACCGCATCCCGGCCACCTCCTGACGGTGGGCCCGCAGCGCGGCGGCATCCGGGTGGTCCCCCGCGTGCGCCGGTGGGCGCAGCTTCTCGCCGTGCCAGCTCCCATAGTGTCCCGCCTCCGCCTTGACCCGGACACGGAACTGCTCGTCGACCCAGATCAGGCCCCGGTCGAAGAGGTTGTGCACGTCGGCCCGGAGCAGCAGACCGTTGGTCACCCGGTTCGTGGTCGGCCCGTCGTAGGGCGAGATGTGGGCGGCCTGGAGAGCAGCCTCGGTGTCGCAGCCGGTGATCGCGCAGCGCCCCCCGTACGCCTCGATGAGCCTGCGTCGGAAGTCGGCCTGCCCCTGGCGGGCGGTGACCTCCGCGAGCCGACGACGGCGCCCCGCCGGCAGCTCGTCGGGCTGGGGCGCCCTGATCGCCTTCAGCGCGTCCGCGAGCCGGTCGCGCTCGGTCGCGCTCATCGCCCGCACGCCCCGCGCCGACCCGGCCGGCACGACGGGCACGCCCCGCTCGCTGCCGAGGATTCGACGGGTCAGTTCGGCGTCCCACCGGACCGCCACCCGCCACTCCAGCCCGCCCTCCGCAGCCAGTCGATAGGGGTCGTCCCAGGCGACGCCCGCCGCGACGAGACGGGCGGACGGCTCGGCGGCGTACGCCCAGATCCGGTCGCCGGTGGCGATCTGGTGATAGCCGGCGGAGAGCTGCCAGTCGACCACCGCGTCGGTGGAAAAGCACTCCCAGACGTCGCGGCTCCTCCCTGAAGGGCTGTCACCCATGTCCACCGGATAGATCCAGTCGGTCGGTTCGCGCCGGCCCAGCACCGCGTCCGCGAGTGGCTGACAGTGCCCACGCGCGTGCAAGGTCCGGGATCGCAGCAGCGGCTCGGTGAGGGCGCGGGCGGCGAGGACGACCCGCTCGTCCCCGAGCGCCGCGATCAGATCCTCGACGTCACCGGCGAGGCACTCCTGGTCGGGCCCCGCATCGACGTAGTCCGACCGCCAGGTGGTGAGGGCAGGATGGGCCGCCCGGAAGCCTGCGGGCGTCCAGTGCCTGTCGAGCACCGACCTGCGGACGACCAGAAAGCCCTCGGCCCGGGCACCGACGCCCGGCTCGGTCGGTTCGTGCAGCACGAACGTCTCCATCGTCTTCATGGAGATCGCCGACAGCCGGCGCGGGTCCGTCCTGGTGCTGGGCAGGCAGGAGAGCGCCCAGCGGTCCCGCTCCGTGGAAGCCGCGTCCGGCACGACCGCGTCGAGGTAGGCGCGGTTGGCGGCCACCACGGAGCTGAAGTACGGGCCGTTCGCCAACCGCTCGAAGCGGCTCACGGGATCCGTGGACGCGCCCCGCTGCCCGGAGCCCAGCCGGTTGAACCGTGGCGCGACCACGGCGAGTAACGCATCCTTTAGCGCCTTCGGGTCGGCCGCTTCCCGCCACCTGATCTCGCACCTGCCGAGCCAGGCGGCGATCTCGTCGGTGCTCGCCTGCCGTCCGAACTCCTCGTCGAGCAGCTCACCAACCTGCTTGTGCAGCACCGACGAGCCGCGGTTGCCCCGCAGGTGGGCACGGAGCCGCTCCCGGAGGCTCCGCCCCGTCTCACCCACGTAGACGATGTCACCGTCGCAGGTGACGACGTGCGCTCCGGGCGCGAGCGGCACCTGGGCGACCGTCTCCCGGGTGAACGGCATCGGGTCGGTGAAGGCGGCGAGCAGACCGTCGAGAGTGGAGTCCGGCATCCCGCGAGGCTACGCCGTCTGCTGCGGCAGGATCCTTTTCAGGGCCGCCGGGTCGGGCAGGTGGAGGTGGTCCTCGGGCACCCCGGCGAGGGGCAGCCAGCAGCGGGCGATGTCGACCATGGCGGGCGGGCCGCAGACGTACACCTGCTGGTGCGGCCGGTGGTGGCGCAGGGCGAGGGCGAGCGCGTCGCCCTGCTCGGCCGGATCGGCGTGCGGGTCGTGGGAGAGGGCGGGCACGACGGTCAGCCAGTCGTGGGCGCGCTGAAGCCTGTCGAGGGCGATCGCGTCGTACAGCTCGGCGAAGGTGCGCGCGCCGACGACCAGCGTGACCCGGCGGCCGTCGGGGGCGGCGGCGACCTGCTCGACCAGGGCGCGCAGCGGGGCCAGCCCGGTGCCGCCGGCCACCAGCAGCAGGTCGCCGTCGCGCAGGCACAGGCCGGTGTCCCGGGGCGGGCCGAGGTGCAGCAGCTCGCCGGGGCGTACGTCATGGACTAGGCCGCCCGAGACGGCGCCGGCGGCCACGGCGCGGACGTGCAGCTCGACGGTGCCGTCGGGGCGGGGCGCGTTGGCCGGGGAATACCAGCGCCACCGCCCGGGGTGGCGTGGGGTCTGGACGGGGACGGCCTGGCCGGGGCGGTGCGGCAGCCGCGCCCAGGGGCGCAGGGTCAGGACGGCGATGCCGGGGCACGGCCGGTCGTGATCGATCACCCTGGCCGGCACGCCGTCACCGGCCCACACCTCGGCGGCGCTCATCGGGCCACCGCCCGACGCGCCTGGGCGATCCGCTCGCCGGGCAGGTCGGCCGCCCAGCACACCCCGGCCAGGTAGTCACCGATTCGCCGGCGCTGCGCCTCCGACAGGCCGAGCCCACCCCAGGCGTCCGCCGGCTCATCGGCGAGCGCGGCGGTCAGGCTCGCCGTCAGGTGCGCCGCGATCCGGTCCAGATCCACCCCGACGAGGTACGGGGACAGCTCCGCGTCCGCCACCACCAGCCGCAGCCACCGGCGGACGATCTCGGCCGGCGTCACGCCGTGACGCCCGTCGCCTGGTGGCCCTATGGGGAGGTCTGCTGCGGTGATGCCCATGGTGTCTGCGCCCCTGGATGTCGTGCCGGATGGAGTGGGCGCCGGGGCGGGCGGGGACGAGGTCGCGTCGTTGGGGTCGACACGCCCCGGAACCCAGCACCCGCCCCGGGCCATGCGGTCGACGATCGACGCTGGCCAGGGGTTCCACCATGTACTGATGATCGTGAACGTCATGCGCGCTGAGCATTTGGCCGATCACTCGCAGCCGCCGAGCGTGTGGACGTCCTCGATATGCGCGCTACGTATACCGAACCCCCACGGAGCGGGTTGACTGGATACGCTCGACTTCGGACTCAGCCGCCCGCGATTGGCGAGGTTCCCGGTGACACCTGCGAACTGTCCACGCTGCGGCGGGCGACTCGCCCGCGACAACGACAGCGGACGCTGCACGCCCTGCCAGGCCGCCGAGCGAGACCGGCTCAGCACGCCGCCGGTGGTGCCCGCTTCCTTCTGGGAGCACCAGCCGGTACGACAGGCGCTCGCCGAGCGGCACCTCGGGCGGGTGATCAGGGCGTACCGGTGCCATCCCTACCACGGGCGGCACCCGCTGCCGCAGACCGTGGTGGGGGGATGGATGGGGATCACCCAGGCGCAGTTGAGCCGGGTGGAGAACGGTCCACCGCTGGTGCACCTGGACCGACTGGCCCACTGGGCAGGGGTATTCGGCATCCCTACGGCCTACCTGTGGTTCAGCCCGCCAGGCCGGAGCCACATGACGGGTGTTGCCGCCGAACGCGAGCCACAACCTCCGGGGCCGGACGAGGGCCGGCGAGCGCTGTTGGCTGGCATCGCCGCCGTAGCGGCGGGCGCAGGGCTGATCGGCAACACGATCAACGTGCAGCCCCGACGCATCGGTGCTGCGGATGTCGCGCGCCTGAATGCCGTGCTGACGCTCTATCGATCGGTGGATCGCGAATGCGGGGGCAGCCTGCTATATCAGGAGGTGGCCCGCTTCGCCGAGTCGGTATACCGGATGCTCGACTGGACGCACCCGGCTGGGCTCACCCCACGGCTGGTGGCAGCGGTCGCGGCAGCCCGCCAGTTGGCCGGCTGGACGGCTTTCGACGCGGGTAGGCACGATGACGCCCAACGGCACTTCGTCGCTGGTGAACGGGCCGCCGTCACCGCTGGAGATGCGCCATTGGCTGCGATGATCCGCTATGCGCAGGCCAAGCAGCTTCAGCACCTGCGACACAACCGGGACGCCCTCGCGACGCTTCAGCTCGCGCACGCCCAACTCGGATCGCAGGCCACCCCGGCGGTCAAGGCCCTCTTCTGGGGCGCGGAGGCCGCCTCCGTTGCCGCGCTTGGCGATCATCAAACTGCGGTGACCACGCTGGGCAAGGCCGATGATCAGTTCGATCGCATCAGCCACGAACGTGAGCCTGAGTGGATGGGCTTCTACGACCGAGGTGAGCTGCTCGCCCAGTACGGCCGCGTCTACCGGGACAGGGCACGGCAGGACAGCAGACACGCGCGCGAGGCGGTGCGTTGGACCGAAGAAGCCGTCGCGTCGTTCGACTTGGCCAACGTGCGCAGCACGATGCTGAACGAGGTCGGGTTGTGCAGCGCGCTGTTCCTCGCAGACGAGCCAGAACGAGCCCTCGCCGTGGGTGCCCAGGTGCTGGAGCAGATACGTGGGATCAGCTCCCGGCGGGTGACCGATCGTGTCGTCAACCTGCGTCGAGATCTGTCGCGGCATCGGGAGCTTCCGGAGGTGGCCGCCTTCGAGCGAGCGCTCACCGCCCGCGCTTTGGCCGCTGCATGAGCGGGCGGTTCTCGGAGCAGGTGATGACGGAGGCGATGCGAGATGTCGCGGGCATCCTGGGCGTCCCCTGCGGGGACGCACAGTTGCTGCGGTTGACCAACAACGCTGTCTTCGCCCTGCCGAGTTCGGGCGTCGTTATCCGGATCGCCCGTACGCACCGGCTCCGCGACCGAGTGGCGAAGGTCGTCCAGCTTGCACGCTGGTTCGCCGACATCGACGCGCCGACCATCCGCCTGGCACCGGGCGTCCAGCAGCCGGTCGAGGTCGGCGAACTGGTCGCTTCGGTGTGGGAGTACGTCCCACCAGGATCGCCCGCCCCGACGGTGGAAAACCTCGGCCTTGTGCTGCGGGAGCTCCATTCGCTCGGCGTGCCACCGTTTCCGCTTCCTGCCTGGGACCCGGTAGATGACGCGCGCAGACGACTGGCCGACGCCGACGGCCTTCGCGGGAGTGACCGTGACTTCCTGGTGCGGTGGTGCGACCGCCTGGAGCCACAGATAGCCGCCCTGAACCAGCGCGCGGAACGGAGTCTCATCCACGGGGACGCTCATGTCGGCAACCTGCTCCGACAGCAATCGGGCCGGGCTGTGATGTGTGACTTCGACGCCACCTGCGTTGGCCCTTGGCAGGTTGACCTGGCGGCGGTCGCGGTGGGCGAGAAGCGGTTCGCACGCGCGGGGGCACACGAGGCGTTGGCCGCCGCCTACGGCTGCGACGTGACCTCCGACCCCTCGTGGCGGCTGCTACGGGAGGCACGCGAGTTGAAGATGATCGTCGCCGCTGTGCCTCTTCTTGCCGCATCCGAGGAGGTCACCGCCGAGTTCGACCGGCGTCTCCGTTCTGTCCGCGAGGACGATCATGGGACGCGCTGGACGCCGTTCGCTGATCTGACCACGCCGACCAAGAATGCGGCACGACGACGACTGACGTACGGCTAGCGACCAACGGCGGCTTCCTCCGATCCGGCGACGCGCCCGCAGGACGCGGGGGGGGTATCCGCCGCAGGCGCGGGCCGCCTGTATCCGGTCTTCGAGCAGCTCTTTGAATCGCAGTGGCAGCGGGGGCGGCAATTATGAGCGGATACCGGCACCTGCTTCCGGTAGCGGAGGCGGCGGTAGCTCGGGCGGCCGAGATGATGCGGCACCGCTCCCCCGGCCCGTTCACCGCCAAGGGTGAACGGGACTTCGCGACGCAGCTCGACTACGAGATCGAGCGGGAGGTCCGCGCCTTCCTCCAGGCCGCCACTCCTGAGATCGGCTTCCTCGGCGAGGAGGACGGGGTCCACGCCACCGGCGAGATGCAGTGGGTCCTCGACCCGATCGACGGGACGGCGAACTTCGTGCGTGGGATTCCGTTGTGCGCGGTGTCGCTGGGGCTGCTGCATGGGGACGACGCGGTCCTCGGTGTCGTCGAGGTGCCATTCCTGGGAAACCGGTACGCCGCCGCCCGCGGCAGCGGCGCGACAGTCGACGGGAAGCCCATCCGGGTGAGCGACACCAGCAGGCTGAGCGACGCGGTCGTAGCGATCGGCGACTACGCCGTCGGGCCGGACGCCGCAGTCAAGAACCGGTCCCGGCTCGCCCTGACGGCCCGGCTGGCCGAGGTGGTGCAGCGAGTGCGGATGACCGGGACAGCGGCGCTGGACCTGGCGTGGCTGGCGGAGGGCCGAATCGACGCGGCGCTGACCCTGTCCAACCACCCGTGGGACATGACTGGCGGAACGGCTATCGCCCGGGAGGCAGGTGCGGTTCTGCTCGACCGCGACGGAAGCAACCACTGCGCTCGGTCGGCCATGACCCTCGGCATCGCGCCCGGCCTGACTGATCAGGTGCTGACGCTGGTGGGAGCGGCCCTGAGTGAGGACTGATCAGCGACGCTATCGGTCGGCACAGCATTCGCGCTCGAACGGCGGCATGTGCGGACGTTGATCAGCGTGACACACGACGTTTGACAGCGCGTCGCGTCTCGGTACTTCAGACCGGTGCGGACGGGCCGAGAGAGTGGACGTTGGCCGGCCTTGCTGCGGTGCGGTCCGCCGCTCAGGGATGTGGGGTAGCAGGCTGGCCGGTGCTACGGACGATGTCACGGTAGACGGCGAGAGCGGGTTTGGGCCGGTAGGTGTCGGTGACGATGCCCAGTGTCCCGGTGGGTTCAGTGGAACTGCTGTCGGCGTCCCTGAGGCTGAACAGTTCGTACTGGGTGATGTTCAGATACTCCTGTTCGGCGAGGATGACACCAAGCATGTCCGACAGTGAGTCGCGCTGTGCCTGCTCGGTGCGGGGTGACCCGCTCGGGGTGCCGTTCTCGACGATGTGGATGGGGGTGCTGGGCGGGATGTGCGCGCGTGGCAGCGACCTGCCCCGCAAGTGGTGCAGGGCGTGGGTGGTGAGGGATGCGGTGTCTCCCGGGTTGCCCCGCGGCGCGACGGGTGAGAAGGCATCGGGGTACAGGCCCAGGCCAACGTAGTCGACGTGGGCCGCGAAGTCCCGGTATGGGACCGAGGACAGGTATGACCAGAACTGGTCGTCGCCACCCAGCCATTCCGGTGGTTCGGCGACGGAGAAGCCGATCTGTACGTGCTGGAGACCCCGCCGGTCCAGTGCAGCGCGGGCGTGCGGGACGCCGAGGGTCAGGGCTTCGCGCACGCCGGGCGCGCTTCCGTCGATCAGCGGGATGGGGAAGTTCGGCTCAAGCGTCACCTGGAGGTACCGCGTCAGGTGACCGTAGCGGTCGATGACAGTGTCGAGGAAGGCCAGCCATCCGGCGAGGTCGGCGGTCTGGGGGATGTAGCTGAGCACGAGGTCCAGTTCGCGGTTTCCCTCGACGTACCATCCGTCGGGCATCGTGAGGTGCGCAAGTTCGTGTTCGGCTCCGAGTGTGGTGACCACGTCCGGCGGTGTCGCGTCGCCGAAAAAGTGCACGTACTCACGGACGACGAAGGGGTGACCGCCCGCGATGTCGTCGACGAGGTGGCGGATCGCGGCGACGTCGGGTGGGTGGGAGGAGACCGTGCCGGCTCGCCCGCCCGGATAGATACCGAACTTCACGCTTCTGCACTCCGGTGTTCGTCGGTTGGCTGGGCCGGCCAGCTGATCTCGTTTGACCGGATCCGCCCTACCAGGTTCCTGATCCAGGCGGCTTCGGCGGCGACGATGGTGCGCCAGTAGGCGACTTCGAGCATGTGCACTTCGGGTACGTCACCGTCGGACAGCCCCGAAAGGGCAGCCAGTTCTCGGTCGAGCCGGTCGGCGCGACCATCCAGGATGGACGCCGCCTGGTCAATCGGGAGTACCCCGACGTAGGCGACCGCCATGACGAAGTCCAGGGACGCGGCTACGGTGTCGCGCACCCCAGCCTCGACCTTGTGGCGGAAGTCAGCGAGGCCCGCAGCGGTCAACTCGTAAGCCCTCCGTGGTGGCCGGTTGCCCACTCGCTCGGGGAGCCGGGAGGTGATCAGGCCTGCCTTCTCCAGCGCCTTCAGCAGGGACGTGACCGTGCTGCGGGTGACCGAGAGATGCCCGTACCGCTCACGCAGGCGTGTCGTGATGTCGTAGCCATGCGCCGGCTGCTCGACGAGGAGCCCGAGCATCGGCAACACCAGGCTGTTCTGTGTCGCGTTCAAAGGCACCTGGACAACCTATAGGCGTATACGCCTAATCGCAAGGTTGAGCCGGACACCCGAGCAACCGCGAAGCCGCGCTTCGCTACATCGCCACTTCGGCTCGACGCCCGCACATCGGCATGAGCGCGCATCGAACACGGACGCGCTAGCCTCCGACCCCATGGACGAGCCTGAGGTCGGCATCTACGAGCATCTGATCACCCGCCAGCTCGCCACCCGCCTCCACCACCTCGACCCGGCCCACGTCCAGCACCACCCCCTGGACCCCGCCGACTCCCACCAGCCCCTGACCCGGCACCTCGCCGCCCTGATCAGCCGGGCCCTGCAAGCCGTCCCCGGCGGCGACGACAGGCTGCACCGCCAGGTCGATCTCGCCAACCGGATCGCGCAGGCCATCACCGATCTCGACCCGGACGCGGCCGGCCCCGACGACCTGGTCGCCGATGCGCGCAACCTGCTGCACGCCATCGCCGCCCCGCCCACCCCGCCCGCGCAGCCGACCTTCCCGGCCCGGCCGACCACCCCGCTCTCCACCGGCGCGCTGCTGGTCAACGGCCGCCACCAGCCGCGCATCGGCCACGAGGTCACCCACGAGATGGCCTCGGCCGAGCGGGTCGACCTGCTGTGCGCGTTCATCAAGTGGCACGGGCTGCGCATCGTCGAGCCGGCCATCCGCGAGCTGATCGGCCGGGGCGGGACGCTGCGCGTCATCACCACCACCTATCTCGGCGCGACCGACCAGCGGGCGCTGGACCGGCTCGCCGAGCTGGGCGCCGAGGTCAAGGTCTCCTACGAAACCAGGACGACCCGGCTGCACGCGAAGGCGTGGCTGTTCCGCCGCGACAACGGCCTGACCACCGCGTACGTAGGGTCGAGCAACCTGTCGAAGGCGGCGCTGGTCGACGGGGTGGAGTGGAACGTCCGCATCTCCAACGTGGAGCAGCCGCACGTCATCGACACGTTCACCGCCACGTTCGAGGACTACTGGAACGATCCGGCGTTCGAGGCGTACGACGCCGGGCGGGACGGCGAGCGGCTGCGGCAGGCGCTCAGCGGGGAGCGGCGCGAGGAATCGCCGACGCAGATCGCGAACCTGGACGTGCGGCCGTACCCGTACCAGGCGGAGATCCTGGCCGAGCTGGACGCGGAGCGGCAGGTGCACGGCCGGCACCGCAACCTGGTGGTGATGGCGACCGGGACCGGCAAGACGGTGGTGGCGGCGCTGGACTACCGGCGGCTAAGCAGGAACAAGACCGTCGACTCGCTGCTGTTCGTCGCCCACCAGGAGCAGATCCTGCGGCAGAGCCTGTCGACGTTCCGGCAGGTGGTGGGCGACGGCAGCTTCGGCGAGCTGCTGGTCGGCGGGAGCGAGCCGAGGAACTGGACGCACGTCTTCGCCTCGATCCAGTCGCTGCACCGCCGCGAGATCGACCCCGGGGCGTACGACATGGTGCTCGTCGACGAGTTCCACCACGCGGAGGCGCCGACGTACGCGCGGCTGCTGGAGCGGCTGCGTCCGCGCGTACTGCTGGGGCTGACGGCGACCCCCGACCGGGCCGACGGCGGCGACGTGCGGCGGTGGTTCGACGGCCGCGCCGCCGTGGAGCTGCACCTGTGGGAGGCCCTGGAGCGGCAGTTGCTGGCCCCGTTCCAGTATTTCGGGGTGCACGACGAGGTGGACCTGTCGCACCTGCGGTGGCGGCGCGGCCAGGGGTACGACCCGGGCGAGCTGGGCGCGATCTACACCGGCGACGACGCGCGGGCGCGGCTGATCCTGCGGGCCGTGCGGGACACCGTGGACGTGGGGCGGATGCGGGCGCTCGGCTTCTGCGTGAGCATCGGGCACGCCGAGTTCATGGCGGACTGGTTCACTCGGCACGGCGTGCCGTCGGCGGCGGTGACGTCCCGGACGGACCGGGCGGCGCAGCACGGCCTGCTGCGCGACTTCCGGGCCGGGAAGCTGCGGGTGCTGTTCACCGTCGACCTGTTCAACGAGGGCGTCGACCTGCCGATGGTCGACACGATCCTGATGCTGCGGCCCACCGAGAGCGCGACGGTCTTCCTCCAGCAGCTCGGCCGGGGCCTGCGCCTGGACGACGACAAGCCCTGCCTCACGGTGCTGGACTTCATCGGCGGGCAGCACGCCAACTTCCGGTTCGACCTGCGCTGGCGGGCCCTGACCGGGGTCAGCCGGCGGGCGGTCAGGGACGCGGTCGAGCAGGACTTTCCCATGCTGCCCAGCGGCTGCCACGTCGAGCTGGACCGGGTGGCGAAGGAGGTGGTGCTGGCCAACCTCAAGAGCGCCCTGCCCACGTCGAGGAGGGGCCTGGTGGCCGAGCTGCGGCAGCTCGGGGACGTCGACCTCGCCGGGTTCCTGCGGGAGACCGGCATCGAGGTCGAGGACGTCTACCGGTCGGCCTCGGTCGGCGGGTGGACCGGGCTGCGGCGGCTCGCCGGGCTGGACACCCCGGCCCCCGGCCCGGACGACCGCGAGTTGGGGCGGGCCATCGGGCGGATGCTGCACCTGGACGACGCCGACCGGCTGGACCTGCTGGCCCGGGTCGCCGCCGGTGAGCGGCCGGAGCCGGGACGGCTGTGGGACATGCTGCACTTCGACCTGTGGGGGCCGAACGCCCCGCTGACGTCACGGGAGGACCGGGACGCACGGCTCGCGCGGCTGTGGGCGGAGCCGGCGCGCTGCGCCGAGCTGCGGCAGCTCGCCGGGGTGCTGCGGGACCGCATCCACCGGGTCACCGTGCCCGTCGGCGCGCTGCGGGTGCACGCCCGCTACAGCCGCAACGAGGCGTGTGCCGCGTTCGGGATGCCGAACCCGGGGTCGCTGCGGGAGGGGGTGAAGTGGCTGGAGTCCGAGCGGGCGGACCTGTTCTTCGTCACGCTGGTCAAGTCGGAGCGGCACTACTCCCCCACCACCATGTACGCGGACCGGGCCGTCACCGACCGGCTGTTCCAGTGGGAGTCGCAGAGCACTACGTCGGCGGCGTCGGCGACCGGGCAGCGCTACGTCCACCACGCCTCGCGCGGCTCGACGGTGCACCTGTTCGTGCGGGAGACGCGGGTGCCGGACCGGGACCTCGGCGCGCCGGCCTACCTGTACGCCGGGCCGATGGCGTACCGGCGGCACACCGGGGACCGGCCGATGCGCATCGTCTGGGAGTTGGCGCATCCGTTGCCGGCCGACCTGTACGCGGCGGCCCGCGCGATCGCCGCCTGACCTGCCGACAGACGTCAGGCGCTGAGCGAGCGTGCCCGCCCGGGTGAGGCGCTGGTCGACGGCAGGGGCGCTGCCCTGCCCGCTTGCGGTGCGACGAGGTCCCGGGGGATGTCCGGGGCGCAGTAGCACAGGGCGCTGGCGGTCGGCCTAGGGCGCGCCGCCAGCGGCCGGCCGAACGCCACCGTCAGTCCGGCGAGCGTGACCGTGACGGCCGCGAACCCGGCCGCCAGCATCGGCGACGCATCCGGGTCGCCGTCGGCCAGCATCACCACGGCCATCGCGGTCACCGACGCGCCCAGGCAGGTCAGCCAGGTGAGCAGCGGGTACGCCATCCGCCGCGCCCACGCCGCCCCGCGCAGCACGCCGAGGCCGACGGCCACGGCGGCCGGGACGACGATGCCGAGGTCCATCAGCTTGACCGTCCAGAACGGGGTGGGGCTGGAGGCGTACTCGATCATGGAGGCCGGGTCGGTCCAGGCGGTCACCATGGTCGGCAGGTGCAGCCCGAGCAGCAGGAAAGCCGCCGCCCCGAGCAGCGTCCCGCCGGCGGCGCGGGCAAGCCGGCGCGACGGGGCGGGCGGGTGCGGCGACAGCGCCCGCCAGGCGAGCACCAGCGTCGCCTCGGCGAGCAGGAACGCGGTCAGCAGCAGCGGGAAGAACCGTTCCACGTTGCCCGGCAGGCGCAGGTACTCCTGGCCGATGACGACCTGCGCGTACGTGTAGAGGGCGTACCCGGCGATGCCGGCGGCCAGCGGCGGCGCGACGGGGTGCCGGCGGCCCGCGAGCACGGCGGCGGCCACGGCCAACGGTGTCACCACGAGCAGCGCGGCGGCGTCGCCGCCGAGCAGTTGGTGCAGGGTGGTCGGGGAGGTGCGGTAGCGCATCAGGCCCGCCCCGAGCGGCCCGAGCAGCGAGCTGGTCGCCATCGTGGCGGCCAGGGCGGTGAGGGCGGCGGCGAGCAGCCGGTACGAGTCGACGGCCCGTGCCACCGGTCGGGTGCGTTGCTGCGTGGCCATGACGCCTCCCCGCTGGTCGGTCTCCCCTCAGCCTGCTCTGGTGCGGGGAGTCTCGGCAGGGGGTTCGGTCACCGTTCGGCGGGACCTTCGGTCCTGGTCCAGCTCGAAGGCGATCCGGGTTGCCTCGTACGCCTCGGCCGCCACCCGGCTGGTTGGCTCAGCTGTGCTGTGCCCGGTGGAAGACCGGTTGGGTGATCGCCGTGGTGAACTGCGGGCCCACCAGGTAGCGCTTCCCAGGGAGCCAGCCGTGGGAGTTGTCGCCGACCACGACGCCGAGCCCGGTGCGCGGGTCGAAGTCCGCGAACCGCGGGCCGCCGCTGGAGCCGCCGCCCATCACGCACTCGGTGCCCCACTGGCCGGGCGGCTCCGGCCAGTCCTCGGTGGACTGCTGCTCCACCGCCGGGCCCGTGCAGTAGGCGAGGCGTTCACCGGTGTATTCGGGCAGGCCCTCACGGGCCTTGTCCGAGCTGGCCCGTGGGTAGCCGAACTGGTGCACCACCCGCGCGCCGGGCACGTCGTAGCCGATCCGCTGGGCCGCGCCGACGGCGTCCTGCACCCGGCGTCCGTCGCTGTTCGGGTGGAGCACCACGAACGCCTGGTCGTACGAGTCGTAGAGGCTGTCGATCTGGTCGTTGCGCAGCCACGTCGAGGGGGCCACCGAAAGACGACCGACGAACATGCCGTACGGCGCGCCGCCGTCCCGGTAGCCGGGGACGAACAGCACGTTGTTCGACCACTGGTTGTCCTCACCGATCAGGTCGGTGTTGTTCACGCAGTGGGCGGCGGTCACCACGGTGCTGCGGTTGGCGCTGTCGAGCACGGTCGCCGTGCAGCTGCTGTCCTCGCCGTGGTCGGTGAAGAAGAGCCGCCCGACGGTACGCGGGACGGCGTTCGCCCGCGTCCACGGTGCGCCGTCCGGCCTGGCGACGGCCGGCACCTCCGCCGACGGGGTCCTGAGCGCGGCGATCCGCTGCGGAGTCCAGTACGCCAGCACGGCCTGCTGCTCCGCCGCGGTGACGGCCACGGCGTGGGTGGCGACGGGACCGGGCTTGGCCGCCACGGGCTGCGGGGCGGTCCCGGCCAGGGTGGTCGTCACGAGCACGGTGACCGCGCCCGCGACGCCGAAGCGGCCGAGACGGCCGGGGGTTGGCTTCGATGTCATAGCGGGAGCGTAGAAACGGAATGTCAGGAACTGGTTCGGGATGGTTGAACCGGCCCATCACTCGCGAGGAGATCACCCATGCTCGACCATCTCGGCATCCAGGTCCGCGACGTCCCGGCCAGCGCCGCCTTCTACGACGCCGTCCTCGCGACGCTGGGCGCGCGCCGGCTGATGGAGTTCGGCGACGTGCTCGGCTACGGCAGCGACAAGCCCGACTTCTGGCTGAGCCCCACGACCGCCACGGGCGCCACGGGCGCGGCGCACGAGGCGCACATCGCCTTCACCGCCCCTGACCGGGCGGCCGTGCGGGCGTTCCACGAGGCGGCGGTCGCCGTCGGGGCGGAGGTGCTGCACGCGCCCCGGGTGTGGCCGGAATACCACCCGACCTACTTCGGCGCGTTCGTCCGCGACCCGGACGGCAACAACGTCGAGGCCGTCTGCCACGCCCCGGAGTGACAACGAGACCTTGGACAGTTGTCGTCACGGGCGGACTGAATAGTCACGGCGGACGACAACTGTCCAAGGTCCGGTAGTGGCGGTCGGCGGACGCCCACGGCCCGGGAAGGAGCGGTCAGCGGACCGGGTCGTGGGTGCCCCGGGGCACGTGCGGCTTGCAGCGGCGCAGCCGCTCGGCGGCCATCCGCCCGCCCACGGCCAGGCCGTGCCGCTCGACGGCGGCCAGCCCGTACGCGCTGCACGTCGGGGTGTAGCGGCACTGGCCCGGCCAGCGGTGCGACAGCCACCGTCGGTAGCCGAGGATCGCGGCCCGGCCGGCCCGGTCGACGACCGGCGCGCGGGTCGCCCCGGCGGCCACCGAGCCGAGGGTGAGCAGGAACGAGAAGAGCCCGAAGTCGCAGCAGTCCGGGCCGTCGCAGTCGCAGTCGGTGCAGGAGTCGACGCCGCGCCGCTTCTTCTTGCGGTGGCGGTCCCGCTTGAGGTTGAGCATGCCGACGATGGTGCGGCACGCGCGCCACCTGACCGAACGGAGGAGTCAGGACCAGACCGTACGGCGCAGCCCCTCGTGGGCGGCGCAGACGTCGGGCCGCCCACCGGTGAGGGTGAGCGCGCCGTCGCGGCACTGCACCAGATAGCCCGTGCCGGCCCAGAAGTCCTGCCCGCAGTCGAAGTAGTCGCAGACCCGCACGTCGGGCCGGCGGATGCGGGAGCCGCCGCAGTAGTCGTACCCGAAGGGGTTGGCCGGCGCGCCGCAGAGCCCGTCGCGCTTCGCGGCCGGCGGGCCGGCGGGCGGCGGCGCGGCGGACGACGCAGCGGTGGACGACGCGGTGCCGTGCCGCGGCCCCGGCGACGCCGTCGGGCCGGGCCGGGCGGTGGGGAGCACGGCCGCCCCGGGGGTGGGCGCTGCGGTGGCGGCGGCGGCGACGTCCGAGCCGGGCCGCACCGGCGGGTCCGACTCGAACAGCGCCACGGGCACCAGCAGCGCCACGGCGGCGGCCACCGCGACGGTACGCCGACCGCCCGGCACCAGGGAGGTGATCCGGGCCTGCGCGGGGGTGGCGATGGCGGGGCGGAACGGCCGCGTCTGGTCGTGTTCGCCGATCAGCTCGTCGAGCTGCGCCAGGACCGCGCCCCGCTGCTCGATGGCCTCGGCGAAGGCCAGGGTGAGGGTGAACCGGAACTCCGCGGCGGCGTCGGCGGGCAGCAGCAGGCCGGAGGTGCGCCGCCGGTCGAGGACCTGGATCAGCGTGACCGGCGCCGCCGGGTCGTGGGCCAGACCGGTCATCCTCCCGTACGCCCAGTCGCGCCGGCCCCGCCCGCCGAGCAGGACGAGGCGGCGGTCGGTGAGCACGGCGAGGCCGGCGTCGGTGACCTTGACCCCGTCGGGGCGGCGGTGGTGCAGCGCGGACCGGCCGGGGTCGACGCACAGGTCGGGGGCGGGGAGCACGGCGGTGTGCCGCAGCTCGACCAGTTGCACGGCGGGCAGCGCCCAGAACACCCGCTCGCCGGGGGCGAGCTCCAGGGGCAGGCCGGCCCCGGCGCTGGCCTGCCGGCCGAAGTCGGCCGCCGCCGCGCGCAGCCGCCGCAGCTCGTCGTCGCGTCGCCGCCAGGCCCGCTCGGCGTCGCGGTACGTCCGCTGCCGCCGCTCGTTCTGCCGGTGCGCCCACCGGTACCGCCACGTGGGGGCCGCCGAAGGCCGCCAGGTGGAACCCGTCGAATCAGTCTTCGCCACGCCGACTCCTTCGCCGCGCGAGCCACCAACCGGGGTGTCACCAGGATCAACGGCAGCGACGAACCAGACGGACCCACCAAAACAGGCTAATCACCCGATCGGTGGACCAAACAGCACGGTAGGCGGATGACAGCGCGTCGATTCACGTTCCCCGCCGGGAACCGTGTGGGGAGGTGGATCACTGGGTATCGCCTTCCGCAGCCGGGCGCGGCAGGCGTGCCGGCACCGCCGACGCCGAGGAGGAGCCGTGGCCGACCCGGACCAGCACCCGCGCGTGGTGATCGGGGTCGACATCGGCACCACCAGCACCAAGAGCGTCGCGTACGACACCGACGGGCGACAGCTCGCCAGCCACTCGGTGGGCTACCCGCTGGACGAGCCGCAGCCCGGCTACGCCGAGCAGGACCCGCTGCTGATCTTCGACGCGGTGGTGGAGACGGTCCGCGCGGTGGTGGCCGAGCTGCCCGGGCCGGTCGCGGGGCTGTCGTTCAGCACGGCGATGCACAGCCTGATCGGGCTGGACCCCGACGGGCAGCCGCTGACCCCGTCGGTGACGTGGGCGGACTCCCGCGCCAGCCGGCAAGCCGAACGGCTGCGCGCCGCCCGGTCGGGGCTGGCGCTGCACCGGCGCACCGGCACCCCGGTGCACCCGATGGCGCCGCTGCCGAAGCTGGTCTGGTTCGCCGAGCAGGAGCCGAAGCTGTTCGAGCAGGTCGCGCACTGGGTCGGCATCAAGGACTACGTGCTGCTGCGGCTGTGCGAGGCCCTGGTCACCGACCACTCGGTCGCGTCCGCCAGCGGCCTAATGGACATCCAGACCCGCGCCTGGGACGCCGAGGCGCTGCGCATCGCGGGCATCACCGAGGAGCAGCTGCCGCAGCTCGTGGCGACCACCACGGTCCTGCCGGGGCTCACCGCCGAGTACGCCGCCGCCACCGGCCTGCCCGCGGACACCCCGATCGTGGTCGGGGCCGGGGACGGGCCGCTGGCAAACCTGGGGCTCGGCGCGGTGCATCCGGGCGTCGTGGCCTGCTCGATCGGCACCAGCGGGGCGATGCGGGTGATGGTCGAACGCCCCGCCGTGGACCCGCTCGGCGGGGTGTTCTGCTACGCGCTGACCGAGGACCGCTGGGTCGTCGGGGGCGCGATCAACAACGGCGGGATCGTGCTCCAGTGGGCCGGCGACGCCCTCGCCCCCGAGCTGGGCGAGGACTCCGAGGAGGAGCTGCTCGCCCTGGCCGCCCGTGCCCCCGTCGGCTCCGGCGGGCTGATCATGCTGCCGTACCTGCTCAGCGAGCGCGCGCCGCACTGGAGCGCGCTGCCGCGCGGGGCGTACGTGGGGCTGACCCACGGCCACCGCCGCGAGCACCTGGTCCGGGCGGCCCTGGAGGGGGTCTGCCAGCAGCTCGCCCTGGTGCTGGCGTCGGTGCGGGCCGCCGGCAACGAGGTGCGGGAGGTGCGGGCCAGCGGCGGGTTCGCCCGCAGCCCGCTGTGGCGGCAGCTGCTCGCCGACGCCCTCGGCATGCCGGTGCGCTTCCCCGCCGGGCACGAGGGGTCCAGCTTCGGCGCGGCGCTGCTGGGCATGCAGGCCCTCGGCCTGATCGCGTCCGTCGACGTCGCCGCCGATCTGGTCCGCATCGACGAGACGGTACGCCCCGACCCGGCCGCCGCCGCCACGTACGCCGCGCTGCTCCCCCTGCACGCCGAGCTGTACGACGCGCTCGTCCCGACGTTCACGTCGCTGCGGCGGCTGGCCCCGAGCCTCCCGCCGGAGCCACCACCCACCGCCCCACCCATGTGATCGCCCGTGCCGCCGCCGGCACGGACGCCGTCCGAAGGTCGTGATAACCGTGGTCACACTGCTCGCCGCACCGGCGGAACCCCTCACCGACGCCGGTGACGCCCAACTGATCGTCGCGGCCGTCCTGGGCATCGCCGCGGTGGTGGTCCTGATCGCCTGGGGCAAGGTCCATCCGTTCCTGGCGTTGATCCTCGGCGCGGGCGTGCTCGGCGTCGCCGCCGGGGTGGGTGCCGAGGCGATCGTCACCTCGTTCAGCGGCGGCGTCGGCTCCACCGTCGGCGGGGTGGGACTGCTGATCGCCCTGGGTGCGATGATCGGCGGCCTGCTCGCCGAGTCCGGCGGCGCGGACGGCATCGTCACCCGCATCGTCGACCGGGTCTCCGGCCGGGGGCTGCCGTGGGCGATGGCCGGGGTGGCCGCCCTGATCGGCCTGCCGCTGTTCTTCGAGGTCGGCGTGGTGCTGCTGGTGCCGATCGTGCTGCTGGTCGCGAAACGTACCGGCGTGTCGCTGATGAAGGTCGGCATCCCGGCGCTGGCCGGCCTGTCGGTGCTGCACGGCCTGGTGCCGCCGCACCCGGGGCCGCTGGTGGCGATCTCGTCGCTCAACGCCGACCTGGGCCTCACGCTGGGGCTGGGGCTGCTGATCGCCATCCCGACGGTGATCGTCGCCGGCCCGGTCTTCGGCAACATGATCTCCCGGTACGTGCCCGCGACCATCCCCGAGGCGCTCCTGCCGACCCGCACGCCGGCCGCCGTCGGCGGGGCGGAGCGGGGGGCTGCGGAGCGGGGGGCGGCCGGGCCGGGGGCTGCCGGGCGGCGGCAGGCCGACGTGGACGGCGAGCTGCTCACCGAGGACGACCTGGTCAACCCGGGCACCGGCCGCCCCGGCGCGCCCGTGGACGACTCCGGGACCGAGACCGCCCGGCGGGCCCCGAAGTTCTGGCCGGCGGTGATCACGGTGCTGCTGCCGGTGGTGCTGATGCTGCTGCGGGCCATCGGCGAGCTGACCCTGGCCGAGGACACCGCGGGCCGCCGGGTCCTCGACATCATCGGCACCCCGATCGTGGCGCTGCTGGCCGGGGTGATCGTGGCCATGTTCACCCTCGGCTTCCAGGCCGGCTTCAGCCGCAAGCAGGTCTCGTCGGTGCTCGGCGGGTCGCTGCCGCCGATCGCGGGCATCCTGCTGATCGTCGCGGCCGGCGGCGGGTTCAAGCAGGTGCTGGTGGACGCCGGCGTGGGCAACCTGGTCGCCGACGCGGCGAAGGACGCCAGCCTGTCGCCGCTGCTGCTGGGCTGGCTGGTCGCCGTCGGCATCCGGGTCGCGACGGGTTCAGCGACGGTGGCCACGATCACCGCCGCCGGCATCGTCGCCCCGCTCGCCACGACCATGGACCGGCCGGGGGTCGCCCTGCTGGCCCTGGCGATCGGCTGCGGGTCGCTGTTCTTCTCGCACGTGAACGACGCCGGTTTCTGGCTGGTGAAGGAGTACTTCGGACTCACCGTCGGGCAGACCATCAAGAGCTGGTCAGTGCTGGAGACGATCATCTCGGTGGTCGGCTTCGCGGGCGTGCTGCTGCTTGACCTGCTGTTGTGACCTGCCGTTGTGACCTGCTGTTGTGACGTGCCGGCGGTGGGCCTACGGGCGGTGGGCGGCCTGCTCGCCAGTGCCGACCGGAGGTGGGGATGGTCGTCGCGCTCCCTAGGGAGCTGATGTCGTGGATGATTCAGATCGGGGTCTCCAGACAGGCCCCCGGCCGGGAGCACGCCGCAATCAGACCGGGCGCACGCCCGGTGCCCGACGGTGATGTCGTAAACGACTCAGCTCCCTAGGGGCCGGAACGACCGAGGCCGGAACGACCGAGGCCGGAACGACCGAGGCCGGAACGACCGAGGCCGGACCATCATGGACCCGCCCCGCCCCGGCCGGCACGGGCCCGCGCCGGGCGATGACCAAGCCAACAGTGGGGCGACGGCCGGGCCGACAGCCGGGCGACGGCCGGCGGTGGCGTGACGGAAGCCGGGGCGCGTCGGGTGGAAGCCGGGCGGGGGGTCAGGTGCGGTTGCGGGCCGCTGGGGTGAGGGCGGCGCGCAGGCCGGCGAGGCCGGTGGGGCGACCGTACCGCCAGCCCTGGCCGTGCACGCAGCCGATCGCCGTGACCGCCTCGTGCTGCCGGTCGGTCTCCACCCCCTCGGCCACCACGGTCAGGTCGAACGCGTCGGCGAGCCGGGTCACCATTTCCACCGTGGCGTACGCGCGGGAGTCCTCGCCGAGCCGGGCCACGAACGACCGGTCGATCTTGAGCTCTGTGGCCGGGATGCGGTGCAGGTAGCTCAGCGACGAGTAGCCGGTGCCGAAGTCGTCGATGGCGATGCGGATGCCCAGCTCGCGGAGCTGGCGCAGCCGGTCGAGCACGGCGTCGCTGCCCTCGATCAGGGCCGACTCGGTCAGCTCCAGGGTGAGCGCGCGGGGAGCGAGGCCGGCGCCGGCGGTGGCCGAGGTGACGGTGGCGATGAGGTCGGGTCGGCGCAGGTGCGCGGCGGCGATGTTGACCGCGACGGTGGCGTCCGGGTTGCGGTCCCGCCAGGTGGCGGCGGCCCGGCACGCCTCGTGGATCACCCAGCGGTCGATCGGCAGGATCAGCCCGGTCTCCTCGGCCAGCGGCAGGAACCGGGCGGGGGTGAGCAGCCCCAGCCGGGGGTGCCGCCAGCGCACCAGCGCCTCCGCGCTGCGCACCTCGCCGGTGGCCAGGTCGACGATCGGCTGGTATTCCAGGTGCAGTTGCTCCTCGTCGACGGCGCGACGCAGGTCGGCGATCAGCTCGGCGCGGCCCACCGCCGCCTCCCGCAGCGCGGCCGTGCACGTGCGGTACGCGGACTTGCCGGCCGCCTTGGCCGCGTACATGGCGATGTCGGCGTCGCGGAGCAGGTCGGTGTGGGAGGCGTGCTGCGGGCCGTACTCGGCGATGCCGATGCTGGCCGAGGGGTGCACGCCGGCCTCCTCCTCGCCGGGGGAGGGTTGCAGGGCGTCGAGCAGCCGTTCGGCCAGGTGCTCGGGGCGGACCTCCCGGTCGCCGTCGACGAGGACGGCGAACTCGTCGCCGCCGAGCCGGACGACGGTGCCGTCGTCGGCCACGGCCGCCTTCATCCGGCCGGCGATGCTGGTCAGCAGGTCGTCGCCGGTGACGTGCCCGAACCGGTCGTTGACCTGCTTGAAGCCGTCCAGGTCGAGCAGCAGGACGGCGACCGGGGGCCCGTCGCGCAGCGCCCGGCGCAGCCGGCGGGTGAAGGTCAACCGGTTGGGCAGGCCGGTGAGCTGGTCGGTGTAGGCGAGCCGGCGCAGCCGGGCGACCAGCCGCAGGTTCTCGTTGGCGGCCAGCCCCTGCCGCAGCGCGAGCACCCCGAGCAGGGCCATCATGCCGACGAAGACCAGGTGCGGGGTCTGTCCGGTGGGCCGGCGGGCCAGCACCACCGCCACGATCGCGCCGCCCACCGGCAGGTAGGGCAGGGCGACGCGCCACCACGGCGGCAGCGGCGCCTCGACGGCCTCCTCGGCGGCGTCCCAGGCCGGGGGCGGCGGATAGTGGGCGGCGACGCCGATCAGCAGGTAGCTCAGCGGCCAGCACACGTCGATCGGATGGCCGGGGGCGTAGCTGCCGTGGGCGAACAGGGAGACGTACGCGGCGTCAGCGACCGCCCGGGTGCCCAGGCTCGCCCCGATCGCGGCGAGCGGCCGCCACATCGGGCGGGCCGGGCCGGCCACCGCGACGAGGATGGTCAGCTGCATCAGGTCGAGCATCGGGTAGAGCAGCCCGAAGGTGCGCAGCGGGTCGGCCAGGTCGGCGTCGGCGATGTCCCGGAACACCACCACCCAGCCGATCGGGATGAGAGCGAGCCCGACGATCACCCCGTCGAGCACGGTGCGGGCCCGGCCGACGGCGTTGCGGGACGTGGCGGCGCAGCAGAGCAGCGCGGCGGTGCCGGTGCCGATGCCGAGGGTGAACAACGCGCCGATGAGCACCGTGTGCGGCAGGGCGTCGTCGCCGAGCCGCTGGACCGTCCACACCGTCCGACCGAGGGCGGCGAGGCCCATGGTGACGGCGAGCAGCACCCAGAACCGGCGCAGCGGCGCCGGGTGCCGGCGGGCGGCCCGGACGCAGGCGTGGCCGGCCCAGCCCGCCACGGCGATCGCGGTGAGGTCGCTGACCAGGGCCGCGCCGGGCAGGGCGACGACCAGCCAGGTCAGCTCGACGAGCAGGATCGCCGCGGCCACGGCGAGCCCGGCCCGGCCGGGCCGGGCCGCCCCGGCGGGAGCCGCGCAGGCGGGACGTGCGTCGTGGGGCAGCACAGTGTCGTCCGGCTCTCTCTCCTGCGCGCACCCTCGACGGCGAGGACCGGTGATTGACGGCGAACCACGAAAGCGTAGCCAGCGGCAGGGCGGGCCGCCAGGCGGGTGCACAGAGGACGGTGGCGAGGCTCCGGCCGGCGCGACCGTCAGGCGAGCCGACCGAAGATCGGGTGGGGACTGATCTGAACCCGGGGCTCGGGCTTGCCGTACCACCGGGCGGCGCGGATCGCCTTCATCGCCGACTTGCGCCGCTCGGTGTCCATCCGGTCGATGAACAGCACACCGTCGAGGTGGTCGGTCTCGTGTTGCAGGCACCGGGCCAGGTAGCCGGAGCCGACGACCTGCACCGGGTCGCCGTGCCGGCTGTATCCCTTGGCCACCACGTTCATGCGGCGCCTGGTGTCGAAGTAGAGACCGGGCATCGACAGGCAGCCCTCGGGTCCGTCCTGCTCCTCCTCGTCGGGGAAGCGCAGCACCGGGTTGACGAGGTGCCCCTTCAGGTTTTCGACGTGGTAGACGAAGACGCGCAGCCCGATGCCGAGTTGCGGGGCCGCGAGGCCGGCGCCCCGCTCGTCGTCCAGCGTGTCGGTGAGGTCGCGGACGAGCCGGTGCAGCTCCTTGTCGAAGGTGGTCACCTCCTCGGCCGGCTGGGTGAGGACCGGATCGCCGAGCAGGCGTACGGGCAGGACGGCCATGGGGGTTCCTCTCGGGTTGGCTTGACCCTCTGTTTGCAAAGCACGATACTTTGCAAGGTGACCGACGCGCAGACCCCCGACGAAACCGAAGCGCCGCAGCAGGGCGGGTTCGACCGGGTGGCCGAGGAGGCCCTGAGCCATCCCGTGCGGGCGGCGCTGCTCGACCTCGTCCGCCGGCGCGGCACCCTCACCGCCACCGAGGCCGCCCGCGAGCTGGGCGGCAACAGCGGCCAGCACTCCTTCCACCTGCGGCAACTCGCCCGCTACGGGTTCATCGAGGAGGCGCCGCACGGCCCCGGCCGGGTGCGCCCGTGGCGGCTGGCCGCCCCCGTCGCCGAGCCGGAGCCGCAGGAGGAGCTGTCCGGCCTGGCCCGGGGGCTGGAGGACGAGGCCTACCGCAACTGGCTCGCCCAGCGCGACCGGGCACCGCAGCGGTGGCGGCACGACGAGGCGTTCAGCCAGGTCCTCTACCTCACGCCCCGCGAGCTGACCGAAATCGGCGCCGCCGTCCGGGAGCTCGTCAACCGCTACCGGCACCGGGAGCACCGGCCGCTGACCCGGCCACCGGGCTCCGCGCCCGTCGCGGTCGTGGCCCGCCTGTTCCCGCTCCTCGAACCGGACCTCGCCGGGCCGGGTGGGGACCCTTCCGGCGACACCGACCCGCAGAGCTGAACGTGCCGGCCACCGCCGGGAGGGCTAGACGCGCCGGCCACCGCCGGGAGGGCTGAACCCGCCCGGAGGACCGTCAGGCCCACTCCTCCGCCGGGTCACCGTCCGCCGGCCCGGCCGCCGGGCTGGGGCCGGGGGCGGGATCGGAGAGGACGGGGGCGGCCGGCGGGCCGCCGTGCGTCCACGGCGTCTCCTCCGGGGTGGGGAACGACCCCGCCGGCAGGAACCCGTCCGACAGGGTGGTGAGGCAGAGCCGCTCCCCCACCTCCGGCACCGTGCCCGGCGGGGCGGTCAGCCCCCGGCCCATCCCGCCGGAGAGCTCCAGCACCACCTCGGTCTTGCCGTCGGCCGCCGGGGTCAGGAACACCACCCGCGCCTTCTGCCCGGGCCGGGCCGGCGAGTACAGCGTCGCGCCGACCGGCACCGCCACCGGCTCGGTGGTCACCACCTGGATGCGGGGGCGCAGCACCGGGCGCTTGCCGGTGTCGTCGACCCGCGCCGGGTCGGCGAGCGTCACGTCCCCGACGAATGCCTCCCCGGTGAGCCGGTGCTCGGCCATCACCAGCGGGTCGTCGTAGGCGCGCTGCACCGCGTACGAGGCCGCGGCCCGCTCCAGCCGGTGCAGGCGCACGGCCGCCGCCACCGCGCCGTCGCGGCGCGGCTGCGGCCCGCCGCCGGCGTCGACGTGCTCCGTGTAACCGGTGAAGGCGTCCCGGTCGCCGGCCCACCGCCCCGCCACCCGCGCCCCCGGCGGCAGGGCGGCCAGCAGCCCCAGGCCGCGCCACACCAGCTCCCAGGTGGGCGCGAGCTGGCCGCGCAGCGCCAGCTCCAGCTCCGCGTACGCGGACCGCCGCGCCGCCTCGTCGTCGGCCGCGTCGGCGTACGCGGCGATGGCCGGGGCGAGCACCCGGTTGTCGAACTCCGGGTCGGTGGCCGGGCCGGCGGGCGGGCAGCGCGCCGGGTCCTCGGCGCGGGCCGCCGCCTGTGCCCCGGTGAGCCCCGGCGGCGGGTCGAGCCAGCCCAGCACCGCCGGCAGGTGCTGGTCCTCCACCGCGCTCTGCCCGGTGGCCCAGTGCAGGGTCAGCGCGTCGGTCAGCGCCAGCAGCGCCGACGAGCCGGGCTGCTCGGCCCGCTCGGCGAAGAACGTCAGCCAGCGCCCGAGCAGCGGCACCGCCGGGTGCACCGGGTAGTCGCCGTCGGTGCGTCGGAACCGGGTGGAACGGCCGAACAGCCGCAGGAACGTCACCCCGCCCGGGTTCGGCACGACGAGCTGCGGCGCGTCGACGTACCGGTGCCGGACGTCGCGCCCCCGGTCGACCGCGACCGCCTCCGTGTCGCCCCGGAACGAGTCCAGGTAGGGCAGCACGATCCCGGCCAGCTCGGCGGCGAACGCGAACCGCTGGTCGCGGTTGCGCGGCTGCGGCACGATCAGCAGCCGGGCCGCGTCGGGGGCGTCGCCGACCAGCGCCGCGAGGGGGGCGTTCGCCTCGCCCGCCATCGTCAACGGCACCAGCACCAGCGGTCGGTCCGACAGGTGCAGGTGCCGGACGGTGGCCACCGGCTGCGCCACCCCGGCGGCGAGCGCCTGGGCCTTCGCGAGCGCGCGCAGCGTACTCATGCGGGCTGACCGGCCAGGGCGTCGGCGCGCAGCCGGGCCGCGGCCCGCAGCAGCGCGGCGGCCTCCGCCTGCCCGGGCGCGCCCGGGTCGGAGCCGGCGGCCAGCGCGAGGACCTCGGCCACCGTGGCGACCCCGCCGAGCGCCTCGCGGACGGGCCGGCCCAGCGCGGCCGTCTCGGCGCGGGTCTCGTGCCGGCAGAAGTACGCCAGCTCGCAGGCCGCGAGGCAGTCGGGGGCGTAGCGGGCCGGCACCGACGTCAGCGACCGGCGCAGCCGCTCGGGGTCGGTCGACGGGTCGGCGGTGAAGTCGGCGGGCAGCCGGGCCAGCAGGTCGTCGACGCGGGCCATCCGGTCGAGCTGGCGGCGCAGCACCAGCAGTTGCTTGCGCACGTCCACCAGGCTGGCGACAGGCCGGTTGGCGAAGTCGCGCGGGCAGACCAGCACCACGTCGGAGGAGACCAGCGCCGCGTCGTGCCCCTCGGCGGCGAGCAGCTCGCGCAGCGCGAGCACGTAGACGGCCGACTGGATCGCGGCGGCGGCCACCTTGCCCGGGTCGGCCTGCCCGTCGATCACCGGGAACGACTTGATCTCCACGACGTGGAACCGGCCGGCGAGGCGGGCCGCCACCAGGTCCGGCTCCAGGTGCACCCGCTGGCCTGCGACGTCGAGGCCGAGCAGCGGATGGTCGAACAGGGCGGCCGGGTCGTCGGCGCCGGCCGGCGCGGCGGCGGCCAGCGCGGCGCGGGACCGCGCGGCCCGGCCGGGCTGGCCGGTGGCGTCGGGCGGGCCGGGCTGGTCGCCGCGGTTCTCCGCGCCCAGGTCCGTCCAGGTCGCCGGGCCGCCCGGGTCCACGCCCAGCCGCTCGGCGACCAACCGCAGCAGCTCGGCCCCACCGTCGGCCTTGACCTGCGCCTCGAAGGCGTTGCCCCGGGTGATCGCGAAGCGGGACTGCCCGAAGCGGGCCGGGAACCCGACCCGCTCCGCCAGCCCCGGCTTGTCGGCCCCCGCGCTGTCCAGCACGGCCCGGCGGTCACAGCCGGGGTTGCCGGTCAGCGCGGCGATCGTCCGGGCGTTGTGCCGGCGCGGCGCACCGCCGCCCCGGATCTCGGCCAGTCGCCGCGAGGTGCTCGTCACGACACGCCACCTTAGGCGGTCCGCGCCCGTTCGGCGCGGGCCGCGCCGCGCCAGAGCAGCACGGCCACCGCGACGGTGGCGGTCAGCGCCGCCCCGGCCATCGCCCAGAGCACCGTACGCAGGCCGGAGGTGAAGCCCGGGTCGGCGAGCCGGCCGGCGGTGGTGCTGGCCAGCACCGCCCCGACCACCGCGATGGCGATCGTCTCGCTCGCCAGCCGGGCGGTGTTGATCATCCCGGCGCCGGTGGCCGCCCGCTCCGGTTCGACGCTGCCGATCGCGATCGCGTCCAGCAGCCCGATCGACAGGCCGATGCCCACGCCCATCGTCAACAGCGGCCCGGCCAGCGACGCGGTGCCGCTGTCCGGGGCGATGACGGTTGCCCAGGCCGCCCCGACCGCGACCACCACCACGGAGCACACGATGACGACCGGGGCCGGCACCAGCCGGGTCAGCGCGCCGCTGAGCAGGGGCAGCACCAGGGTCGGCGCGGTGAGCAGGATCAGCGTGCCGCCAGCCGCCCCGGGGCTCAGCCCGACGACGGTCGTCAGGTACGACGGCAGGTAGACCAGCAGCGGCACCAGCACCGCGACGATGGTGGCCGCCGCCAGGCAGACGCCGACGAACCGGGAGTTCGCCAGCAGGGCCAGGTCGAACATCGGCGCGGCGCGGCGGCGCTCCACCCGCACGAAGAGCACCAGCAGGGCGACCGCCGCGACGAAGGCCACCACGATCACCGGGGCGGACCAGCCGAACTCGGGGCCCTGCACGAAGCCGAAGATGAGCAGCAGCAGCGCGGCCGTGAACGACACGGTGCCGGGCCAGTCGACCCGCCCGGCATGCGGCTGGCGGGACTCCGGCAGCAGCGGCACGATGCCGAGGACCGCGCAGGCGACCAGCGCGGGGACGACGAACACGGCCCGCCAGCCGAACGCCTCGATCAGCAGCCCCGCGATCGACGGGCCGAACGCGAGGCCGGCGCCGATGGCCGTGCCGAACAGGCTGAACGCGCGGGCCCGCCCCGCCCCCTGGAACGCGCCGGCCAACAGGGCGGCGGCGCTGGTCGCGGCGGCGGCCGCCCCGATGCCGGCGAGCACCCGGGCCGCGTCGAGCAGCACGATGTCGTCGACGAACGCGCCGGCCAGCCCGGCGACGGCGAAGAGCGCCAGGCCGGTGGCGTAGACGCGGCGGCGGCCGAGCAGGTCGGCGAGCGCGCCGGTGGCGAGCATGAAGCTGGCGAAGGTGGCGTTGTAGCCGTTCACCACCCACTGCACCCCGGCCAGCCCGGCGTCGAGGTCGCGGCCGATGTCGGGCAACGCGACCGACGCGCCGGTCAGCGAGATCGGCAACGACATGGTGGACAGCAGGACGGCGACCAGCACGACGGCTGGATGGTTGCGCACGATTCTCCCCGTTCTTCGCGGCGGCCCCAGCCTAGGTGTCGTGGGCTGGGCGGTACCGGCTTCGGGGCGGAGATCACAGCGCATCGCCGCAGGCCGGAGGCGGTCGGGCTGGGCGGTACGCGGGCGGGGCGGGCGAGGGCTGCCCGGGCCGTTGTCAGGCAGGCAGCGGCCAGCGGTCAACCGGCGGCGGTTGCCGGTCGGATCAGCGGTCGGCGGCCCGGTCAGCGGTCGGCGGAGCGGTTCCAGGGCGAGCGGGGCAGGGCGGTGCCGGCCAGCGGGCGGCGGGCGCGGCGGCGGGGCCGGCGGCCCGGGGTGCAGGGCGGGCGGGAGGCGGTGCGCGCGGACGCCTCGGGCACAGGTGTCTCGGGCACGGTCACTGGTTGAGGGCCGGTTACGGGGTGGCCGCCGATCAGGGGGCGGCGGCCGATCAGCCAGCAGAGAAAACGGGCCATCGGCGGATCACCCGACCGGGAGACGCGCGGCCTCGGCGGCGGAGATGTCGTACTGGGCGCCGCAGAAGGTGCACTGCTGGACGTAGCGGGTGCGGATCGGGATCAGCGGGACGAAGAAGAGGGTGAACTTCGTCGACCGACGACTGATCACCTGGGCGGCGTGGTTGCCGCAGTTGCGGCACACCTGCTGCGCCACACCCGACCGGTCGACCTTGGTGCGGAGCCCGAATATGAAGAACATCGCCCCGCAGTACCCACCCGCGCCCGCTTCTGCACCTGCCAGGCGAAGATCGGGCAGATGCCTACGGCACCGGGGTCGGGTCCGGGAGCCAGATCGGCTGCCAGTCGGGCAGCTCGTGGAACCGGACCAGCTCGCCGAACCCCGCGACCGTGCCGCTCCACGCCGCGTACGGCGGGTTCTGCTCGTCGAAGCCGCTCTGCACGAAGGTGAGCTTCGTCTTGCCCTGGGACTCGGCCAGCTCCCAGGTGGTGACGCCCGTCGGGCCCCAGTCGATCGACATCCGGCGGCCCGGCTCCAGGTCGACGACCTTGGCCGCGTAGCCGGACTCGAAGCCGCCCATGGCGTACCGGCCGCCGACCCAGGGCTCGATGCCGATCGGGTAGCCGAACCAGGCGCTGGCCTGCGCCGAGTCGGTCAGCGACTCGTACACCTTGGCCGGCGGGGCGGCGATGAGCAGCTCGCCGCGCAGGTCGGCGGAGGTGAAGTCGGTGCGCGGCAGGAGCTGGCGGCCCTCCAGCCGGGCGGCCAGGTTGGCGACCGCCAACGCCCAGTACGTCTGGAGCACGCCCCGGATCGTGCTGCCGCTCATCGCCTCGGCGAAGTCGAAGTGGCTCTGCCGGAGGGTGAGGATCGTCGCGTCGCCGTCCGGCTCCAGGGTGAACTCGGTGGTGGTCTCCACCCCGTCGAGCAGCCAGCCGAAGCGCAGCGTCCGCTCGTCGGCGTGCAGCAGCCGCTGGTGCGGTGCGTCGCCCTCCGGCGTGTAGCGCCCCCAGAACGCGTACCGGTGGGGCAGCTCCACCTCGGCGTGTTCGGCCAGCCAGGCGCGCAGCTCGGCCGGGTCGGTGAGGGCCCGGTGGACGGCCTCGGCGGGCGCGGCGAGGCAGGCGCGCACGGTCATCGGTTCAGTCATGTTTGTACGTACAAAAACTTCTTGTCAATGGGTTCGACGAAAGGGGACGGCCGGTGCGGCCGTCCCCTTTCGTCAGTGCCCGCCGGTCAGGCCGACCAGTCCGGCCGCAGCGGGTAGCCGTTCGCCCCGCGCGGGCCGTTGCGGGTGGCCAGCACCTGGTGCAACTGGATCTCGTTGCGCTCGAACGCCAGCCGCGACCCCGCCATGTAAAGTCCCCACACCCGGGCGGTGCCCTGGCCGACATCGGCCACGCACTCGTCCCAGTGCGCCACCAGGTTGCGGCACCAGCCGGCGAGGGTCAGCGCGTAGTGCTGGCGCAGGTTCTCCTCGTGGTGCACCTCCAGCCCCGCGTCGTGGATCTCGCTGATCAGCCGGCCCGGCCCCGCCAGCTCGCCGTCGGGGAAGACGTACCGGTCGATGAACGCGCCCGAACGGTGGGGGGCCCGGTTGTCGGCCCGGGTGATGCAGTGGTTGAGCAGCCGCCCGCCGACGCGCAGCCGGCCGACCAGCGCCCGGAAGTAGGCCGGATAGTTGCGCACCCCGATGTGCTCGGTCAGGCCGATCGAGGAGATCACGTCGAACTGCTCGCGCGGGGCGTCCCGGTAGTCCAGGTGCCGCACCTCCGCCAACTCCGACAGCCCCTCCCGCTCGATGGCCGCCTGCGCCCACTGCGCCTGCGCCCGAGACAGGGTCACGCCCAGCGCCTTCACGCCGTATTCCCGGGCCGCGTGCCGGACCATGCCGCCCCAGCCGCAGCCGACGTCGAGCAGCCGCATCCCCGGCTTCAGCCCGAGCTTCCCGGCGACCAGGTCGTACTTCGCGGCCTGGGCCTGCTCCAGCGTGTCGTCGGGGCTGCGGAACACCGCGCACGTGTACGTCATCGACGGCCCGAGCACCAGCTCGTAGAAGGCGTTCGACACGTCGTAGTGGTGGGAGATGGCGGTGCTGTCCCGGATGCGGGAGTGCCGCAGCCCGTTGACCATCCGCTTCCAGCGCGGCGCGGCCTCCTGCGGCGGAGGCGGCGGCGGCAGCAGCCGCTCCCAGCCCAGCCCGCGCACCAGGGCCAGCCCCTCGGCCAGCGACGGCGGGCGCAGCTTCAGCTCGTCCTTGAGCACCCGCAGCGCCTCGTACGGGTCGCCGGGGTGCACGCCGCCCAGCTCCAGGTCGCCGCTGACGTACGCCCGCGCCATGCCCAGGTCGCCCGGGGCGGTCAGCAGGTAGGACAGGCCCCGCTCGGAGCGGACGGCCAGGGTGATGTCGGCGTCGGCGGGGCCGACGGAGCTGCCGTCGTACCCCGTGATCCGGACCGGCAGGGCCCCGGCCGTGACGGCACGGACCACGTCGGCCACGGTCGGGGTCGCGCGCCGGCTCCCGGCCGGCGGGACGGACGGGACGTCGGCCGCCCCCTGTTCTCGGTCAATCAGGCTCATTTTCGCGCTACCGCCTTCTCGTAAAGTCCGGTGAGCCGGTGGTCCGGGTCGTAACGGTCCTTCACCGCGCGCCAGGTGTCCCCGCCGTAGAGCCGGTCGAACGCCTCGCGGTCGTAGTACGCGTCCGAGTAGAGCGACTTGTGGCCACCCGCGTCGGACACCGCGCGCTCGACCAGCCGGTTGACGTCGCCGTCGGCGGCGCCCCCGGTGATCGGCACGGTCCCCCAGAAGCCGATGTTGACGTAGTTCTGGCCGGGACGCAGCGGATATAGCGGCCAGGCCCGCGCCGAACCGGGGCCGGCCGGCTCGCGCAGCCGCAGCGGGCAGAGCCAGACGGGGGACATCCGCACCTCGCCGGCGAACCAGCGCAGGAAGCCGGCGGTGCCCTCCAGCGGGATCTCCACGTCCTGCACCACCCGCTCGCGGGCCGGCTGGCCGCGCAGCCGGTCGATGCGGGCCGCCACCTGGTGCCGGTGCTCCAGCCGGACGAGGCGGTGGTAGACGTCGCTGCGCCGCAACCGGGCCGGCCAGAGCCTCCGCACGACCGGGTGCTGCGCGCCGAACGCCGCCGAACACCAGAACCAGTCGGTGTCCCACCGCCACAGGTAGTCGTGGGTGGTCAGCCAGTCGCGGGTGCGCCGGGGCAGCGAGCGATAATAGATGCCCTGGCCGGTGTAGTCGCTTACCTGCGGCGCGTCGTCGGTGAAGGTCGCCAGCACGAGGTACGCCTCGCCGGGGCTGAACATCACCCCGTCCATCGCGTCGACCGGCTCGCCGGCCCAGGAGCCGGTGGCGGTCACCTCGCCGATCGCCGCGGTCAACGCGTCGAGGTCGGTGAAGCGGACGTTGCGCAGGGCCACGTACGTGCGGACCGGGGCCAGCTCGATGCGCAGCCGGGTGGCGTAGCCGAGGCTGCCCAGCGAGTTGGGGAAGGCCGCGAAGAGGTCGGCGTGCGGCCCGTCGGGCCGGGCGGTGACGATCTCGCCCGCGCCGGTGAGGACGTCCAGCTCCAGGACGGACTCGTGCGGCAGGCCGTGCCGGAACGACGTGGACTCAATGCCGAGGCCGGTGACCGCGCCGCCCAGGGTGATGGTGCGCAGCTGCGGCACCACCAGTGGCATCAGCCCGTGCGGCAGGGTCGCGGCGACCAGCCGCTCGTAGGTGCACATGCCCTGCACGTCGGCGGTGCGGGCGACCGGGTCGACGCCGATCACCCCGCCGAGGCCGCTGACGTCCAGGCCGGGGGCGCTCGGGGCGGATCTCGGGCGGAACAGGTTGGAGGTGCGTTTGGCGAGTCGAACGGTCTCGCCGGCGGGCACCGCGGCGTACGACTGCCGCAGCAGGTCCACCGCTCCGTCGTGGTCAACTGCATGATCCACACGGCCTGCGCGCATGAGATCACTGTACGCGCGAACGATCGTTCCGGTGGGGACGCTAACCTGGGGCGCATGCCGAAAGCCGTCTGGAACGACCTGGTGATCGCCGACAGCGACGACACGGTGGTGGTCGAGGGCAACCACTACTTCCCCCGCGCCGCCCTGCGCGACGACGTGCTCCGCGCGTCCACGACGCACACCTTCTGCCCGTGGAAGGGCACCGCCTCCTACTACTCGCTGGAGCACGACGGGCGCAGCAGCGCCGACGCCGTCTGGTACTACCCGGACCCGCTGCCGGAGGCCGAGATGGTCCGCGACCGGGTGGCGTTCTGGAAGGACGTCTCGGTCGTCGACTGAGCCGGCCCGCGCCGGCGCAGCAGCAGGGAGAGCCCGGCCGCGCCGATCGACAGCGCGCCCGCGACGTACCAGGCGACGGCGTAGTCGCCGAGCCGGTCGCGGACCAGTCCCGCCCCGGTCGCGGCGAACGCCGCGCCGAGTTGGTGGGCGGCGAAGACCCAGCCGAAGACCACCGCGCCGGACGCGCCGAACCACTCCCGGCACAGCGCCACCGTCGGCGGGACGGTGGCCACCCAGTCCAGGCCGTAGAAGACGACGAACACCAGCATGCTCGGCTCGGCGGTGCCCGCGAAGAGGCTCGGCAGCACCAGCAGCGACGCGCCGCGCAGCGCGTAGTAGGCGCCGAGCAGCAGCCGCGCGTCGAACCGGTCGGTGAGCCAGCCGGACGCGACCGTACCGACGATGTCGAACAGCCCGACCAGGGCGAGCAGCCCGGCGGCGGTGGTCTCGGCCATGCCGTGGTCGTGGGCCGCCGGCACGAAGTGGGTGCCGACGAGGCCGTTGGTGGTCGCGCCGCAGATCGCGAAGCCGCCCGCGAGCAGCCAGAACGGCCGGGTCCGCGCGGCGGCGGCCAGCACGCCGACCGCCCGCGCCGCCGCGCCGCCCGTCGGCGGCGCGGGCGGGACCACCTCCGCCGCGCCGTAGGCGGGCACGCCGAGATCCGCCGGGTGCTCCCGCAGCAGCCACCCCACCAGGGGTACGACCGCCAGCGCGGCCCCGGCGACGACGAGCGCCGCCGCGCGCCAGCCGTGGTCGCGCACGAGCACGGCGACCAGCGGGAGGAAGACGAGCTGGCCGGCGGCCCCGCCGGCGGTCAGCACCCCGGTCACCAGGCCCCGCCGCGCGACGAACCAACGCCCGGTGACGGTCGCCACGAAGGCCAGCGCCATCGACCCGGTGCCCAGCCCGACCAGCACGCCCCAGCAGAGGACGAGCTGCCAGCTCGCCGTCATGAAGACCGTCAGCCCGCTGCCGAGGGCCACCAGCACCAGGGCGACGGTCACCACCCGGCGGATGCCGAAGCGGTCCATCAGGGCGGCGGCGAAGGGGGCGGTGAGCCCGTAGAGCAGCAGGTTGACCGAGACGGCGGCGGAGACGGTGGCCAGCGGCCAGCCGAACTCGGCGTGCAGCGGGTGCAGCAGCACCGAGGGGGTGGCGCGGAAGCCGGCCGCGCCGACCAGCGCGACGAAGGCGACGGCGGCCACGGCCCAGGCCGGGTGGAAACGACGGGTACGGGTCACGCACCGAGTCTCGGGCCCCGACCGCCCGGCGACGAGTGGCCGGAATGCCATGGTGCGCAATAATCGGGCCATGACGTTCGCCCCGCACCGGGTCGCGGTGCTCGCCGTGGACGGGGTGGTCGGCCTCGACCTCGGCACCCCGGCCCAGGTCCTCGGCGCGGCCCGCACCCCCGACGGCGACCGCTTCTACGCGGTAAGCACCTGCACGGCGGGCGGCCACCCGGTCCGCAGCACCGCCGGCTTCCAGGTGCTGCCCGACCACGGGCTGGAGCTGGTCGCCGCCGCCGACACGGTGGTCGTGCCCGGGGTGCACGGCGGCGGGCCGATGACCGACGGCACGGTGGACCCGGCCGTGGCGGCGGCGCTGCGCGACGCCCACGCCCGGGGTGCCCGGGTCATGTCGATCTGCACGGGCGCGTTCGTGCTGGCCGCCGCCGGCCTGCTCGACGGCCGGCGGGCCACCACCCACTGGGCGTACGCGGGGCTGTTCCGCCGGCTGCACCCCACGATCGAGCTGGACCCGGAGGTGCTCTTCATCGACTCCGGCGACGTGCTCACCTCCGCCGGGGTCGCCGCCGGCATCGACCTCTGCCTGCACGTCGTGCGCACCGACCACGGCAGCGACGTGGCGAACCGGGCGGCCCGGCGCTGCGTGGTGCCGCCGTGGCGAGACGGCGGGCAGGCCCAGTACATCGAGCGCCCGGTGCCCCGCGACCCGGCCAACGGCACCGCCGCCACCCGCGAGTGGGCCCGGCAGCGGCTGCACGAGCCGGTGGCCCTGCGCGACCTGGCCGCGCACGCCCGGATGAGCGTGCGCACCTTCACCCGGCACTTCCGCTCGGAGACCGGGCTCAGCCCGGCCCAGTGGCTGCTGCAGCAGCGCACCGACCACGCCCGGCTGCTGCTGGAGACGACGGACCTCAGCGTCGAGCAGGTGGCCCACCGGTCCGGCTTCGGCACCGCCACCGCACTGCGCCAACGCCTGCACGGCCGGGTCGGCGTCTCCCCGTCGGCACACCGCAGGGCCTTCCGGACCCGCGCCTGACCCAGCTCGGTGACACGGCGTAACTCCTTGACCGCCCGCGCACGCCCGACCGGCCGAGCTGACGCTGCGTCACCCTCCTCCCACCTCGCCCCACCGATCCCCTTCCCTTTGCTCTGCACCCACCCACGCAGCAGCGCCGTTGAACTGGCCAGATACCCAAGGCGCGAGCCTTCGGGTGGGGGCGAGGCGATTTCGCAGCGTAAGCGTTGCGTATGCGGGTGCAGAGCAAAGGGGCGCGCGGGTGTGTGGCCCCGGCGGCTGCGGTTGCAGCGTGTCACCTGCCGGTTGGTGGGGGTGGCGCGTGCCGAAGGCGATTCGGCTCGGTGCTCGGGCGCGGCTCCCGGCCCAGCCGCGCCTGCCAGAGCTGCCGGGCCGCCGGGCCGCCGCCGTCGTCGCCGTTGCCGTCGCCGGGTCAGGCGCGGTGGGCGTGGAACTGCGGGCGCAGGGCCCGGAGCTGGGCGAGGTGCTTCGGCAGGTGGACCCGGGCGTGCAGGTCGAGGGTGCGGGCCCAGGGCAGGGTCTCGTCGACCCGCAGGTCGACGTCCTCGTGCAGCCTGGTCTCGACCGGCGTCTGCGCCGCCGGACCCAGCCGGTCGACCAACGCGCAGAGCCGCCGGCTGGTCTCCCGCAGCCGGTCGGCCAGCCCGCCCAGCGCAGCCGACCCGCCCAGCGCAGCCGACTCACCCAACGCAGCCGAGCCGCCCGCCGTCGGCCCGACGCCGCCTGCGCCCGGGTCGGCGTACTCGGCGACGAGGGCGTCGAGTTGCGGGCGGTGGATGGCGTCCAGGTCGTAGTACGCGAACGGGGAGCCGGCGAGCACCGCCTCGGTCGCCTCGCTCATCAGCTCGTCGTTGGCCACCAGGTGCGCCACGATCTGCTCGGCGCTCAGCTCCCCGTCGCCGGGCGGCTCGAACCCGCCGGCCGCCACCTCGGCGAGCACCTCGTCGTACGCCCGCCGCAGAGCCTCGCTGTCCACGATGTCAGTCAACCCCGGTGCCGGCCCGGCCGGGCAGCGCTACCGCACCGGGGTCACCCGGACGGGACCGGGTCACCGGCGCAGCCGGGCCGGCGGGCGCTCAGCGGCGGCCCCGGCGGGCGCGCAGGTAGTCGCTGACCACGTACTCGCCGAGGTCGCCGAGGTCGGGGGTGAACATCCGGCCCCGGGACCGGCGGGCCACCGCGTCGACGAAGCGGCGCAGGCCGGGATCCTCGCCGAGCATGAACAGGTTGAGCATCGCGCCGGCCCGGGTCAGCCGGTCCACCTCCCGGATCGTCGCCGCGACCGTCTCCTCCAGTGGCGGCCAGTGGAAGTACGCCTGGCCATCGTCGGGATCGAGGTGGGCGGTGGGCTCGCCGTCGGTGACCACGAGGACCACCGGCTCCGCACCCGGGTGCCGGCGCAGGTGCCGCCCCGCCAGGCGTAACGCGTGCTGGAGGTTGGTGCCCTGCTGCATGTCCGGCTCGACGGCCGCCAGCTCCGCCTGGGTCAGCGGCGCGGCCTGCCGGCCGAACCCGATGATCTGCAGCGCGTCCTGCGGGAAACGGGTCGCCATCAGGTGGGACAGGGCCAGGGCCGTCTGCTTCATCGGCCCCCACCGCCCCTGCGAGATCATCGAGTACGACAGGTCCACGCACAGCGCCACCGCCGCCGACGCCCGGCGCTCCGTCTCCGCCACCTCGAAGTCCTCGGCGGCGAGCTGGACCGGCACCGACGGCCCCGCCCGCCGTACCGCCCGGTGCAGGGTGCGCACCACGTCGATCGGCTGCTCGTCGCCGTACTCCCACTGCCGCGACGCCCCGCTGACCTCGCCGGCCGCGCCCGCCGTACGCAGGTCGTGCTGGCCACGCGGCCCGGCCGTCAGGTCGGCGAAGACCTGGCGCAGCGCGGTCCCGGCGAGCCGGCGCAGCGCCTTCGGGCTGAGCGTCAGCCCGTCGGCGTCCCGGGTCACCCAGCCCTGCCGGCGCAGCTCCCGCTCCAGCTCCCGCAGCCGGCGCACGTCGTCGGCCGCGTCGCGGCCCAGCGTCCGGGCCACCGCCTCGACGTCCACGTCGTCCAGGGTCGCGCCAGGATGCTCCTGGTCCAGGGCGTCGAGCAGCTCGTCCAGCTCGGCGATCTCGGCGAGCGCCCCGGTCGCCTCGCCGTAGCCGAGCGGCTGCTCGCCGCGGACCCGCTCGCCGCCGCCCCGGTGCAGGTCGGGGCGCAACGCCCGCAGGTTCGCGTCGAGGGCGGCCAGCTCGCCGGCCAGCCGCTCGCCGAGGGACTCGCGCATCAGCCCGGCCAGCTCCTCGCGCTGCCGGTCCGACAGCGACCGCATCAGCCGTTCCCCGGCCGCCGCCCGCCGGGCCAGCACGTCGACCAGCTCGTCGACGTCCCTCGGCTGCTCCGGGAAGAACTCGCCGTGGCGACGCATGAACTCGGCGAACGCGTCGGTGGTGTCCTCCGACCGGGCGTGCCGGGCCAGCAGCTCGTTGAGGTCGCGCATCATCTCCGCGAGCTGCCGCTGGACCTGCGGGTCGCCGGCGGCCCGCGCCGCGTCGCGCAGACCGGCGAAGCGCTGCTCCAGCACGTCGCCGCGCAGCCCGTCGAGGATCCGCCGGTACGCCTGCCGGGCCTCCTCGCTGGCCCACTCGTAGCCCGCCAGCTCCCGCACGGCGCGGGCGGTGGACCGGGGCAGGTTGTCCAGCACCGCCTCGGCGAAGCGGGCCGCCTCGTCGTCGCGCCCGCGCAGCTCGTCCCGCTCGGCGGCGAGGGCCTGGTCGAGCAGCGCCCGGGCGCGGGTCACCGCCCCGTCGAGGTCGCCCCGGCGCAGCGCCTCGCGGCGCAGCCGCCGGGCCCGGGCGGCGAGGTCGTCGAGGCCGCCGCGCCCCTGCGGGCCGCGCCGCAGCAGGTCGCGCAGCGCCTCGCGGAGGTTGCCGCCGGCCAGCACCTCCGCGCCGACCGAGTCGACGGCGGCCCGCACGTCGTACGGCGGGGCGAGCGGGTCGGGGCCGCCGCGCCACTGGCCGTACCGGAACCGGTTGCCGGCCACCTCAGCCCCGGCCACCATAGACGGTGCGCCCGGAGTCGGTGACGTCCTTGCCCAGCCGGCGGGTCAGGTGCAGCCCTTCCAGCACGAACTCGACGCCGGCCGCCGCCTGCTCGGGCGTCGGCGCGTCGCCCAGCCCGAGCCGGTCGAGGGCCTTGGCCAACCCCGGCACGGTGCCGACCTGGCGCAGCAGATCGGCCGAGGCGACCAGTTCGCCGGTCTCCACGACCCGGCCGTCGTCCACCAGCGCGGTGAAGCCGGACAGGTCCAGCCCGGCGAGCCGGGCCCGGAAGGTGTCGGCGGTCGCGGTACGCAGCAGGTGGGCGAGGATCTCGACCTCCCGCCCGTCCTCGCCGCTCTCGAACTCGACCTTGCCGCGCAGCGTGGAGGTCACCGACACCGCGTCGCCGACCCGCGCGACGGGCGCCTCCTCGCGTACCCCGTCGGTGGTGGCACCGGCCGCGAGCAGGCCGGAACGGCGCAGCGCGGCGGCGGCGACGGTCTCGGCGGCGGCGATCGCGAACCGGGCCGACACGCCGGAGCGCTGGTCGACCGACGGGGAGTCGCGCACCGCGCGGGCGAACCGGGCCAGCACCTCCAGCACGTGCTCCGGCACGTCGGCGACCAGGTCGGCCTCCTGCCGGATCAGGGCCAGCTCCAGCTCCAGGCCGAGCGGGTAGTGGGTGTGGATCTCCGCGCCGAAGCGGTCCTTGAGCGGGGTGATGATCCGGCCCCGGTTGGTGTAGTCCTCCGGGTTGGCGCTGGCCACCAGGAGCAGGTCCAGCGGCAGCCGCAGCTGGTAGCCGCGCACCTGGATGTCGCGCTCCTCCAGCACGTTGAGCAGCGCCACCTGGATGCGCTCGGCCAGGTCGGGCAGCTCGTTGACGGCGAAGATGCCCCGGTTGGTGCGCGGCACCAGCCCGAAGTGGATGGTCTCCGGGTCGCCGAGGGTGCGCCCCTGGGCGATCCGGATCGGGTCGACGTCGCCGATCAGGTCGCCGACGCTGGTGTCGGGGGTGGCCAGCTTCTCGCCGTACCGCATGCTGCGGTGCAGCCAGGCGACCGGCAGGTCGTCGCCGGCCTCGGCGGCCAGGGCGCGGGACGCGGGGGTGAGCGGGTGCATCGGGTGCTCGTTGAGCACCGAGCCGGCGATGACCGGGGTCCACTCGTCGAGCAGCGCCACCAGGGAGCGGATCAGCCGGGTCTTGCCCTGGCCGCGCTCGCCGAGCAGCACCATGTCATGGCCGGCGAGCAGCGCCCGCTCGACCTCGGGCAGCACCGTGTCGTCGTAGCCGACGATGCCGGGGAAGCGGTCCCCGCCGGCGCGCAGCCGGGCGAGGAGGTTGTCGCGGAGTTCCTGCTTGACCGTGCGGTAGTGGTGCCCGGCGGCCCGCAGCGCGCCGAGGGTGGCGGGCAGGTCGGCGGGCGGGACCGGGAGAACCTGGTTGGGCTCAGTCACCCGACCCACGCTAGCGCGCCCTCGTTGCAAGGAAGGGCCCCCTGTTAACGCATTCTGTAGAGGAAGGGCCCCTTCCTAACCGCCGTGAACGGCGGGACCGGCGCGACGAGACGGATCACCGATTGACAAATTGATAGGCGCACATCGATGGTTGGAGCGCTCCCAACCACACCACTCGCCGCTCCCGTCCCGGAGGCCGCCATGAACCGTCCGCGTCCCAGATTCCGTCCCGGCCTGCTGGTGCTGGCCGGCGCGCTGCTGCTCGCGCCCGTCGCCCCGAGCCTCGCCTCGGCGGCCACCGCCGCCGAGGCGGCGGGAGCAGCCGGTGCCGCCGCCCCGCCCGCAGTGGTGCCGGCCTGGACGCCGGCTCCCCCGACGCCGAGCACGACGCCGATGAACCCGACGCCGACGCCGACCACGGGCCCGCCGTACCCGACCGACTACCCGACCCCCACCCCCACGCCGACGACCGCGCTCCGCTGCTCGGCGACGTGGCGGCTGGTCAGCGACTGGCCGGGGGCCTTCCACGCCGAGGTGACGGTGCGCAACACCGGCACCTCGCCGATGGCCCGCTGGGCGGTGCGCCTGACGCTCCCCGAGGGCCAGGGCGTACGCGACATCTGGAACGCCACGATCTCGTCGACCATCGACGGCGTGGTCACCATCGGCAACACCGACTGGAACGGCCGGATCGCCCCGGGGGCCAGCACCGCCTTCGGGATGATCGGCACGGGCCCCGCCACCGCACCCACCCTGAGCTGCATCGCCGTCTGACGGCCGCACGATGGCCGGGGCAGCGCCGACGAGCTGCCGCTGTCCCGGCCACCGGCCCGGCGATAGGGTCAAAACCGTGACCTACCTTGCCTCGGACGAGCGCTACCAGACGATGACCTACCGGCGCAGCGGGCGCAGCGGGCTGCGGCTGCCGGCCGTATCGCTCGGGCTGTGGCACAACTTCGGGCCGGATCGGCCGTACGAGCGGCAGCGGGACATCGTCCGGCGCGCCTTCGACCTCGGCATCACCCACTTCGACCTGGCGAACAACTACGGCCCCCCGCCCGGATCGGCGGAGGAGAACTTCGGCCGGATGCTCGCCACGGACCTGAAGCCCTACCGGGACGAGCTGGTGATCTCCAGCAAGGCCGGATACGACATGTGGCCCGGCCCGTACGGCGAGTGGGGCTCCCGCAAGTACCTGATCGCCTCGCTGGACCAGTCGCTGCGCCGGATGGGGCTGGACTACGTCGACATCTTCTACTCGCACCGGTTCGACCCGGACACCCCGCTGGAGGAGACGATGGGCGCGCTCGACGCGATCGTCCGCTCCGGCAAGGCCCTCTATGTCGGCATCTCCAACTACGACTCGGAGAAGACCGAGCGGGCCGCCGCGATCCTGCGGGACCTCGGCACGCCGCTGCTGATCAACCAGCCGTCGTACTCGATGCTCGACCGCTGGACCGAGCGCGACGGCCTGCTGGACACGCTGGAGCGGGTGGGTGCCGGCTGCATCGCGTTCAGCCCGCTCGCCCAGGGGCTGCTCACCGACCGTTACCTGAGCGGCATCCCCGAGGACTCCCGGGTACGCACCAGCGTCTTCCTCAACGAGAGCGACCTCGACGAGCAGAAGATGGCCACCATCCGGGCGCTCGGCGAGGTGGCGGCGCGGCGCGGGCAGTCCCTGGCCCAGCTCGCGCTCGCCTGGGCGCTGCGCGACCCGCGCATGACCAGCCTGATCATCGGCGCGAGCAGCGTCGCCCAACTGGAGGCGAACGTCGCCGCCCTGGACAACCTGGACTTCACCGCCGAGGAGCTGGCCGAGATCGACGGCCACCTCGGCTGAGCGTCACCACCCGAGAGGGTGGGGTGCGGTCGGAAATGGGAGATCTTGGAAGCAAAGGGCCCCTCTGGGGGCCGAATTCTTCCAAGATTCACCCCCGGTTCGCCGCTCGATCCCTCGTGGCCGCCAGCGCCGGAGGGATGGCGGCTCTGGGCGCAGGCGGGAGAGAACTCGTCAGCTCGCCGCGCCAGCCTTGAACCCGGCGACAAAGCTCGCCCAGGAGCGGCTGTCGAAGGCGAGCGTCGGGCCGGTGCGGTCCTTGGTGTCGCGGACGTCGACCGCGCCGCCGACGAACCGCACCTCGACACACGCCGCGTTGTTGGAGCTGCGGGAGGACTTGAACCAGCCACGGTCGGGGGTGGGGAGAGCGGCCATCACGTCATCTCCTTCGCGATCCGCCGGATCAGCTCCAGCGACTCCGCCGAGCCTAACGCCCGCTCCCGCGCCTCGGCGAACGTCACGACATAGTCCGCGACCCGGCTGGACTGGTCGATGATGTCGCTGGAGGTGAGCACCTCCTGCCACACGAGGTCGGGCAGCCGGGGCGAGGGGAACGACAGGATCTGGAAGGGACCACCGAGCGCGGGATGCGCCCCGGCGGTGAAGGGCATCACCCGGATCTCGATCTGTTCGGGGCGCTCGGTGAGCAGCCGGTCGAGGTGGTCGAGCTGGGCGCGCATCACCGCCGGGCCGCCCACCTGCTGCCGCAGCACGCCCTCGGCGATCACGGTGGTCACGCGGATCGGGTGGTCGTCGCCGAGCCGCCGCTGCCGCGCCATCCGGGCGGCGACCCGCCGGTCCATCTCGGTCAGCCGGACATAGGTGTTGCCGCCCCGGATGACCGCACGGGCGTACCCCTCGGTCTGCAACAGCCCGTGGAGCAGCTCGTTGTCATAGGTACGGATGTGTGATGCGCCCGCCTCGTAACCGAGGAAGCGGAGGAAATCGGCCGGGAAGAGCTGCGAGTACTGGTGCCACCAGGCCCGCTGCATCGCACCGACCCGCAGCTCCTCCAGCTCGGCGGCGTCCGATGGGTCGATCTCGTAGATCTTGACGAGCTGGGCCAGCCGGTCGCCCGGCAGCTTGACCCGCCCGGCCTCCACCCCGGAGATGTACGCCTGCGTGATGCCGCTGGCGCGGCCCGCCGCGACCGCCGTCATGCCCACCTCTTCGCGGCGCTCCCGCAGGCGCAGCCCCAGCTCCCACGCCTGCACCGTGGGCGACGCGAGCGGCGGCGTCGACTTGCGGCGGGTTCTTGCGGCGTTCGTCGTCATCTCAACCCCATCCGTTCACGGTCGCAGGCACATTGGCGACCATAGTACAAAGACTCGCCGCACACCACGCCCTTGATATAAGCGCCATCATCGGCGATGCTCTCTCCAAGACCGTCACCGAGGAGGCAGCATGTTGAACGAGGTCAGGTGGATTGGTCTGGAGCCGAAGGTGCGGCACGCGTTCTCGCTCTGCCGGGTGCGCGAAGCGGGCACGCCCAACGAGTGGTACGACCTGCTCGGGGTCGTCCGGGTGCCCGTCGACCAGCAGGTGCCGGACAAGCTGCGCGACGGGCTGCTGCCCTGGGCGCTGGCCACCCTGGCGGCCGGTGGATACGGCTTCGGCCGCTACCACGCCGGCTACTCCACCCTGGACGAGGACGGCGAGCCGGACAAGGCCCTCGCCAGCGAGGACATCAACTGGTCCGGCAGCGGTGTCCTGGTCCCCGTCGAGAAGCCGGCCGAGATCGACAGCCGCCTCGGTTAAGCAACGTCACCAGACCCGGCGGCGGCCCGCGCGGTGGTTGCGTACCCCGCAGGGGCGGCCGGGTGGCGGGGCGGCGGGCCGGCGCAGGCGTACGACCAGGGCGGCCAGCAGCACGACCAGCGCGACCGCCGCGCCGGCCGCGACCGGCCACCCGCCCGGGCCGAGCCGGCTCACCGACGACACCGGCACCCCGGGCGCGCCCCCGACGGTCTCGCCCAGCGTGCCCGCGTCGGCGGCCAGCACCTCGGGCGCGTTCGCCGGCCCCGACTCCCCCGCGGAGGCGGCGGCGGTGGTCGCCGGCTTCTCC
The DNA here is from genome assembly GCF_020873825.1 of Micromonospora sp. DH13. NCBI lineage: Bacteria > Bacillati > Actinomycetota > Actinomycetes > Micromonosporales > Micromonosporaceae > Micromonospora > Micromonospora sp. DH13. Next base: position 163,329 of record NZ_JAHWGR010000006.1, read on the forward strand.
GCCGCCGCGCCACCGCGAGGGGCCGCAGCTTCGCGGTAGATGACGTCGGAGCAGGAATAGTAGGTGTCCTGGGTGTCGGAGTTCTGCCAGATCGTGTAGATGAGGTGCCGCCCGGCACGGCCCGCCGGCAGCCGGCCCGTCATCGTGTACGCCCCGTCGCGGATCGGCGGGTCGGTCGCCGTGAGGAACGGCTCGGCCTCCAGATCGACCCAGGTCAGCCGCCGCTTCGGGTCGTAGTCGTCGACGGTCGAGTAGAGCCGGAACGTGCCCCGGTGCGGGATCGTCGTGCGGTAGCGGAAGGTGAACTTCGCGCCCGCCGTCAGCTCGGTCGCCGGCCAGTCGGAGCGTGCCAGGTCCAGCCCCTGGTAGGCGGACAGCCCGCCGCTGCACAGCTCCCCGTCGGGGATGCGCTGCCGGTCCCGCCCGTCAATGCGGGCCACCCGGATGTTGTCCCACTCGCGGACCGCCGCGCCGGCCGACACGGCCGCCCGGCAGGCGGGGGTCGCGGCGTGGGGGCCGCCGGGCCGGCACGCGGCGGCGCGGCTCAGCGGGTCGGTGGGGGCCCCGTGGGCGTACGCCGGGGGCGCGGCGAGCGCCACGGTCGCGGCGGCGACCGCGGCGGCGGCGAACGTGCGGCGTACGGCCATGGTGTCGACCTCCCGCACAGTGGTACGGACGCGGGGCGGCAAAGGTTCGACGGGCGCTGCCCCTACCTGCCCGTGCCCGCCGCGCGGAACGGCTGCGCCTGCCAGGCGGCCGGGTCCTCGGGGTGGCGGGGCGGGTGGGCGCAGAGGACGTACGAGTCGGGGGCGGTCGCGCCGTGCCGGCCGCCGAGCGTCGCCATGATCGCCCGGTGCACGTCGCGCGGGTCGACGCGCGGGTCGGCCGGGGCGGCGTACCCGACGAGCGACCGGGCGCCGACGGGCCCGTTCCGCAGCACGATCCTGGCGTACGGGTCGCCGGTCGCCTCCCGGAGCACCCGCTCGCTGAGGGCGAGGTCGATCCAGGCGGAGTCGATCTCCACCCAGTTGTCGCCGCGCATGACCCGGTCGAGCCCGACGAGGTCGCCGAGCATGCTGTAGTCGATGTCCCGCTCGGCGGCGGTCAGCAGGATCCGCTCCATCGACCACAGCAGCTCCGCCGCCTCGTCGGTGGTGACGTGCCGTACGTCGTGGGTGAGGCCGACCACGACGGTGGGCCGGGTACGCAGGATGACGAGCTGCACCGGGCCGGTGGTCTGCGTCTCCAGGCCGCTCTCCACCTCGGTGCCCCGCACCGGCACCCCGGCCCGCCCGTCGAACACGCCACCCCGGGAGGTGCTCATGTCGTTGATCACGAGGTCACGGTGCCGTTGGCAGCCCCGCTGGGAGCCGATCGACTGGACCAGCTCCTCCACGGCGGTCGCGTCGAAGTAGGCGTACTGGTAGGCGTTGAAGATGTTGAGGTGCGTCTGCCGCAGGGTCTCGTGGAACGAGGGGGCCGGCGCGAACGGGACCAGCGCGCTCTGCGCGATGCTGCCGACGAAGTTCTGCATGCGGGGCAGCGCCCGGTTGCTGTAGAGGGCCTCCAGCATCGCCCGGTCGGTGTCGGTCCACCAGCACAGCAGCGTCGCCGTGGTGGTGACGAGGACGCTGGCCGGGGTGACCCTGGCCCGCTTGGCGATCTCGGCGAGGGCCGCGGCGACGGGGGTGGAGCGCAGCGTCGCGAGCCGGTGCTCCGGCTCCCCCTCCCGGCGGGCCGGGGTGGAGACGAGGCAGGGCGGCATGGTCTCCAGCTGCCTGCGCCAGTAGTCGAGCGTCCTCGTCATCCGCCGACGGGCCTCGGGGGTCTGCTCGTATTCGGCCTGGTCGGCGGGCTGCCAGGCCGGCGGGTCGGCTCGATGCTGGTCAGCGTGGCCGCCCGCCGTGCGGTCGGCGGGCGAGGCGACGAGCCCGACGAACTCGTCCAGCACGATGTTCGCCCCCACCAGGTCCGCGACGGTGTGGGAGAACTCGAAGACGGCCCGCACCGGCACCCCGGCGTCGGTGGTGACCGCCATCCGGACGGGGAAGTCGGCGCCGTGGTCGAACGGGCGGGGCGGATCGGTGATCCAGGTGCGGTCGCGCGCCTGCGGCCCGAGTTCGAGCAGCGTCACCTCGACGTGGCCGGACCGGGACACCACCTGGGCCCGCTCGACGCCGGGGCCCACCTCGTAGACCGTCCGCAGTCCCTCGTGGCGGGACACCAGCGCGCCGGCCGCGTCGAGCACGTCGTCGACGGTGCGGCCGGCGGGCAGGTCGGCGTGGACGACGAACACCGCGCCGGTGCCCTCGTGCGGCATCCAGTCGAAGACGTTGCTCTGCCCGTGGGGCAGCGGCCAGCGGCCCGCGCGGTGCCCCGCGAAGGGCACCCGCACCGTCCGGTGGAGAGTCGGGGTCTCGGCCGCGGTCACGGGGCCACCTCCAACTCGGTCTGGTCGGTCTTCTCCTCGGCGGGCGCGGGCGTCGGCCTCGGGCGGGTCAGCAGCCGCAGCCCCGACAGCAGGATCACCAGCGACAGGACGGCCAGCAGGACGCGGTAGTCCACGACGCCGATGAGGACGGCGGCCACCCCGATGCACGCCGTCTGCGGGACCGTCACCAGCATGCCCGCCGTGGTGAAGACCCGGCCCAGCAGCCGCGAGGGGGTGTGCCGCTGCAGCAGGGTGTTCCAGCCGATCGAGAACCAGGTGACCGCGAGCCCGATCCCGATCGCCCCGCCCAGCACGACGGGGGTCGCGCCGACGGCCAGGGCGGCGCAGCCGATCCCCAGGCCGACCAGCGCCCCGCCGATGGCCCGGGCCTCGCCGGCGCGGCGCAGCAGCCACGCGCCGGTGAACCCGGCGGCGATGGAGCCGATGCCCTGGACGCTGACGATCACCCCGAAGAACGCCGCCGGCCGGTGCAGCCCGTCCTCGACCACCACGAAGATGATCGGCTCCAGGAACCCCACCGCCCCGAACGCGACGGCGCTGACCAGGGTGACCTGGGACAGTAGCGGAACCGACCGGATGTGCCGCAGGCCGGCGAGCAGCTCCGTGCCGAACCGTTCGCCGGTGGGTTCCGGCGGCGACTCGTTGACGCGTACGGACGCGAGCGCGGTGATGGCGGCGAGGAAGGTCAGCGCGTCGATCAGCGCCAGCAGGTGGCCGCCGAACGCGGCGTAGATGCCGGAGCCGACCAGCGGCGCGAGGATGCGGGTGAACCCGAACAGCGTGCCGAACGCCGCGTTGGCCGACGGCAGGTCACGGTCGGGCAGCAGGTCCTTGAGCAGGGCGTTGCGCCCCGCCGTGAGCACCGTGGCGACGCAGCCGTGCACGATGGCGACGGCGTAGATGATCCAGGTGTCCTCGGCGCTGCGCACCCCGAGCAGCGCCAGCACCACCAGCCCGGCGATGCCGTTGGTGACCATCAGCAGTGTCTTGCGGCGTACCCGGTCGATCTGCCGCCCGGCCAGCGGGGCGAACAGCACCGGCAGGCCCATGGCCAGGAAGACCACACCGGCGGCCGAGTTGCTGCCGGTGAGGTCCTTGACCCAGATGCCGAGGGCCAGCAGCAGCGCGGTGTCGCCGAAGCCCGACAGTGCGTCGCCGATGTACAGCCGCCGAAACCGGCCGTCCCTGAACGCGGTCACTCAACTCAGCGCCTCTCGGTGGTTGGCGGGGCGGCCGACGGGTTCCAGCCGCACCTGAAGGTGGCGATAGCCGTGGACCAGGTTGGAGCGCAGCGGCACCGGCTCCCCGAGCACGGCCACCGCCTCCGCGAACTCGGCCAGGGCGAGCAGCAGCGCCCGCAGTTCCAGCCGGGCCAGCGCCGCACCCAGGCAGTGGTGCGGGCCGTACCCGAAGCCCAGGTGGTTGGCGGTGCGGCCGGGGCGGAACTCGTCGGGGGCGTCGAAGTGGCGGGGGTCCCGGTTGGCCGCCGGCAGCCACGCCACGACCGCGTCGCCGGTCGACACCCGCTGGCCGGGCAGGTCGACGTCGTCGGTGGCGACCCGCAGCACGTGCATCGCGGGCGACGTCCACCGGATGACCTCCTCGACGACCGGCCCGACGAGGCCCGGGTCGGCCCGCAGACCGGCGAGGGTCCCCGGGGACGTGGCGAGCGCGTGGAAGCAGCCGGCGATCGCGTGGCGGGTCGTCTCGTTGCCGCCGACGAGGACGTTGTCGCAGTTGAGGAGCACCTCGCGCAGGTCGAACCGGCTGTCGGCGGCCAGCGCGCTGATCAGGTCGTCGCCCGGGCTGCGCCGCCGGTCGGCCACCAGGTCGGCGAGGTAGAGGATCATCTCCGAGTGGGCCGCCTCCGGCGACATCCGGTCGAAGGTGTCGTCCGCGCCGCCGAACGCGTGGTTGGTCAGCTCGATGAGCATGTCGCGGTCGTCCGCCGGCACGCCGAGGATCCGGCAGACGACGCTCGCCGGGATCACCGGCCCGAGCGAGGCGGCGACGTCGACGCCGCCGGCCGAGACGGCGTCGGCGACGAGCCGGCGCACCTCCTGCCGGACGACGTCGTCGAGGGACTCGGCCATCGCCCGGGACAGGAACGGCATGATCACGCTGCGCAGCCGGCCGTGCTGGGGTCCGTCGGCGACCACGAGCATCCCGCCGCCCGCCTTGTCGGGGTGGTCGCGGTCGAAGCCGATCATCATCCCGTACTCGGAGGTGAACGGCGCCTTCGGCGCGAGGATCGCCCGGCACGCGGCCAGCGAGAACACCGACCAGAAGCCGCCCGGCGACGTGCCGGCATCGCTCCACAGCACGGCGTCGGCGGCGGCGTGGTCGCGCCAGCGGGCGAACCGGTCGGGGTCGAGGTAGAGGTCAGGGTCGCCCAGGTCCATCGCCGTGCCCCCTCCGCTCGGTCCCGGCCGGGTCGGTGGTCTCCCCGGCCGGGTCGGTGGTCTCCCCGGCCAGGTCGGTCGTCTCGCGGGCCAGGTCGGCGATCTCGCGGGCCAGGTCGGCGAAGGCGGGCCGGCGGAACACGGTGACGATCCGCAGGTCCACGCCGAACCGCCGGTGCACCGCGCCGACCAGGTGCAGGGCTTTGATGGAGGTGCCACCCAGGGCGAAGAAGTGGCTGTCGGCGGCGACGTCGGCGACCCCGAGCAGGTCCCGCCAGATGTCGGCGAGGCCGGCGGCGACCGGGTCGTCGGCGGTGGCCGGTGCGCCGGGTGTGGGCGAACCGGCGGCCGGGGCGGCCGGCGTGTCCGGAGCCGGGGCCGGGGCACCCGCCGGAATCGGGGCCGGGGCAGCGGCCGGATCCGGGGCAGCGGCGCGGCCCAGTTCCGCCAGCAGCGCCGGCCGGTCCACCTTGCCGTTGTTGGTCGTCGGCAGCCGCCGCACCCGGTGGCACCGCGCCGGCACCATGTACGCCGGCAGGTTGGCCCGCAGGAACTCCCGCACCTCGCCGGGGTCGGCCGGGCCGGTCAGCACGGCGACCAGCTCCACGGCGTCGGCGTCGGCGACCGCCAGCACCGCGCCCTCGCCCACCCCGGGGCAGTCGCCGAGGACCCGCTCCACCTCGCCCAGCTCGACCCGGAACCCGCTGACCTTGACCTGGTCGTCGCGGCGGCCGAGGAACACGACGCCGCCGTCGGGCAGCAGCCGCACCAGGTCGCCGGTGCGGTAGAGCCGCGCCCCGGGCTCGACGGCGTACGGGTCGGCGACGAACGCGGCGCCGGTGCGCCCCGGGTCGCCCACGTAGCCGTCGGCCAGCCCCTGGCCGCCGACGTACAGCTCGCCGGTGCCGCCGGGCGCGACGGGGGCCAGCCGGTCGTCGAGGACCCGCAGGTACGTGCCGTCGATGGCCCCGCCGATCGGCAGGACGCCCCGGTCCAGGTCGGCGGCGGTCACCTCGTGGGCGGCGGAGAAGGTGGTGTTCTCCGTCGGCCCGTACGCGTTGACGAGGTGCTGTGGCGCGCCGGCGGCCAGCATCCGCCGCACGGGCTCCAGCGCGTACTGGTCGCCGCCGATGAGCAGCACCCGCAGCCCGGCGAACGCGTCGGGCACGTGCGCGACGATGGCGTTGAGCAGCGCGTTCGTGGTGAACATGACGCTCACGCCGGTGTCGGCGAGGAACCGCCCCATCCGGTGCGGCGACAGGGCCACCTCGCGGGGCACCACCGCCAGCGTCGCGCCCGCGCACAGCGCGCCCCAGACCTCCAGGGTGGCCGCGTCGAAGGCGGTGTTCGACAGGTGCGCGACGACGTCCTCCGGGTGCAGGCTCAGGAAGTTGGAGCGCGGCACCAGCCGCAGGATCGCCTCGTGCGGGACCACCACCCCCTTCGGCGTGCCGGTGGAGCCGGAGGTGTACATGACGTACGCGGGATGCCGAACGGTCACCGGCACCGGCACCGGCACCGGCGGCGGGGCGGGCCGGTCGGCGGCCCCGGCCAGCGCGGCGGCCAGGTCGACGGTCGGCACCCCGGTCGGCACGTGCTCCTGCGCGCCGGGCTGGCACAGGGTGAGTCGCACGCCGCTGTCACGCAGGATCGTCCGGCTGCGGGCGGGCGGCTGGGCGACGTCGACGGGCACGTACGCCGCCCCGGCGCGCAGCACGGCCAGGAACGCGGTGACCGCGTCCGCGCCCCGCTCGGCGGCCACGGCGACCCGGTCCCCCGGCCGTACGCCCGCCTCGACCAGGTGCCCCGCGAGCCCGGCGGCGGCGGCGTCCAGCTCGCCGTAGCGCAGGCTCTTTCCGCCGTGCCGGACGGCGACCGCCTCCGGGTAGGCGCGCGCCCGCTGCGCCACCAGCTCGTGCACCGGCCGGTCGGCGGGCTGGCGGGTGTACCCGCCGGGGACCCGGCCGACGGGCCGGGACGGGGCCGACGCGACCGACGGGGCCGACGCGACCGGCGCGGGCGGGGTCTCCGGGATGGACAGCGTCGCCGCGACGGGGGCGTCCGGGGCCGCGCTGAGCCGGGCGAGGCCGGCCAGCAGCCGGCCGTGCAGCTCCTCGGCCCGGCCCCGGGTGAACAGGTCGGCGGCGGCCTCCAGCGCCGACGTCGCCGCCGTCGCGCCGGTGGTGACCGTCCACAGCAGCTCGTACTTGGCGGTGCCGGTCGACAGCACGTCGCGGGCGGCGGTGGCCCCGGCCGGGGCCCAGTGCCAGGCGCGGTCGTCGACGTGCGAGATGCTGACCTGGGTCAGCGGGTGCCCGGCGGCACCGGCTGCGGCGGTCGCGTCGGCCACCAGCTCCTGCAACGGCGTCCACTGGTAGGCCAGCGCCGCGCTGACCTGCCCGCGCACCTGCGTGACGAGCTGCCGGAACGTGGTGTCGGGCCCGACGCGCACCCGGACCGGCAGGACGTTGACGAACATGCCGACGGTGTCCTCGTCGTCGGCCGTCCGCCCGCCCAGCGGCGCGCCGACCACGACCTCCGGCGCATGCGCCGCGCCCCCGGGCGCGGCGACCCGGGCGAGGAACGCCGCGTACGCGGCGAGCAGCACCATGAACTCCGACGCCGCGCAGGCCGCCGCGAGTTCGGCGAGGCGGGCCACCAGCGCCGCGTCGACGGGCGCGGTCACCACCTCGCCGGCCGGGCCCACCACGTCGGGACGCGGCCGGTCGGCCGGCAGCGCCATCCGGCCGCCCAGCCCGGCGAGCTGCCCCCGCCAGTGGGCGCGCGCCGCCGCCGCGTCGGGGCGTCCGGCCAGGCCCCGGCGGCGCAGCGGCGGCAGGTCCCGGGACAGGCCGGCGCGGTCGCCGTACGACTGCTGGAGCTGGCGGTCGAGCAGGTCCAGCGAGTGCTGGTCGGCGATCAGGTGGTGCAGGGTGAGCAGCAGGACCGCGCGGTCCCCGGGCTCGGTGACGAGGCAGGCCCGTGCCAGGGGCGGCACGTCGGTGGGCACCGGCCGGCGGGCCTCCTCCGCGACGTACCGGCGGGCCTCGGCGGCGGCCCGTGCAGGCTCCTCCCCGGACAGGTCCACGACCGTCCACGGCAGCGCGGCGGCCGACCGGACCAGCCGCCGGCCGTCCGCCGTGAAGCAGGTGCGCAGCGCCTCGTGCCGGTCCACCAGGTCCTGCAGCGCGGCGCGCAGCGCCTCGGCGTCGACGTCGCCAGCGAACCGGTAGCGCACCGGGACGCAGTACAGCGGCGAGCCCGGGTGCAGCCGGTCGGAGAACAGCAGCCGCTCCTCGGTGGGCGACATCGGGGTCTCGCGGGCCGACGGCGCGTGCCGGGCGAGGTGCGCGGCCACGTCGACGGGCCGCCGGCAGGTGAACAGCAGGTCCAGGTCGACGGCGATGCCGGTGCGCCGGCGCAGTTCGAGGGCCACCTCGACGGCCTGGAGGGACTGCCCGCCGAGGTCGAAGAAGTCGGCGTACGGGTCGATCCGGTCCCGCCGCAGCACCTGCCCCATCGCGGCGTGCACGATCTCGGCGTACGGCGCGGCGTCGGCCGTCGCCGGCTCGTTGTCGATGCTCACGCGGCGCTCCCCGCGTCGTGACCCGCGTCGGCACCGGCGCCGGCACCCGTGCCGGTGCGCCGGACCAGGTGGTCGCCGAGGACGAGCGCGTCCAAGGTGGACCGGGCGAACGTGGCGACCGCCTCGGCGGGGGTGCGGACGATCGGCTGGCCCCGCAGGTTGAACGACGTGTTGACCAGCACCGGCAGCCCCGTCCGGCGGCCCATCTCGCGCAGCAGCCCCCAGAACAGCGGCGCGGACTCGCGCTGCACCACCTGCACCCGGGCGGACCCGTCGACGTGGGTGACGGCGGGCAGCCGGTCCCGGTAGGGCTCCCGCACGCCGGTGACCATCAGCATGTGCCGGAACGCCGCCTGCGTCCCCGGCGGGATGTCGAAGTAGGTGGCGGCGTCCTCCACGGGCACCGCCGGGGCGAACGGGCGGAACTCCTCGCGCTGCTTGACCACCGTGTTGAGGTGGGCGCGCATCGTCGGCGAGCGCGGGTCGGCGAGGATGCTGCGGTTGCCCAGGGCGCGCGGGCCGAACTCCATCCGGCCCTGGCACAGCGCCACCGTGGCACCGCCCTCGATCAGCGCCACGGTCTCGCGGACCAGGTCCTCCTCGGCGTGCCGCGCGACAGTGAAGCCGGGGCCGAGGTCGCGCAGCGCCGCCGCGACGTCGGCGGCGGCGAGGTCGTCCCCCCAGTACGGCATGTCCATGCCGGCCGGCGCCGCCGGCCGCGCCTCGCGCAGCGCGGCCAGGGCCGCGCCCAGGGCGGTGCCGTCGTCACCGGCGGCCGGCTGCACGAACACCTCGTCGAAGAGGCCGCTGCGCAGGATCACCCCGTTGGCGGAGCAGTTGAGCGCGACGCCGCCGGCCAGGCAGAGCCGGCGCAACCCAGTGCGGCGGCGGTACTCGGTGAGCACGTGCAGCAGCGTCCGTTCCAGCGCGTCCTGGAGGGCGGCGGCCACGTCCATGTGGTGCTGCGCCAGCTCGGCGTCGGGCTCGCGCGCCGGGCCGAGCTTCTCCTCCAGCCGGCGCAGCACGCCCTGGTGCGTCTCGCGTTCCATCGGGGACTTGTTGGCCGACAGCAGCGGCACGGCGAACCGGCCGTCGGGGTCGAGCCGGACGAACTCGTCGAGCGGGCCGCGGTAGCGCTGCCGGTCCCCGTACGGGGCCAGGCCCATCACCTTGTATTCGTCCATGCCGGGCTGGAAGCCCAGGTAGTGCGTGAAGACGCTGTAGAGGATGCCCAGCGAACTCATGATCGGGTAGCTGCCGCACTGGTCGAGCGACGCGCCCCGGCCCTCGAACACGGTCAGCGACTCCTGCTCGCCCATGCCGTCGGCCACGACCACCAGCGCCTCGTCGAAGCCGCTGAGGTAGTAGCTGCTGGCGGCGTGGGCAACGTGGTGGCGCACGTGGACGAAGCGGGGTTCGGCGACGGCGGGCGGGTAGTGGGCGCGGAAGGTGTCCCGCTGGACGCGCTGGGCGTACACCTCCTCGTACCACCGGGTGGCGAGGTGGTCGAGCCGCCAGACGGGGGACGGCTCGTACCGGAAGCCGTGGGCGACGACCTCGACGTCGCGCATCGTCGCCCCGGCCGCCCGCAGGCAGGCGTCGATCGCGTCGTGGGGGAAGCGGCCGGTACCCTTGTCGCCGTCGTAGCGTTCCTGCGCGGCGGCGGCGATCACCCCGGTCTCGTCGACCAGGGCCGCCGCGGAGTCCAGGCCCTGGACGATCCGTTGTTCCCGCCGCCACCCGTCGCCGAGTATCGCGCGCTTGAGCGCCGTGCCGCGGTCGAGGCCGCTGAATCCCAGCGTCAGCATTGTCGTCAACCTTCGTTCGCAGGGGTGGGTTCGGGCAGGTGCGCGGCCAGTCGGCCGGGGGTGGGGTGCAGCATCAGTTCCAGGACCTCCAGGTCGACGCCGAGCGCCTCGACGCCGTGCACCAGCCGCATCGCCGTGAGCGAGTCCCCGCCGAGGTCGAAGAAGTCGTCGTCGACCCCGGCGGGCACGCCGAGCACCTCGCCGAACAGCGCGCACAGCCGGGCCTCCCAGGCGGTGACCGCCCCGGCGTGGGCCCCGGCTGCGGTGTCCGCCTCGGCGGCCGGCGGCAGCGGCGCGGGCAGGGCGGCGCGGTCGAGCTTGCCGTTCGGCGCGAGCGGCAGCGCGGCGAGTTCGACGAGCGCCGCCGGCACCAGGTACGCCGGCAGGCTCGCCGCCAGCTCGGCGCGCAGCCGGGCCGGGTCGAACGGGGTCCCCGGCTGCGGCACCACGTAGCCGACGACGCGGCGGATGCCCGGCACGTCCTCCCGGACCGTCGTCGCCGCGGCGGCCACGCCCGCGCAGCGGGCCAGCGCGGCGTCGATCTCGCCCAGCTCGACGCGGAAGCCCCGCACCTTCACCTGCTGGTCGTCGCGCCCGTGGAACACCACCTGGCCGGCGGCGTCCCAGGCCGCCCGGTCGCCGGTGCGGTACATCCGCTCCCCCGGGCCGCCGAACGGGTCGGCCAGGAACCGCCCGGCGGTCAGGGCGGGCTGGCCCAGGTAGCCCCGGGCCAGGCCGGCGCCTGACAGGTAGAGGTCGCCCACCACGCCCGGCGGTACGGGGCGCAGGCAGCCGTCGAGCACGTGCACCCGGGTGTTCCAGATGGGCCGGCCGATCGGCACGTACGCCGGGCGCGCGCCGGCCGGCACGGGCCAGTACGTGACGTCCACGGACGCCTCGGTGGGCCCGTACAGGTTGTGCAGCTCCGCGCCGCAGGTGGCGTGGAAGCGGTGCGCCAGGTCGGGGTCGAGGGCCTCGCCGCTGCAGATGACCCGGCGCAGGCCGGCGCAGTGCGCGGCGACCGGCTCGGCCAGGAACGCGGCGAGCACCGACGGCACGAAGTGGGCGGTGGTGACCCCGTGCCGGGCGATCAGCCGGGCCAGCCGGGTCGGGTCGCGCTGCTCCTCGGCGTCGGCGACGATGACCGCCGCGCCGGTGGACAGCGGCCAGAACATCTCCCACACGGACACGTCGAAGCTGAGGCTGGTCTTGTGCAGGACCCGGTCGGCGGCGCTCAGCCCGTACTCCTGTTGCATCCAGCGCAGCCGGTTGACGATGCCGGCGTGCGGGACGACCACCCCCTTGGGCCGCCCGGTCGAGCCGGACGTGTAGATGACGTAGGCGGGGTGCTGAGGGCGCAGCGGGGCGCGCCGGTCCCGGTCGGTGGGTGCGGTGGCGGGTTGCCGGTCGAGCAGGTCCACCACGGCCGGGTCGTCGACGGCGACGCAGCGGTCGGCGGGGCAGCCGTCGGCGACCAGCTGGCCGGCGGTGTCCCGGGTCGCGACGACGCAGACGGCCGCGCTGTCGCGGACCATCAGCGCCCGCCGCGCGGCCGGGTAGTCCGGGTCCACCGGCAGGTACGCGGCGCCCGCCTTCACGGCGGCGAGGATCGCCACGAGGCTGGCCGGGGAGCGGGGCAGCCCGACGGCCACCACCCGCTCCGGGCCGGCCCCGCGCGCGATCAGCAGGTGGGCCAGCCGGTTGGCGGCGGCGTCGAGGGCGGCGTAGCTCAGCTCCTCGTCGCCGCAGCGGACGGCGACCGCGTCGGGGGTGCGCCGCGCCTGCGCCTCGACCAGCCCGGCGAGGGTGAGCGGCGGGGCCGGGTCGGCCGGGTCGTCGGCGGCCCCGACCGGGTGGGCGGTGTCGTTGGCGTCCGCGAGCAGGCGCAGTTCCGCGCCGGTGAGCGGGGCGAGCCGGGCCACCGGGGTGGCCGGGTCGGCGACGACCGCCCGCAGCAGCGCCGCCAGCCGTTCCAGCACCGCCGTCGCCGTCGCCGCGTCGACCAGGTCGGGCTGGTGGCTGACGCGGACCCGCATCCGGGTGCCGGGCAGCACGACGACGGCCAGCGGGTAGTGGGTGGCGTCGCGGCCCGCCACGGCGGTGATCCGGGCCTCGCCCACGGCCGGCGCGCCGTCGAGCGCGACGGGGTAGTTCTCGAAGACGTACAGGGTGTCGAAGAGGGTGCCCTGGGTGCCGGCGAGCCGCTGCACCGCGCCCAGCCCGAGGTGCTGGTGCGGCACGAGGGCCGACTGTTCGCCGTGCAGCCGGGTCAGCAGGTCGCCGAACGTCTCCCCCGGGCCGGTGCGCACCCGCACCGGCAGCGTGTTGAGGAACAGCCCGACCATCTGCTCGACGCCGGGCAGGTCCGGCGGGCGTCCCGCCACCGGCGTGCCGAACACGACGTCGGTGCGGCCGGTGAGGTAGCCGAGCAGCACGCCCCAGGCCCCCTGAAGCACGGTGTTGACGGTCACGCCGCGCGCCCGGGCCAGGGCGGTCAGCGCCGCCGTCAGCTCCTCGTCCAGCTCCAGGTCGGCGTCGCGCGGCAGCACCGTGGGGTGCGCCGCGCCCGGCCCGGCCAGCAGGGTCGGCTCGGCCAGCCCGCCCAGCGCCTCCCGCCACGCCGCCTCGGCGGCGGCCCGGTCCTGCCGGGCCACCCACGCCAGATAGCTGCGGAACGGCGCGGGCGGCGGCGGGGCGGCGGCCCCCCGGTGGTGCTCGTAGGCGGCGATGAGGTCGCGCACCACCAGCGACAGCGACCAGCCGTCGAGGAGGATGTGGTGGTGGGTGAAGTCGAGGCGGTGCCGCCCGGCGTCGAGCCGGATCAGGCTGAACCGCAGCAGCGGCGGCCGGGCCGGGTCGAACCGCCGCCGCCGTTCGGCGTCGGCGATCCGGGCGGCCTCGGCGTCGCGTTCCGCGTCGGGCAGCGCCGACAGGTCGGTCTCCTGCCACGGCAGCTCCACGCCGTCGCCGATGACCTGCACCGGTGGGCCGGCGAGCCGCTGCCGGAACGCCGCCCCGAGGTGCGGGTGCCGGGTGAGCAGGTCCCCGGCGGCGCGGCGCAGTGCAGCCGCGTCGAGCGGGCCGGTCAGCTCCAGGGTGAGCTGGGCGGTGTAGACGTCCGCGCCGGCCTCGGCGTACGTGGCGTGGTAGAGGATGCCCTCCTGCAGCGGCGCGAGTGGCAGCAGGTCCGTCAGGCGCGGGTACTCGGCCCCGATGGCGTCGAGTTCGGCCTGCCCGACGTCTACCAGGTCGAAGTCCGACGGGATCCGGCCCGCCGCCGGTGCCGCCGCGCTGTCGGCCAGCACCTGTAGCGCGCGCAGCCACGCGTCGGCCAGCTCGCGGACCCGGTGCTCCGGCACGGCGTCGCCGGCCCAGGTCCAGGTGGCCCGCAGGTGGGGACCGTCGGCGGCGTCCATGGCCACGGCGTTCAGCGACACGGCGTGCGGCAGCGGCATGTCCGCGTCGACGTCGCCGCCGAGGGCGTCCTGCGCGATGGGCGTCCAGTCGGCCTCCGCCGCGCCGCCGCCGAGCCGGCCGAGATAGTTGAAGCCGAGCTGCGGGCGGCCCAGCCCGGCGAGCTCGGGGCCGGTGGCCGGGTTGAGGTGGCGCAGCAGCCCGTACCCGATGCCGTTGTCGGGCACGGCCCGCAGCCGCTGTTTGACCTCCCTGACGACGGTGCCGACGCCCGCCCCGGCCGCCCACACGTCCGCCCAGTCCACGCCGGCCGGGTCCACCCGCAGCGGGAACAGGCTGGTGAACCAGCCGACGGTGCGGGAAAGGTCGACGTGTTCGGTCAGCGGCTGCCGGCCGTGGCTCTCGACGTCGACGAGCAGCCCGCCGGGCCGGGCGGACGCGACCGCGATGGTCAGCGCGGCCAGCAGCACCTCGTCGACCCCGGCGTGGAACGCGTCGGGGACGCGGCGCAGCAGCGCCGCCGACAGCTCCGCCGGCACGGTCTGGGCCAGGCTGCGGGCGGTGCGGGCGGTGTCCCGGGCCGGGTCGGCCGGGCGGGTGCCGACGGGCGGCGGGGGTGTCGCGAGCGCCCCGCGCCACAGGTCAAGCTCGGCGGTGCGCGCCGGCCGGGCCGCCTCCTCGGCGAGCAGCGCCGACCACCGCCGGTACGAGGTGGTGACCGGGGCCAGCTCGGGCCGGGTGCCCGCCGACGCGGCGGCCCACGCGGCGGCCAGGTCGGGCAGCAGGATCCCCCAGGAGGTGGCGTCGACGGCGAGGTGGTGGGCGGCCAGCAGCAGCCGGCCCCGGGCCTGCGGGCCGGCGTCGAACCAGACGGCCTGGAGCATGACCCGCGCGGCCGGCGCGAGCCGGGCCTGCGCCGCGCGGGCGTGCGCGGCCACGACCACCCGCAGGGCCGGCTCCGGATCGGCCGGGTCGACGGGCACCCGGGTCAGCACCGAGGCGGCCGGCACGCTGCCCGGCGCGGCCACGTCGAGCCGCCACGGGCCGTCGGGGCAGGACGGCCGGTCCAGCCGCATCCGCAGCGTGTCGTGCCGGTCGAGGACCGCCTGCACGGCGGCGCGCAGGTCGGCCTCGGTGAGCCCGGCCGGCACGCGCACCACCATCGACTGGTAGTAGCCGTCCACCGGCCCGCCGGCCGCCCGCAGCCACTCCATGATCGGCGTCGGGGCCAGCTCGCCGACCCCGTCGTCGGCGCGGGCGACGGCGGCGTCGCGGGTGCGGTCGGCGGCGACGTCGGCGGCGAGGTCGGCGGCGGCGGCCAGCCGCGCGACGGTCGGGTGGGCGACGACATCCCGGGGCCGGATGGCCAGCCCCGCGCTCTGCGCCCGGCTCACGAGCTGGATCGAGGAGATGCTGTCGCCGCCGAGACCGAAGAAGCTGTCCCGCACGCCGACGGTGGGCACCCCGAGGACCTCGGCGAACAGGTCGCACAGCAGCTTCTCGGTGGCGGTGCCGGGCAGGTCGTCGCCGGGCGCGGGCTCCTGGCCGGGCGCGGGCAGGGCCAGCCGGTCGACCTTCCCGTTGGGGGTCAGCGGCAGGGCGGCGAGCCGCACGAAGATGTTCGGCACCATGAACTCGGGCAGGTGGGCGGCGACGAAGGCGCGCACGGCCGCCGGGTCGGGGGCGGGTCCGCCCGCCGTCCCGACCAGGTACGCGACCAGCTGCCGGCCGCCCGTGCCGACCTCGCGGACGACCACCGCCGCCTGGGCGACGGCGTCGTGGCGGGTCAGCACCGCCTCCACCTCGCCGGGCTCGATCCGGTGCCCCCGCACCTTCACCTGGTCGTCGACCCGGCCGACGAACTCCAACTCCCCGTCGGGACGCCAGCGCACCAGGTCGCCGGTGCGGTACATCCGCTCGCCCGGCCCCGAGTACGGGTCGGCGACGAACCGGGTCGCGGTCAGCCCCGGCCGGCGCAGGTAGCCGCGGGCCAGCGCCCGCCCCGACACGTACAGCTCGCCGGCCACCCCGGCGGGGACGAGCCGGAGGCTGTCGTCGAGGACGTACACCTGGCAGTTGCGCACCGGGCGGCCGATGGGCACGGCGGCCCCCGCCCCGACCCGGTCGGCGCGCAGGTCGGCGCTGATGGTGGCGCACACCGTCGTCTCCGTCGGGCCGTACGCGTTGAACATTCGGCGGCCCGGCGCCCAGCGGGTCACCAGCTCGGCGGGCAGCGCCTCGCCGGCCAGCACCAGGGAGCGCAGGGTCGGCAGCGGCTGCACGGCGAGCTGGGTGAGCACCGCCGGGGGCAGCGTCGCGTGGGTGACCCCGTGCGCCCGGACGCACTCGGCGAGCGGCTCGCCGACGAGTAGCCGCTCGGTCGGCACGACCAGCGCCGCGCCGCAGGTCAGCGCCATGCACAGCTCCCAGAAGGAGGCGTCGAAGCTGGGCGAGGCGAACTGGAGGACCCGGGCCCGCCCGTCGACGCCGAGGTGGGCGGCCTGGGTGGCGGCGAGGCTGCTGATGCCCCGGTGGGTGACGACGACGCCCTTGGGGCGGCCGGTGGACCCGGACGTGAAGATCACGTACGCGGGGTGCGTCGGCAGCAGGGGGACGCTGCGGTCCCCGTCGGTCGGGTCGCGGTCGGGGCGGCCGGCCAGTTCCGCCGCCAGCGCCGGGTCGCGCAGGTCGAGGCGGGGCAGGCCGGCGGCCTCGGCGGCGGCGCGGGCCACCGGCGCGGCGTCCGCCCCGGCGAACACCACGCAGGCCGGCTCGGCGTCGGCCAGCATCTGCTCGACGCGGGGACGCGGATACTCCGGGTCGACCGGCAGGTAGCCGCCGCCGGCCTTGGTGACGGCGAGGATCGCGGTGACGAGGTCGATGCCGCGCGGCAGGGCGAGCGCGACGAGCCGCTCCGGGCCGATCCCCCGGGCGACGAGCGCGTGGGCGAGCCGGTTCGCGGCGGCGTTCAGTTCGGCGTACGTCAGCCTGCGCGCGCCGCAGCGCACGGCGACCGCGTCGGGGGTGCGGGCGGCCCACGCCTCCACCAGGGCCGGCAGCGTCGCCACGGGCACCGGGTCGGGGTTGCGGGACTGGGTCGACAGCCGGTGCCGCTCCTCGACACCGAGCAGGTCGAGCCGCCCGGTGCGGGTCGCCGTCGCGGCGGGCAGGTCCGTCAGCAGCCGGGTGAACCGGCGCAGCAGGCCCCGGGCGAAGGCCGCCGGGAACAGGTCCGGCCGGTACGACAGCCGCAGCCGCAGCCGGGTGCCGGCCGCCGCGTTGAGGCTCAGCGGGTAGTGGGCGGCGTCGTCCGCGCCCGCCTCGACGCGCAGCGGCCCGCAGCGCAGCTCCCCTGACTCGGGGAAGTTCTCGAACGCGACGCAGGTGTCGAACAGCTCGCCCGTCCCGGCGACCTTCTGCACGTCGGCGAGGCCCAGGTGGTGGTGTTCGATGAGGTGCGCCTGCTCGTGCTGGATCCGCGTCAGCAGCGCCGACAGCGGTTCGTCGCGGCGCAGCCGCACGCGCACCGGCACGACGTTCATCAGCAGGCCGAGCATGCTCTCCGCGCCGGCCAGCTCGGGGGGCCGCCCGGACACGGCCGCGCCGAACGTCACGTCGGAGCGCCCGGTGAGCTGGCCGACGAGCAGCGCCCACGCGGCCTGGACGACGGTGTTGACGGTGAGGTCGTGCCGGCGGGCGAACGCGACGAGGTCCGCCGTGTCCTGCGGCCCGAGTTCGCCGGGCAGGCTGCCCGGCCAGACGGGGGCGCGGGTGGGGTCGGCGGGGGCAACGAGGGTCGGCCCGTCCAGGTCGGCCAGCGCCGCCCGCCAGGCCGCCTCGGCGCGCGGCCGGTCCTGCGCGGCGAGCCAGGCGAGGAAGTCCCGGTACGGCACCGGCGGCGGCAGCGCCGCGCCGTCGCCCCCGTGCTCGTAGAGGGCGCACAGCTCGCGGATCAGCAGGGACGTGGACCAGCCGTCGAGCAGGATGTGGTGGTACGTGACGACGAGCCGGTGCCGGTCGCCGTCGACGCGGATCAGCCGGAACACGATCAGCGGGGCCCGGCGCAGGTCGAAGCGGCGGCCCTGGTCGGCCTCGGTGTGCCGGGCGAGGGCGGCGTCGGGGTCCTCCCCCGGCTCGACGGTCACCTCCGTCCACGACAGGCCCGCCCCCGTGGTGATCACCTGCACGGGCGCGCCGGAGCGGCGTTCCCGGAAGCTGGCCCGCAGGTTGGGGTGCCGGCGCAGCAGCCCTTCCGCCGCGGCGCGCAGGGCGGCGGCGTCGAGAGGGCCGTGCAGGTCGAGGATGAGCTGCGCGGTCTGCACCTCCGGGCCGGCGCTGCGCTGCCAGGAGTGGAACATCATCCCGGCCTGCAACGGCGCCAGCGGCAGGATGTCCTCGATGTTCGACGTCGTCATGACACCGCTCCCTGTTCCGCCGCGAGTTCCTGCTCAAGGTCGTCGATCTCGTCCTGGGTCAGCGAGACCAGCGGCAGGTCCGCCGGCGTGTGACCGCCGGCGGACGGTGTCGCCGAGCTGGCCACGACGGCCTCCAGGGCGGCGTGCCAGTCGTCGGCCAGGTCGGCCACGTCGGTCTCGGCCAGCAGCCCCGCCGGCCACGACCAGGTGGTACGCAACTGCGGCCCGGCCGGGCCGTCGACGGTGACGGCACCGATCTCCAGGGCGTGCGGCACGGGGTCGCCCGGGTCGGCCCCGCCCCGCAGCACGAGGCCCTCCTCCGCCGGTCCCCAGTCGTCCGGCTCGGCGGCGGGGAACCGGCCGAGGTAGTTGAAGGCCACCTGCGGGGCCGGCATCCGGGCGAGCGCGGGGCCGGTCCGGGGGTCGAGGTAGCGCAGCACGCCGTACCCGCCGGCCGGGGGCAGGGCGTTGAGCTGCTCCTTGACGCGCTTGACGGCGGCGCTGACGGTCGGGCCGCCGGTGCGCGCCTGCGCCCCGTCGACGGGGCCCGGGTCGAGCCGGACGGGGTGGATGCGGGTGAACCAGCCGACCGTGCGGGACAGGTCGGCGTCGGGGACGAGCCCGTCGCGGCCGTGCCCCTCCAGGGCGACCAGCACCCCGTCGGAGCCGCCCCGGCCCCGCCGGGCCAGCCAGGGCGACAGCGCCAGGGCCAGCGCGCTGAGCAGGATCTCGTCGACCCCCGTCCGGTAGGCGGCCGGCGCGGTGGTGAGCGCGGCGGAGGTGCAGGCCGGCGACGCGGTGCGGGTGACGCTGCGCAGCCGCCCGTGGACGTCGACGCGGCGGTCGAGGGGCCGGTCGCCCAGGGGCGGGTCGGGCCGGTCCAGCAGCCGCGTCCAGGCGGCCAGCTCGTCGGCGCGGGTCGGCTCGTCGGCGCGGTCTGGCTCGTCGTCGCGGGTCGGCTTTCCGGCCAGCGCCGCGACCTGCCGCGCCCAGCTGCGCAGCGTGGTGCCCGCCGGCTCCAGCTCCGGCCGCCGCCCCGCGTCGAGCGCGGCGCAGGCCGCGCGCAGGTCGGCCAGCAGGATCCGCCACGACACCCCGTCGACGGCGAAGTGGTGCACGACCAGCAGCAGCCGGTTCCCGACGTGCGGGCCGGCGGCGAACCAGACGGCCTGCACGAGTACGCCGTCGGCGGGGCGCAGCCGCTCGCGGGCGGCCCGCGCCTGCGCGGCGATGAGCGCCGGCCGGTCGGCCGCGTCGGCGTCGGCGAGGTCGACGACGCGCAGGCAGTCGTCGGCGCGTACCGCCCCGGCGGGCGGGATCTCCAGCTCCCACGGCTCGTCGCCCGGCCCGGTGCGGGCCCGCATCCGCAGCGCGGGGTGGTGGTCGAGCAGCGCCTGCACGGCCTCGCGGACCCGCTCGACGGTCTGCCCGGCGGGCACCCGCACCAGCATCGACTGGCTGAACGCGTCCAGCGGGCCGCCGAGTTCCTCCCGGGCCCAGGCCATGATCGGCGTCAGCGGCACGGTGCCGGTGCCGTCGTCGGCGGGGCCGGCGTCGGCACCGTCCACGGTGGTCGCCACGGCGGCCAGGGCGCGCACGGTGCGCTGCTGGTAGACGTCCTTCGGCTTGAGCTGCAGGCCGGCGCGCCGGGCCCGGCTGACGAGCTGGATGGACATGATGCTGTCGCCGCCGAGGCCGAAGAAGCTGCCGTCGATGCCCAGCTCGGGCACGCCGAGCAGCTCGGCGAACAGCTCGCACAGGATGCGTTCGGCCGGGGTGCGGGGGGCCGGGCCGGTGAGCGACCCGTCGAGTTCGGGCTCGGGCAGCGCCGCCCGGTCGACCTTCCCGGTCGGGGTCAGCGGCAGCGCGTCGAGCACCACGAGCCGCGCCGGCAGCAGGTACTCGGGAAGCTGGTGGCGCAGCCACTCGCGGACCTGCGCCGCCGTGAGGGTGGCGGAGCCGGCGGGGGTGACGTAGCCGACGAGCCCGGCGCGTCCCGCCTCGTCGGGGCGGGTCACCACGACGGCCGCGCCGACGTCCGGGTGCCGGGCGATCGTCGCCTCGACCTCGCCGGGTTCGACCCGGAAGCCCCGGATGTTGACCATGTTGTCGACGCGGCCGGCGTACTCCAGGTCGCCGTCGGGGCGCAGCCGCACCCGGTCGCCGGTGCGGTACAGCCGGCCGCCGGGCGGGCGGGCGTACGGGTCGGCGACGAACCGCTCCGCTGTGAGTCCGGGCCGCCCCACGTACCCGCGCGCCAGCCGCGCGCCGCCGACGTAGAGTTCGCCGACCGCGCCGAGCGGCACGGGCACGAGCCTCGGGTCGAGGACGTGGGCGGTCAGGCCGGCCACCTCGCGGCCGATCCGGCTGAGGCCGTCGCCGACGTCGTCGGGCCCGAGGGTGCGCGCGGTGACGTGCACGGTGGTCTCGGTGATCCCGTACATGTTGACCAGTCGCGGGCGGTCCCAGCCGTGCCGGGCGGCCCACCGGCGCACCGAGGCGTGCTCCAGGGCCTCGCCGCCGAAGACCACCCAGCGCAGCGCGTGGGGCCGGTCGGACCGGGAGTCCACGTCCTCGAACTGGGCGAACGAGGAGGGGGTCTGGTTGAGCACGGTGACCCCGGCGTCGGTGACCAGGCGGTGGAAGTCCTCGGGGTTGCGGGAGAC
Source organism: Micromonospora sp. DH13 (assembly GCF_020873825.1). Taxonomy (NCBI): domain Bacteria; kingdom Bacillati; phylum Actinomycetota; class Actinomycetes; order Micromonosporales; family Micromonosporaceae; genus Micromonospora; species Micromonospora sp. DH13. The sequence continues at coordinate 184,072 of NZ_JAHWGR010000006.1, forward strand.
CCAGTAGGGCACCACGACGACCCGGCCGCCGGTGCTCAGCGCGCCCCAGATCTCCCACACGGAGAAGTCGAACGACGAGCTGTGGAACATGGACCAGACGTCGTCGGGGCCGGCGGTCAGGAACTCCTCGCCCCAGTGCAGCAGCCGGGCGACGGCCGAGTGCGGGACGACGACGCCCTTGGGGCGGCCGGTCGACCCCGACGTGTAGATCACATACGCCGCACTGTCCGCAGTCACCTTTACCGGCGGCGGGACCTCGCCGACCGGCCCCACAACCTCCCCGTCAACCTCCACCACCCGCCACGGACCCGACGGCAACCGGCTTGCCGCACCCGCAGCCCCCAACACCACCGACACACCCGAATCCACCAACATCCACGACAACCGCTCCGCCGGATAATCAACATCCAACGGCACATACGCCCCACCAGCCTTCAACACCCCCAAACACCACACCACCAACTCCACCGACCGCCCACCACACACCCCCACCAACGAACCCCCACCAACCCCCAACCCCCGCAACAACCCCGCCACCACATCCGACCGCGCACCCAACTCCCCATACGTCAACACCACCTCCCCACACACCACCGCCACCGCACCCGGCGACCCCTCCACCCACCGCCCCACCAACTCGTGCACCAGCAGCGCGCGGTCGGCGGGCTCCGGGGGCGGCGCGGCCGCCGCCGACCAGGAGGCGAGCAGGGACCGCTCCGCAGCGCCGGCCAGCGGCTCGCGCAGGTACCGGCGGTCCGGCGCGGTCACCATGTCCCACAGGGCGGCCACGAACCAGTCGCGCAGCAGCCGGACCTGCTCGGCCCGGACGGCGTCGGTGTGGAAGTCCATGGCCAGCAGCACCCGGTCGGAGACCGGGTCGCGGACGACCCCGATGTTGAGCGGGAAGTTCGTCGGCTCGGCGCGGACGGTGGAGAAGCTGCCGATCTTGCCGTCGAGGATCTCGGTGCCCCGGCCGGAGAGCATCTCGGCCATCACGTGGAAGTGGTTGTAGACGAAGTTGACGTTGACCGGCTGGTCCATGCCGAGCCGGCGCTGCATCTCGGCCATGGGGAAGCGGCGGTGCGGCAGCATGTCGCGCTCGGCCGCGAAGACCGCGGCGATCAGGTCCGTCCACCTGCCGTCGGGCAGCGCCAGCCGGAACGGCAGCGTGTTGAGGAACAGCCCCCGCACGTCGTCGCCGCCGGCCTCCTCCGGCCGGCCGTTGGCGGTCACGCCGACCAGCACGTCCGTCGCGCCGGTGGCGTAGCCGACCGTACGCAGGCAGGCCGCGACGAAGAGGGCCTTCAGCGGGGTGCCGCACCGGTTGGCCAGGTCCCCCAGCGCCGCGCAGAGCTCGGGGCTGAGCACGGTCTCCACCGAGCCGTAGCGCTGGCGGGCGTCGGTGGAATACCACCACTCGCCCAGGAAGCGCTGCTCGCCGGGCAGCTCCGGCACGGGCCCGTCGGGCCAGCGCAGCAGCCGGGTGTCCGGCGGTTCGGCCAGCCGCTCGCGCCAGAACCGTTCGGTCTCGGTCGAGGTGAGGGCGGCGCGTTCCAGCTCGACGAAGTCGCGGTACTGCGCGGTCAGCGGCGGGTCCGCCGGCTCGACGCCGTCGCGCAGGCCCTGGTAGACCCGCATGATCTCGCTGAGCGTGGAGTGCAGGCTCCAGCCGTCGAACACGGCGTGGTGCTCGGTGAGCGTCCACTGGAACACGTCGTCGGAGCGGCGGTGCACGTGCATCCGCAGCAGCGGCGGGCGGTCGTGGTCGAACGGGGTGACCCGCTGGTGCTCCAGGTAGGCCCGGACGATCTCGTCCTGCGCCGCCTCGTCGAGGTCGCGTAGGTCGTCGCAGCCGACCGGCAGGACCGCCTCGGCGTGCACGAGCTGCAGCGGTTCGCTGTAGTCGGTGAGCGACAGCGCCGTACGCAGGATCGGGTGCCGGCGCACGACGTGCGCGACCGCCCGGGAGAAGGCGTCGGCCTCGAACGGCGCGCGCACCTTCATGCTGTCGACGTTGTGGTACGGCAGCCGCTCCGGGTCGCGGGTCATCTCGTAGACCATGCCGACCTGCAACGCCGTCATCGGGTACGCGTCGACGAGCCCGCCCGGCAGGTGGGCCCGGTCGGCGGCGTCGACCAGCTCGAACGGGCGGCGCGTCGGGGCGTCGGGGACGTCGACGACCGTGCAGGCGGCGGCGAGCTCGGCGATCGTGGGGCGGTGGAACAGCTCCTGCAGCTCGAAGGAGATGCCGCTGGCGCGGGCCGCGCCGAGCACCCGGATGCTGCGGATCGAGTCGCCGCCGAGGTGGAAGAAGTTGTCGTGCCGGCCCACCTGGACGGGGCCGAGCGCGTCGACCCAGATCTCGGCGAGCCGCCGCTCCACCGGGCCCTGCGGCGGGACGTAGTCGCCGCTGCCGGCGGGGCGGGCCTCCTCGACGGGGTCGGGCAGCCGCCGGTGGTCGGTCTTGCCGCTCGGCGTCAGCGGGATCGCCGCCAGCTCCACGAAGCGCGCCGGCACCATGTAGTCGGGCAGCCGGTCCGCCAGCCACTGCCGCAGCTCGGCGACCGGCACCGTCGACCCGGCCTCCGGCACCACGTACGCGATGAGCTGCGGGGCCCCCGCGTCGTCGGGCCGGATGGTGACGGCCGTGCCGGTGACGCAGGGGAACTGGTGGGCGACGGCCTCGATCTCGGTCAGCTCCACCCGGAAGCCCCGGATCTTGATCTGGCTGTCGGCGCGGCCGGCGTACTCCAGGGTCCCGTCGGGACGCCACCGGGCCAGGTCGCCGCTGCGGTAGAGGCGCGCGCCCGGCTCGTCGCCGACCGGGTCCGCCACGAAGCGTCCGGCGGTCAGTCCGGGCTGGCCGAGGTAGCCCCGGGCGACCCCGGGCCCGCCGACGTACATCTCGCCGATGACGCCGACCGGGCAGGGCCGCAGGTGCCCGTCGAGGACGTGGATCGCCAGGTCCGCCAGCGGGCGGCCGATCTGGGTGAGGGCGCGGGTCAGGTCGTCGGGCCCGACCTCGCGGAACGTGTTGTGCACGGTGGTCTCGGTGATCCCGTACATGTTGACCAGTCGCGGGCGGTCCCAGCCGTGCCGGGCGGCCCACCGGCGCACCGACCCGTGGTCCAGGGCCTCACCGGCGAAGACGACGTAGCGCAGCGCCAGCGGCTCCGGGTGCGACTGCAGGTGCGGGTCGGCGAGGCGGGCGTCGGCGGCCTCGAACTGGACGAACGCGGACGGGGTCTGGCTGAACACGGTCACGCCCGCGTCCCGCACGAGCGCGTACAGGTCGTCGGGGCTGCGGGAGACCCAGTAGGGCACCACGACGAGCCGACCGCCGGTGCCCAGCGCGCCCCACGTCTCCCAGACGCAGACGTCGAACGACGAGCTGTGGAACATGGACCAGACGTCGTCGGGGCCGAAGCTGAAGTCGCGGGCGGCCGAGGCGAACAGCCGGACCGCGTTGCGGTGGGTCACGGTGACGCCCTTGGGGCGGCCGGTCGACCCCGACGTGTAGATCACATACGCCGCACTGTCCGCAGTCACCTTTACCGGCGGCGGGACCTCGCCGACCGGCCCCACAACCTCCCCGTCAACCTCCACCACCCGCCACGGACCCGACGGCAACCGGCTTGCCGCACCCGCAGCCCCCAACACCACCGACACACCCGAATCCACCAACATCCACGACAACCGCTCCGCCGGATAATCAACATCCAACGGCACATACGCCCCACCAGCCTTCAACACCCCCAAACACCACACCACCAACTCCACCGACCGCCCACCACACACCCCCACCAACGAACCCCCACCAACCCCCAACCCCCGCAACAACCCCGCCACCACATCCGACCGCGCACCCAACTCCCCATACGTCAACACCACCTCCCCACACACCACCGCCACCGCACCCGGCGACCCCTCCACCCACCGCCCCACCAACTCGTGCACCAGCAGGTCGGCGTCGTCACCCGCCGCCGACGTCTGGGCCGCCGACCAGGACCGGATCACCGACCGCTCGGCGGCGTCCATCGCCGCGAGGTGTCCGATCGCCAGCCGGGGTTGGTCGAGAGCGCTCGACAGCAGGTGCGACCAGTGCCGGAAGAAGTGCTCGACCGAGTCGCGGCCGAACAGGTCCGTGCAGTACTCGATCTCGATGTCGAAGCGGTCGCCGACGTCGTAGACGGTGAACGTGAGGTCCAGCTTCGCCGTGTCGGTGGGCACGAACTCGCGGGTGAGGAACGACCCGCCGGCCCCCGCCCCGGCTCCGCCCGCGGCGCCGGCCCCGGCCGCCGGCCCGGTCTCGTGGAACGCGAACAGCACCTGCACGAGCGGGCCGTGGCTGGGCACCCGCTGTGGCACGAGGCGGTTGACGAGCCGGTCGAACGGCACGTCGAGGTGCTCCAGGGCGTCCAGCACCGACTCCTGGGTGCGCGCCACGACGGCCTCGAACGTCGGCTCGCCGCCCAGGTCGGTGCGGGCCACCATCGTGCCGGCGAACAGGCCGACCACGTCGAGGAACCGGCTGTCCCCCCGGCCGGCGACCGGCGAGCCGACGACGAGGTCGGTCTGCCCGGTCTGCCGGTGCAGGAAGACGTGGAAGGCCGCCAGCAGCACCACGTACGGCGTGACGCCGCTGCCCGCCGCCAGGGCCCGCACCCGGTCGCGGACGCCGGGCTCCACGGTGAACCGCAGGGTCTCGCCCCGGTAGGTGAAGTCGCGGGGCCGGGGCCGGTCGCGGCCGAGTTCGAGCAGTTCCGGCGCACCCCGCAACTGCTCGACGCGCCGGTCGAGGTCCCGCTGCGCCCGCGGCCCGGCCAGCCGTTCCTGCTGCCGGGCGCAGTGCTCGACGTACGCGGCCCGGGGCGGGGGCGGGACGGGGGCGCCGCCCAGGCCGGCGGCGAGGTCGCGTTCGACGATCTCCAGCGAGAGGCCGTCGACGGCGATGTGGTGGAAGGTGAGGTGGAGCAGCCGCACGTGGTCGTCGACGGCGATCACCGCCGCGCGGGCCAGGGGCCCGGCGCTCAGGTCGAACGGTCGGCGGGACACCTCCCGCACCACCTCGGCGCACCGGGCGTCGCGCTCGGCGGCCGGGCAGTCGGTGAGGTCGTGCACCTCCAGGGGCAGTTCGCGGGCCGGCAGCAGGCGCTGCACCGGCTCGCCGTCGACCTCCGCGAAGGCCGTGAACAACGCGTCGTGCCGGGCCAGGAGGCGGCCGACGGTGGCGACGACCTCCGGCAGCGGTACGGCGTCCCGCAGCCGCCACGACACCGGCACGTGGTAGGCGGCGCTGGCCGGCGTCAGCCGGTCGATGAACCACAGCCGCTGCTGCTCGCTGCTCAGCGGCCAGTGCCGGTCGTCCTCACCCATGGAACGCGGCCTGCTCGGCCTGGTCCATGGCGAGGGCGAGGCTCTTCGGCCGCATGTCCTGCCAGTTCTCCTCGACGAAGCGCAGCGCGTCGTCGCGGCCGCCCGGCCCCCATGCCACGGTCCAGCCCGCCGGCACCTCGGCGAATTCCGGCCACAACGAGTGCTGCGACTCGGCGTTCACCAGCACCAGGAAAGTGCCGTCCGCATCGTCGAATGGATTCATGATCCGCCTCCGGTCCACATCGATGCCGCAGGGAGTCCACATAGCCCCCGGAAGCGGCCGGGGAGAATCCTGCCGGGCGATAGCGGCGGCGGCCAGAAATTGCCACTTCACCAAGTGGCAGTTGGTGTAAACGGTTTCGGCGAGAGCACACGGGCAGGCCGGCAGCCCACGGGAAGGCCGAGGTCGAGCGGGCAGGCCGGAATCGCCGACGACGGAATTCGCTGGAGGGGAAGCGGGGGGATGAAAGGCGGCTACGCCGGGTCGGCCACCGGAATCAGCGAGACGATCTGCAGCTCACTCGCGCTCGGATCGGTGAGGGTCACGACGTCGACCAGCGTCGTCCGGTGGTCGCTGGAGAGCCGGATGCCGCGCCGCGACTGCAGGGTGCACCCGTTCGCGGCGTGGGCGTTCCACAGGCAGCGGGCCTCGGGGTTGGTCTCCAGGCAGGCGTCGACCAGCGCGGCGATCCCCGCGTCCTGGGGGTGCAGCGCCTGGGCGATGCGCATCTGGGTGAGCAGCGGCGCCGCCCAGTCGGTGTCCCAGTTGACCAGCCGGCGGCGCGCGTCGGCGTCGGTGAACAGCCAGCGGGGGTAGCTGGGATCGCTGCGCAGCCAGGGATAGTAGGCCTCGCACACCTCGTTGTGCAGCACCACCCGCGCGTACCGGTCGAGGACGTAGGTCGCCCAGCGCTGCCCCTCGACGAACTGGCGCAGGGCGGGGCCGAGGACGACGGCGGTCGCGCCGACCGGCGACGGCGACGGCATCCGGCCGACCGCCAGGAGATACAGCAGCTCCCGCTCGTGCCGGTCGAGGCGCAGCGCCTCGGCGACGGCGTCGAGGAAGGCGTCCGAGTAGTTGGCCCGCACCCCGCGTTCGAGGTTGCTGTACCAGACGACGCTCACCCCGACGATCTCCGCGACCTCCTCCTGGGTGACGTTCGACCGACGGGCTCGGCGGCGTCGGGCGAGGAGCCGGTCGTCGGGCACCAGCCGGTGCCGCCAGGCTTTGACGCAGGCGGCCAGCTCGCTGTTCTGATCTGCCGAGACCTGCCGAATGGCAACCATTTCTCCCTCGTCCTGGCGCAGCCGTGAATGATATTTCCCGCGCATCTGGACCTGCACCGAAATGGAACAACGGCCACCGGTCACACGGCTCTCCCGAGAGCCGGAAGCAGGGCGGATCGATCGGTCGACGGCTGCCCGTCGCCGGGACCGAAGGATCCCGCGTACGAGACTTTCGGCCGAATAGGCCAAAGCCCGCTCGCGACGGTACGGACACAATCGTGTCCAGTGACTGTCACGAATGTGGATGCTACCGCTCGGGGACCCGGACACCAATAGCTGAGTATCGCTCGGATCACTGTGCGGTCATCCCCTCCGGCGATTCCCTGCCACCTGCACCCAATCGTCATGGACTTGGCCGGGCTGCCCCCTTGGCCACGTCCACGGGAGTGCGCACCACTTGCCCGTGATGGCCCTGTTGCGTAGATCGTGCCGCGCGCCGAGGCCCGCGCCACGCGCCCCGCGCCGACCGAGGACGGCAATACATTCAAGTGCGGCTCTCCATTCGCGGGCCCACAATTCCCAACGGATTGCACCAACCCCGAGCACACCGTTCGGCGCGCCGTTTCCCGGCGCGGATATGAGTCGCGAAGAGCCCCGGAGTCCCAATCGCCGCAGTTGCGGTCGGCTTCCCGTCCGGGGCGCATATCCCCTGGTAGAGGCGATTTCCGCGCGCCGCGAGACGCACGCCATACGAAACGCGGGAGAAACGAGAGCTGGCTAGCGTCCCCGATCGTTGAACATTTCCACTCCTTTCCGGGGAGACACTTTGAAGGTACGAACATCGAGGAGCATGCGCATTCTCCTCGCGGTGGTCGTCTCGCTGACGGCCCCGGCCGCGCTGGCCGCCCCGGCCAGTGCGGCGTCCCCCACCGCAGCCGCACCGCCCCCCGCCGCACCGGCGGACCTGCCCGACCCGACGGCGCGCGGACCGTTCGGCTACCAGGCCGTCCAGGAGGCCAAGCTCGGCCTCGCCAGCATCCAGGAGCCCAACTCCGCCGGGGCCGACCCGACGCCGGGGACGGCCCAGGCGGCGGAGCAGGTCGAGATCCGCGGCCAGCTCTACACGCCGGACTGGGCCAAGCGCACCACCCCGTCGCCGCTGATCGTCCTGGTGCACGGCAACCACGGCTCGTGCGACTCCGGGCAGAACAGCGCCCAGCTCACCTGCGCCCAGTTCAAGCACAACGAGAACGGCTACGCCTACCTCGCGGAGAACCTCGCCACCTGGGGCTACACGACGTTCTCGGTGTCGCAGGACCAGCTGATGATGCGGCAGGACAGCAGCAAGGGCAAAGGCATGCACAGCCGGCGCATGCTCATCGCCGCCACCCTGGACGCGCTCAGCGCCGCCAACCGCGCTGAGGGCCTGCCCGTCGACGAACACACGACCGTCGGCACCACGCTCTCCGGCCACCTCGACCTCACCCGCATCGGCCTGATGGGGCACTCGCGCGGCGGTGACGCCGTGTCGAGCTTCATCGACTACAACCGCATCCGCACCGACGGCCCGCGCTACCCCCTGCGCGGCGTCATCTCCCTCGCGCCGGTCGACTACGAGCGCAAGGCACCGTACGGCATGCCGTACCTGACGATCCTGCCGATGTGCGACGGCGACGTGTCCAACCTCCAGGGCGCGCGGCTGTTCGAGCGCAGCCAGTACGTCAACCCCGGCGACCCCTTCCCCCGCATCCAGGTCGAGCACCTCGGCGCGATCCACAACTGGTACAACACCGTCTGGTACGCCGACGGCGGCGCGGACGGCCAGGGCAACAACGACGCCGCCTGCGGCAACTCGGCCCCGTTCGCGACGAACAACATCCACCCGAACAACCTGCGGCTCAGCGGCGCGGCCAGCTACACCGACCCCGACCTGAACTACAAGATCGACAACTCGGATCCGCTGAACCCGGCCGTGAACACCAAGTTCTCCGGCGACGCGGCCCGCATGGGCGACCAGGAAAAGCTGGGCCTGGCCACGATGGCCGCCTTCTTCCGCCGCTACGTCGGCGGCGAGGGCGCGTTCCAGCCCTGGCTGACCGGCGAGCTGGCCAACACCGCCAGCGGCCTGCAGGTCCCGGCGACGGCCTGCCCGACCAGCCCGTCCGGCACGGCCATCGCCTGCAACGAGCGGGTCAACACCAGCTACTTCGCCGCGCCACAGGAGCGGGTGGACGTGATCCGCCCCGAGGTGGAGAACCCCCTCGGCCTCAACGCCCTCGGCGGCCCGCTGACCGGCAGCGGCTTCGCCGACCCGTACGCCCAGTCGCCCGGCGTCGCGCCGAAGCCGGCGGCGACGGCCGGCGGCTACGACTGGTGCAACCCGGAGCCCCAGGACTTCGCGCCCGCCCAGCTCGGCAAGACCGGGCTGCCGACCGCCGCCAAGCCCTGCCCGCTGCCGGCGGCCGGCGCGCTCGGCGGACAGAACGCCACCCGCGAGAACAGCCCGATCAACCACTCCTACGGCCGCCAGCTCACCCTCGCCTGGGAGCCGACCTCCACCGCCACCCTCACCGCCGCGATCCCGGCCGCGTCTAAGGACGTACGGGGCCTCAAGGCGCTGGCCCTCAGCGCCGCCGTCAACTTCTTCGACACCCGCAACCCGGGCGCCGACAACCGGGGCGACAACACCCGCGACACCACCGTCAACGGGACCCCGACCAGCCCGGTCTGGCCCAACGAACTGCCCACGTCGTACGACCCGACGTCGACCACGCAGCGCTTCGTCATCGCGCTGAGCGACACGGCCGGGCACGAGGCCACCGTCGACGCCGGTGACCCGCGCTGGGGCAACGCCCTGCACATGTCCACCGGCACGAACACGCCGAACACGCACATCGTCCTCGACCAGATCCGCGTGCCGCTGAGCGAGTTCGCCGCGCAGGGCGTCGACGTCGGCTCCCTGGCCAAGCTCGAACTGCGCTTCGGGGCGGGCGACCTGCCCAAGTCCGGCTCGATCCAGCTCGCCGACGTACGCTTCCAGGAGAGCGCGGCCGGGGCGCGGCTGCTGTCGGACGGCAACCACGCCAACGGCGCGGGCTACGGCAAGTCCGCCCTCGGCGGCCCGGACCCGGCGACCTACCTTGCCGCGTACGACAACGCCCCCGGCAAGGTGGCACTGGTCGACCCGGTCGCGAACCCGCGCGGGAACACCACCTGGACCGTCGACGACGACGGGCAGCAGTGCCCCACCGCCCAGTTCACGTCGATCCAGGCGGCCGTCGACCACGCCTCGCCGTGGGACACGATCGTGGTCTGCGCGGGCGTCTACCAGGAGTCCTCGACGCCGGTGAACCACGCGTCCAACCCCGTGCAGGCCGGCGCGCGCAACGGCCTCACCATCACCAAGCCCCTGAAGATCAAGGGCGCGGGCGCGGACAAGGTGACCATCAAGCCGGACCAGTCGCTCGGCACCCTCGCGGGCGACCAGCCCTACCTGCGCGACGGCGGCGGCAACGTGATCACCGTGTCGCGGCAGTCGCTCGGCTCCACCGACACCAACGAGATGTTCGTCGACATCTCCGGCGTGACCGTCACCTCCGGCAACGTGTGGGCCGAGGCGGGCATTGCCTTCTTCGGCGCGGCCGGTCGCGTCGCGAACAGCGTCGTCGGCCCGCTGCGGGCCGCCACCACCGCGCAGGAACTGGCCGAGCACCCGCACGGCTGGGGCATCGTCAAGACCGGCGTGATCCGGGGGGCGAGCGCCGCCACCGTCGAGAGCGAGGTGACCGTCACCGGCAGCGTCGTCACCGGCTACCAGTCGGGCGGCATCCTGTTCGACGGCGCGCGGGGCACGGACGGCAGCCCGGACAACACCGCCCGGACCGGCATCCGCAACCACGGCTACGTGACCGGCACGGTCGTCGCGGGCGCGTCGAGCAGCGTGTTCCCGCAGGTCGGCATCCGGTACGCCAGCGGGGCAACCGGCTTCGTCAACGACAGCCGGATCACCGGGAACTACCACCCGCCCGCGCCCGAGAAGTCCTACGGCATCCTGCTGACCGACGCCGGCACCGACAGCGTCGGGGCGCTCACCGCCTCCGGCGACATCATCACCGGCAACGGGTACGCCGCCTACAACGCCAACGCCGACAACACGGCCGTACGCGAGGCAGCCCCGTTCACGGTGACCGGCAGCTACCTCGGCAAGCGCGCGCCGCTCTCGGGCGGCCCGGCGGACCCGCGCACCGGGGCCGAGGCAGTCTCCGGCCCCGACAGCACCGGCGCAGCCACCGTCACCCTCGCCAAGCGGCTGCCGAAGCCGCCGAAGGCGGTGCCGACCGGGGTGGGCCGCGTCGCCGACCGCGCCCCGTCGGCCCAGGTCGCCGACCCGGGGCAGGGCGCGGTGTTCCAGGTCGGGACGACGGTGCACCCGCTCATCCGGGGCACCGACGACTTCGCCATCGCGTCGGCGACCCTGCTCGTCAACGGCACCAGGGTCGGCACCAGCACCGTCGCCCCGTACCTGTTCGACTGGACGCCCAGCGCCAGGGACGCCGGCCGGCAGGTCAAGCTCCAGGCGCTGGTCGTCGACTCGTCCGGACGGGCGACCCTGTCCAAGGCGGTGGTGGGCACCGTGCTGCCGCCGCCGACGGTGAAGCTCGGCAAGGTGACGACCAACACCAAGACGGGCACGGCGACGATCGCCGCCACCGTCAACACGGCCGGCACGCTCACCCTCACCGGCGACAAGGTGGTCGCGGTGACCAGGCAGGTGAGCAAGGCGGGCACGGTCACGCTGACCGTGACGGTCGACCCCGCGTACCGGCAGGAGCTGGTCAAGGCGGGGCGGCTCGACGTGACGGTCACGGTCGCGTTCGGCACCGCGACGGGGCAGAGCGCGAGCAAGACCGTGCAGGTGCGACTGCTCAAGAAGTGACGATCCGCCACCTCGGACACTGACTGGAAGGGCCCCCTTGCGGGGGCCCTTTCGTCCGTTCGAGTGCCCCGACCTGCCCTACCGGTTGTTCGGCTTTGCAGGCCTTGTCGTGGTCGTCTCCGACCGTCAACTGGGGTACGTCCTCACAGCAAGGAACGGCTTCTGCGAATCGCAATCAGAGCACGATTCTCGACAAACGAGCAGATTCAGCACATCAGCAGTTGAGGCTCCCGAGCGGAGTCAGGCACTGATAGCAGCGGAACTGAGCATGCCGGCGACCCAAGGAGCCACACCCGGAGCCATGGCAACACAAGGCACCGAAGTCGTGACCTTCCGCGACAATCTTTGTCATCGGACAATCCATGCAACCAATGTCAGCCACCGAGAACATGGATCAACTGGGTAGCACGGCTTCTGTGACAGGCCCGCAAGTAACCTTCTGTCAGACGACAGTTGGAGAGTCCGATGACCGACGTGCACGGCCAGGAGAAGAAGCACACCGCCGAGAGCTTCGCCGCCGAACTCAGGCGCAGGATCAAGGAGGGTGCCAAAGGCTACGAGGCCGGCGCGAAGCTCCCCACACTCCGCGCGTTCGCCGCCGAGGAGGCGGGCGTGGCGCGCGGTGTCGCAGAGAAGGCCATCGACCGCCTGCGAGCCGAAGGACTGATCGAGTCGCGCCGAGGGTCCGGCAGCTATGTCCGGGCGAGCCGCATCCCTCGGACCTCACCGGGACGTCTGGCAGCGACGCAGTGGGGACGCGGGCTGTCGATCCAGGCATACGACTCCATGGACCCACCGAAGGCTGTGGACGTCATCGTGGGAGACGTCGTGCCGCCGGCACAGGTCGCCCAGGCCCTCGGCGTGCAGCCCGGCGAGATGGTGTTATCGAGGCATCGGAGGTACGTGCGAGAGCGGCGTTCGGTCCAGCTCGCCACCGCCTACCTGCCAACCGATCTGACCCGTGGCACTCGCATCGAGCACACGGACACTGGCCCCGGCGGCACCTTCGCACGACTCGCCGAGCAGGGATTCGCGCCAACCAGGTTCCTGGAGCGGGTCATCAGTCGCGCGCCCACTCCCGAAGAGATCAACGGTGTGGACGGCCGGGAAGGACTGGGCCTGCGCCGAGAGGGCAGCCTGGTCTTCGAGATCACCAGACACGCCTACGCAGGAGACCGCTGCGTCGAGGTGTCCCTGATGGTGCTTGACGCCGAGATGTACGAGCTGCTGTACGCCTTCCCTGCCGGGGAGGAGGACAAGCCAGCAGGAGTTTGACCGCAGAGGCATTGATTGTCTGCTGACAATCTGGCAGGGTTACTCCTCAAGGGAGGGGCAATCCGACCCTCGGCTTCACCCGAAGGTGAGGGGTGACTGTGCTGTCTCAGGTCGTGTCTCTTGTGTTCGGTGGGTTGGTGCCGGGATTCCTCCTCGGGTTGCTCGCCTTCCGGGTCAAGTCGCGGTGGTGTCCGCGCTGCGGGGAGTCCACGTTGGCCATGCCGCCGACGGAGCGGGATCGGTGACCCGGCCCACGCGGCGCACCGGCGACGAGCCGCCGATCGGGCGGCGGGTGGCGGAGCTGCGCGTCAGCCGGGGCATGAGCCAGCAGGTCTTCGCCGACCGGATCGGCCGGTCGAAGAGCTGGGTCGACAAGGTCGAGCGCGGCGTCCGTACCCTCGATCGGTTCTCGGTGATCGAGACGGTGGCCGCGACCCTCGGGGTCGCCCCGGCCGTCCTGCTCGGCGGCAGGGCCCAGCGGGGTTCGGCCGCCGGCGCCGACACCGGCAGCGCCGTGGAGCGGGTACGCGAGGCGTTGGCCCGCTACGACGTACCAAGAATCGGTGGTGACGGCCCGCCGGCGTCGTCGCCGCGCCAGCCTGCCGACCAGGTCGGGTACGCCTGGACGGCGTACCGCAACGGCCACCACGCCCAGGTGTTGCGGATGCTGCCCGACCTGCTCGCCGACGCCCGCGCGGCTGGCGACGCGTCCGCCGCCGACCTGCCGGTGCGGGTCTACCGGCTCGCCGCCCAGGTGCTGGTCAAGCTCGGCAAAGCCGACCTGGCCTGGCTGGCGGCCGACCGGGCGATGGGTGCCGCCGCCGACGATCCACGGCTGGCCGGCCTGGCGGCGGTCTCCGTCGCCCAGGCCCTCCGGGCGCTACGCCAGGGCAAGCTGGCGATGGGTGCCGCCGCAGCCGCCATGCACCGGCTCGACCTCGCCCCGTCCCGGGCATTCCTGCCGGAGGGGCCCGCGCTGACGGGAACCCTGCTGGCCGAGGCCGCCCTCGCCGCCGCCTCGTGCGGGGCCGTCGCCGCCGCTGCCGAGTTCACCGAGCGGGCGGCCCACCTCGCCGCCAGCCACGGCGAGCGGCAGCACGACGACCACGACGGCATCGGGTTCGGCCCCACCACTGTCGAACTCGCCCGCGCCCTGACCGCCATGCGCCTCGGCGACCATCATCAGGCTGTCGCCGCCCACCGGCGGGCCACCGGCGACGACGGGTGGCGTCAGCTACCCGCCGAGCACCGGGCCGCCCACCTCGTCGACATCACCCGCGCCCACCTCGACCTCGGCGACCATCATGCCGCCGGCCGCGCCCTGGTCACCGCCGACGGCATCGCCCCGGCCGAGACCCGCCTCCGCCCCGCCGCCCACGCCGCGCTGACCGCCGTGCTCCGCGCCGGGCCCACCGCCGCCGACGTGGCCCGCCTCGCCGCCACCATCGGCCTGACCCGTCGGTGACCGTCGCTGCCACAGTCTCGCCGGATCGCGGCTAACGATCCGATTCACCTGGCAGCGCGCTGCAGTCGAATCTCTCCGAACGCTCTGGGCGCCCTCGGGCCGATCAGGCGACCCGCAGAGTGAGCGGCCCTCTGGACACGACGATGGAAACCTCCGCGCCCAGCGTTTCGGCGTACGCACGCAGGGTGTCCAGGCTGTCGACCTGGCCGTGCTCAATCTGGGAGATTCTTGCCTGGCTCACCCCGAGGGCCACGGCCACCTCAGCCTGGGTGAGCCCAGCGGACTTTCGCATCTCGGCCAACTCATGGCCACGGGTCCGGCCGAGGTTCTCGGCGCGAATCGCGGCACGCTGCGTCTGTGCCTCGGCACTGGCAAGCCACGGCTCCTGGGCCGTCGCCTCAGCCCTCACATCGCTCCACCGACGGGCAGTCATGACGCCTCCCCACCCTTGCGCTCGGTCAGGTATTCCTCGTACCGCTCCTCCGCGACCGGGATGTTCTCCCGGTACCACTGACTCCACCGGCCCGCCTTGTCGCCGGCGACCAGGATCACAGCCTCCCGTTCGATGTCGAACACCTGGCGTGGGCCAGCCCCGATCACGCACCTTCACGCAGAGCCCGTCGCTCCCTCTGGGCAGGCAGCCGCTGCGTCAACTCCTGCCCCAGCGGCCACGACTGGTCGAGGATGGACTGAGCCATGCAGGCCAGGCCGAGGGCCAGGGGCCATGACGCTGATCCTCTGATCTCTTGCGGCAGCATGGCCAACGGCTTCTTCGGGTTCCATCTCGTGATCGGTGCCAGGTCGACCGCCAGCACCTCGGTGACGTAGGGGCGCTCGACGAGCCGGACAGCCCGATCGAGCACCTCGTCGCTGGTGAGTTGGAGCAGGGTGACCACGCAGAATTCCGGCATGGCACCCCGGCTGACCCACCGACCGTGCCCCACGATCGCGCTGACCTCGATGTCCTGCTCGCTGATGTGGCATTCCTCCCGCAACTCCCGCTCCGCACCGCGGCGGACGATGTCTCCGAGCGTCAGCCCGGTGCCATCCTGTGGCACGTCGCGGGGTTCAAGAGCGCCAGAGCCGGACGGGGCGATGAGGCCAGGGCTGCCCACGTTGTCCTTGGCTTGGGCCACGAGGATCAGTTGGCCGTCCGCCGTGAAGGCCAGCGAGGACACGCCGATAGTGTTGGCGAGTCGGCTACGCCGAAAGGTCAGCAGTTTCCCACCCTGGTCGAGGATCAACTCCCTTCCCCGCAGAAGCGGCAGTTTCCTACCCGTCCCCCATACGTCGAACGGAGCCAGCAAATTGCTGCAAAAGAAGTCGAAATAGCGGCCGGGCCTCAGCTTGACAGCCACTTCCTCGTCACCGGATGGCACATCGGAGGCCAGGCCGATGATGTCACCGTTGTACATGGCAGCGACACGGGCACGACGCGCAAGAAAGTCGAACGACCAGATCCTGAGCTCGCGAGGGAGGCGATATGGTGAGGTTTCAAGCTCGGCCCTGACGGGCTGGTCACGGAGCCGCGCGCACTCTTTCGCCATGACCACGCCGACGTCGTGTGCGCTTTTGACGATGGTCCCCAGACTGCTGAGTTGACTTGACAGGTCGCTGTAGTCGTCGCCGTCCCGCGACTGAAACCGCACCAACCGGGCCCGGCGACGATTGGCACGGATTTCCAGCACGGAAACGAAACAGCCGGCAGTTGCCGCCAGCACGCTGACTGCAACAGGAGGGTTGTGGATAGCGGTGGCGGCGCCGAAGGAGGTCAGCGCAATTCCCGCAGTGGTGACCCGATAGCGCCACAGACTTCTACGCCAGATGCTCATCGTCGTCACGACTTTCCTCACAATTCCCAGCATCCGCGACTCTCCCCGGTGCGCCCTGACAGCGGCAGCCGCATTGTAGCTACGCGACGAAAGAACCTCTGGGGCATGACGTCCGTTTGAGGAGAGCGGAATGCATTTGTCACGATTGATAGAAATCGGAGTGACCGACTTCAGCATGTCGCCCTGTCAACGCCCAACAGGCGCCGGCGGTGACGTGTGGGCGAAAGAGCAGGCAGGAGGCCCTACGCGGACCCCGCAGCCGACCGCCGCCACAGGCTGGGCCGCCCCGCCCCTACCCCGCGATCTTGCACTTGCAGCCCCGACAAAAGGTACAACGCGCCCTACCAGGGGGCCACACCTGCAAGATCGTGGGCGAGAAAGGGAGATCTTGGAGCGAAATGGCCCCTCCAGGGGCCGAAACTTTCCAAGATCTACGGAATCTTCGCCTTTAGCCCGGTCAGGACCGTGTGGTTGACGCGGCGCGCTGCCGGGACCGGTGTTCGCGTACCTTGCGGCGGTTGCCGCACTCGGCCATCTGGCACCACACCCCCGTCCGGTTGCGGGCGTGGTCGTAGAAGACCCACCGGCAGTCCTCGGCCGGGCACATCTTCAGCCGACCCCAGGTGCCGTCGAGCGCGGCGACGGCCACCACGCCGAGCAGCCCGGCCAGCACCGCGTCGATGCCGGCACGCTCGGGGACGAACTGCGGCGTCGCCGCGTCGGCGAACCGCAGGTGTACGGGCAGCCGCGCGGCGACGCGGTTGAGCCGGTCCAGAGCCGCCGGGGCGTGGGCAGGGGGCCCGAATGCGGCGGCGGACCCAGCACCAGCACCAGCGATGGTGTCGCGCAGCGCCTGGCGTAGCTCCACCGCCGCCCGCCGGTCCGCCTCGGTCAGCGCGGGCGGCTCACCAGGCCGGGGCAGCTCACCAGGTCGGGGCGAACCGTCCGGCGAGGGTAAGGCGTCCGGCCGGGGCGGCACGCCCGGGAACTCGGCCGAGAACCGCGCGCCGATCCAGCCGGCCAGCCCCTGGACCGTGTCAATCTCGTCGACACCGCGCTCCAGGTCGAGCGTGTTGACGAAGGACCGGACGACCTCCAGCCGGCCGGGTGCCTCCTGGCGCTTCACCGTCCCACCTCCCACATCGTCCCATCCCACGCGTCGGTAACCACTCAAACAGTTTAGAGGTTACAGTCGGCATCGCACCGGGTACCACCGTCCGCAACCGGTCCGACACGCACGACGACCACGCCGAGGTGACTCCATGACGGCATCCGCCGACCTGAACCCCTCGTCCGCCGACGAGCGGAACGCCCTCCCCGACGAGCGGGAGGCCCACCCCGACGAGCGGGAGGCCCACCCCGACGAGCGGGAGGCCCACCCCGACGAGCGGGGCGCCCGCCCTGACCACGACGAGGAGGCACCCGACCCCGGCGCGCGGCGGCTCGGGCTGCTCGCCGTGTGCGTCGCCACCGCGCTGTGGGGCTTCGGCGGCACCGTCGCCAGCGACCTGTTCGACTCCGGGCTGCGCCCCGCCGAGCTGGTCGCCGCCCGCACCCTGATCAGCCTCGCCGGGCTCGGCCTGCTGCTCGCCCTGGCCCGCCGCCGCTCCGGCACGCCGAGGCGCACGGAGCCGATCGACTGGCCGCTGGTCGTCGCGTTCGGCCTGGCGATCGCCGTGGCCAACGCGTGCCTGTTCCTGGCCATCAGCCACCTGCCGGTCGCGGTCGCCATGGTGCTGCAGAATCTCGCCCCGGCGTTCGTGGTGGGGTGGCTGGTGGTGCTCGGCCGGTGCCGACTCGGCATCGCGATCGCCCTGGGGCTGGTCGTCGCCCTCGCCGGGGTGGCCCTGGTGGTGGAGCTGCCCACCACGCCGCTGGGCGAGGTGAACCTCCTCGGGGTCGGCTTCGGCATCGCCACCGCCGTCGGCGTGGCCGCCTTCTCGGTGCTGGGCAGCCGGGCCACCCGCAGGTACGGGGCGCTGCGCGCCAACACGTACGCGTTCGCCGTGTCCAGTGTGGCCTGGCTGCTCTACTTCGCCCCGCAGGGTGTGCCGGAGATCGTCGGGCGGCACGACCTGCTGCCCGGGGTGCTCTTCGTCGCGATCCTGGGCACCCTCGCTCCCTTCGTGCTCTTCTCCTGGGGCACGGCCCGGGTCGGCCCGCACGCCGGGGCGGTGAACATCTGCCTGGAGCCGGTGTTCAGCGCGGTCCTCGCCTGGACCTGGCTCGGCCAGTCGCTCAACGCCGTGCAGATCGCGGGCGGCCTGCTGGTCATCGGCGCGGTGGTCCACCTGCAACGGCTCCGGGTCGGCTGAGGAGGCCGGTTACGCACCCACTGCGGCGGCAAGTACCCACTGTTAGCCTGAGTGGACACTCGGCGACGGTCAGGGGAAGGTCGTGCAGCTACGGGTCCTTGGGCCAATCGA
This sequence comes from Micromonospora sp. DH13, assembly GCF_020873825.1. NCBI lineage: Bacteria > Bacillati > Actinomycetota > Actinomycetes > Micromonosporales > Micromonosporaceae > Micromonospora > Micromonospora sp. DH13. The sequence goes on from NZ_JAHWGR010000006.1 coordinate 202,609, forward strand.
GATCACCCACGAAGACCGCCGGCTCGACATTCCCGGGCTCCGCGCCCGCACGGTCCTCGCTATCCTCGCCGCCAACCGGGGCCGGGCGGTGCAGGTGGAGGATCTGATCGACACGGTGTGGGACGGCCGCCCCCCGTCCACCGCCCGCTCCCAGATCCAGATCTGCGTGTCGCAGCTCCGCCGCCTGCTGGCCGAGGTCGGCCGCAAGGATGCCCTGGAGACCCGCTTCGGCGGCTACCTGCTGCGGTTGGCCCCCACGGAGCTGGACGCGGGGCGGTTCGAGCTGCTCGTCGCCGAGAGCCGACACCTCAGCGGCGAGGGCCAGGTGGCCGAGGCGGTCGCCCGGCTGCGGGCCGCCGACGCGCTCTGGTACGGCGCGACCCTGGCCGGCGTGCCCGGCGATCCGGTCGAGGCGTGGCGGCGGGGGCTCGACGAGCGGCGCGGCGCGGCCGTCGAGGAGCGGATCCGGCTGGAGCTGACGCTCGGCCGCCACGACGAGCTGGTCGGCGAGCTGGAGGCGCTGATCGCCCGGCATCCGCTGCGGGAACGGCTGCACGCCCACCTCATGCTCGCGCTCTACCGGGCCGACCGGCAGGCCGACGCGCTGAAGGCGTACCGGCGGGCGCGGGCGCTGTTCGTGGAGGAGCTCGGCATGGAGCCGAGCGCGGAGCTGGGCCGGCTGGAGCGGGCCATCCTGTCCCGCGCGCCTCAGCTCGACCTTCCGGCGGCGCCCGCCGCGTCTCCGGTCACGCCGTCCGTCGCCGCCACGGGGCCCGCGTCGCCGGGTGGGCATGGTCCGGACGTTCCGCACCAGCTGCCGGGGGACCTGGCGGACTTCACGGGCCGGCAGAAGCTCGTCGGCGAGATCCGCGACCTGCTGACCGCCGAGGCCGACCCGGGGCACCGGGGGTTCGCCCCGCTCGCGGTGATCACGGGCCCGGGCGGGGCGGGCAAGACCAGCCTGGCCGTGCACGTGGCGCATTCGCTGGTGGACCGGTTCCCCGACGGCCAGCTCTACGCCAACCTCGGCGGGCCGTCGCCCAGCCCGGAGCGCCCGGCGGAGGTGTTGGACCGCTTCCTGCGGGCGCTGGGCGTGGCCGGCCCGGCGATCCCCGACAACCTGACCGAGCGGATCGGGTTATACCGCAGCCGGCTCGCCGGGCGGCGGGTGCTGATCCTGCTGGACAATGCCGCCGACGAGACGCAGGTCGCGCCGCTGCTGCCGAACACGGCCGGCTGCGCGGTCATCGTGACCAGCCGGGCCCGGCTCGGCACCCTCGCCGGCTCGCACGAGGTCGACGTGGACGCCCTGACGCCGGAGCAGAGCGTGGCCCTGCTGCACCAGATCGTGGGCGACCGGATCGCTGCCGAGCCCCTGCAGGCCGACGAGCTGGCCCGGCTGTGCGGGTGGCTGCCGCTGGCGCTGCGCATCGCCGGTGCCCGCCTGGCCTCCCGGCCGCACTGGCGGGTGAGCCGCCTGGTGGACCGGCTGCGGGACCAGTCCCAGCTCCTCGACGAGCTGGTGCACCGCGACCTGTGCATCCGCACCACCATCGGGTTGAGCTACCACAGCCTGCCGGAGCGGTCCCGGCGGCTGCTGCGGCGGCTGGCGCTGCTCGACTGCGAGGACTTTCCGCTGTGGGTGACCGCGCCGCTGCTCGACGAGCCGCCGTCGGTGCTGGAGGACCTGCTGGAGCAGCTGGTCGACGTGCGGCTGCTGGAGGCGCACGGCCACCCGCAGAGCGGCTCGACCCGCTACCGGCTGCACGACCTCGTCCGGGTCTTCGCCCGCGAGCGCCTCCTGGCCGAGGAGCCGGCGCAGGAGCGCGGGTCGCTGGTGCGGCACGTGCTCGGCGCCTGGCTCGCCGTGGCCGAGGAGGCACACCGCCGGGAGTACGGGGGCGACTTCACCATTGTGCACGGCACCGCCGCCCGCTGGCCGGTGCCGCGTACGGTCACCGACGGGCTGCTCGGCCGGCCGATGGACTGGCTGGAGCTGGAGCGGCGCAACCTGGTCTCCGCCGTGCGGCAGGCCGACGCCCTCGGCCTCGACGAGCTGTGCTGGGATCTGGCGTTCACCCTCGTGACGCTCTTCGAGGCCCGCAGCTACTTCGACGAGTGGGCGGAGACCGCCGACCTCGCCCTGTCGGCGACCCGGCGCAGCGGCAACCGGCGCGGTGAGGGGATAACGCTGCACTCCCTCGGCGCGATGCACATGTTCCTGCGGGACCCGGGGCAGGCCGAGCGGATGTTCACCGCCGCGCTGCGGATCCTGCGTCCCCTCGGCGAGCGGCACGGGGTGGCGCTGGTGGAACGCAACCTCGCCTACCTCAACCGGCTGCGCGGCGACGACCGGGCGGCCCTGCGCGGGTACGAGGCGGCGCTGGCCGGGCTGGGCTCGGTCGGTGACCTGGTGGGCCGGGCGCACGTGCTGGTGAGCATCGCGGGGATCCGGCTGGAGCAGGGCGATCCGGCCGCCGCACAGGCCCTGTTGGGCGAGGCGCTCACCATCTGCCGGGACGCGGGGGCCCGGCGGGTCGAGGCGCAGGTGCTGCACCGGCTCGGGGAGCTGTATCTGCGCTCCGGCGAGCTGCGCCGCGCCGAGGAGTCGTTCCAGGGCACGCTCGACATCGTGCGGGCCGCCTCCGACCGCACGGGCGAGGCGTACGCCCTGCACGGTCTCGGTGTCGTGTACGGCCGCGACGGGCGGCTCGCGAAGGCGCGGGCGATGCTGACCCGGGCCCGGCAGATCGCCGGTCAGGTCGTCGAGCGGGTGGTGGAGGCGCAGGCGCTGTACGAGCTGTCCCAGTTGCCCGACCGGGACCGGGCGGAGGCGGCGGACCAGCTTCGCCGGGCGGCGGACATCTTCGGAGAGTTGCAGGCGCGGGTGTGGCACGCCCGCGCGCTGCGCGCCCTGGCGGACGTGTCCGGGTAGACCCGGCACGGGGCGGGGCCGCCCCCGTCCCACCGGCGGCCCCGCCCCGGCCCCACCGCACGGGCCCGCCCGTCTCACCGGGCGGGCCCGTGCGGTCTCACCGCCGTGGTTGGTGGGCGGGCGGCGCTCCCCAGCCGGTCTCGTCCATCGGTGCGACGGTGTCCCCGGCCGGGGCGCCCCAGCCGGTCTCCGGCACCAGGTCGGGTGTCGCGGCGGTGCCGTGACCGGCGGGCACCGCGACGGCGAGGACGGCGGTAGTCGTCGCCAGCAGCAGGCGGATCATCGGTTACCTCCACGGGGATGGGTGCGGATCGCGTCTGTCACCTGTGTCCCCGGCCGGCTATCGAAGTCCTATTCCCGGGCTAACCGATCTGCGGGCCGCGCCGCCCCGCCCGCCGGATAGCCGGACCATAGCCGGCCGAAGGGCAGCCGGGGATTTCCTCCGACGTCAGCCGCCACCGCCGACGTGGCGAACGGAGCCGGAGTCGAGGAGACCGCAGTGACGATCATGCAAGAGAGCACCCCGATGGAGACGGTCGCGGACGGTTCGGCCGCCCGTCAGGTGGTGGACGCCGTGCTGCCGCCGGCCGGCAGCCTCGCAGGGCTGGACCACGTGCAGGCGCTGACTGCGGTGGCGCTGGAGACCCTGCGGGAGGTGACCCTGGACCGGCCCGGCCCGGTGACCGCCGGTGGTCCGGCGGCGGTGCGGGAGGCCGCCCGGCGTTCCCTCGGCGGGCCGCTGCTGCCAGCGGAGCCGGGCTATCCCCTGGAGACGTTCCGCCGGTTCGTGCGCGACTACGCCACCTGGTCGGTCGACGTCAGCCACCCGGCCGCGGTGGCCCGCATGCAGTGCCCGCCCACCCCGGTCGCCGCCGCCGCCGAGCTGGTGGTGGGCATCCTGAACCAGTCCCTGCACGCCTGGGAGAGCGGCCCGTACGCCCTCGAACTGGAGCGCTACGTCATCCGCGAGCTGGGCGAGCTGGTCGGCTACGGACCGGACGCGGGCGGCACCATCACCGCGGGCGGCAGCATCTCCAACCTGATGGCCGTGCTGGCGGCCCGCGACCGGGTGCTGGCGCAGCGGTGCGGGTGGCGGCCCTTCGCGCAGGGCCTCACGGGGCTCGACAAGCGGCCGGTGGTGCTGGCCACCGACGCCACCCACTTCTCCATCGGCCGGGCGGTGGGCATGGTCGGCCTGGGCGAGGACATGATCGTCCGGGTGCCGTCCGACGAGCTGGGGCGGCTCCTGCCGGAGGAGCTGGAGCGCACGCTGGCGGGCCTGCCGGAGGACGTGGTCCCGGTGGCGGCGATCGCCTGTGTCGGCGCGACCGACCAGGGCTGGGTCGACGACGTGGCGGCGCTGGCGGAGGTGACCCGCCGGCACGGCGTGTGGCTGCACGCCGACGCCGCGTACGGCGGCGGGGCCCTGTTCTCCCCCCGGCTGCGCCCCCGGCTGGACGGCATCGCCGAGGCCGACTCGGTGACGCTCGACCTGCACAAGTTCGGCTGGACGTCGGCCACCTCCGGCATCTTCCTGGTGCGCGACGCGAGCGTCATGACGCCGCTGGCGCAGCAGACCACCACGCTGAACGCCGACGACGACGCCGAGGCCGGCTTCATCGGCCTGTACGGCAACTCGGTGCAGGCGACCCGCCGCGCGGAAGCCTTCAAGATCGCCGTCACGATGAACGCGCTGGGCCGCGACGGGATGGCCGCGATGGTGGACGGCTGCCACGACCTCGCCCTCCACGCCGCCGACCGGGTCGAGGCGGAGCCGGCCCTGGAGCTGGCCGCCCGGCCGTCCATGAGCACGGTGCTGCTGCGCTACCGCCACGACGGCGACGCCGACGCCTTCAACGGCGAGCTGCGGCGGCAGCTCATGACCCGGGGCGTCACGCTGCTGGCCCGCACCCGGGTGCGCCGGCCCGACGGGTCGTGCCCGGTCTTCCTCAAGCTGATGCTGCTCAACCCAGCCACGACCACCGACGAGTTGGACCGCGTCATCGACGACATCCTCGCCACCGCCGCCGACCTGGAGCGGTCGGCGCGGGCGAGCCGCTAGCGCGGCGGGCCCTCCCGCCGCCCCGAGCAGAGAGAAACAGGGGAGAAATGACTACCATCGACGCCTCTGCGCGGCCCGCCGACCCGGACGGTGCCGTCGTCACCGCGCCGCAGCGCACCGTCGCCACGCAACCGCACGGGCCCGCCGGCACCGCGCCGCACCGCACCCGCACCGCCACCGGCGAACCGCACCAGCCGACCGTCACCGCGCCCCGCCGCCCTGGAACCCGGGCCGGCGGGCCGGCGGGGGCCGACCAGCGGCCCGGCCGGCTGACGGTCGCCGAGCGGGACACGCGCGACTCGGCCGACAACAGCGTCCGCGACTCGATGCGGCGGCTGCCCGGCTTCGCCCAGCTCCCGCTGACCTTCCTCACCGGCCGGCCGCACACGGGGCAGCGGCCGCTGCGGCTGACCCCGACCGTCCACCTGGTCACCGCGACCGGGTCCGTCGGCGTCGGCCTGGCGGCCACCGGGGTCGCCCTGGCCCTGTCGGGCTGGTGGCTCGCGCTGCTCGTGCCCGGCTGGGCGAGCACCCTGCACGGCGCGCGCAACCTGCGCATGATGGTGTTCCACCAGTGCGCCCACCGCAACATGTGGGCCCGCAAACGCCCGGATCAGATCCTCGGCAAGATCGTCGCCGGGGTGCTGATGGTGCAGCACTTCGAGCGCTACAGCGCCGAGCACGTGGCCGACCACCACGCGCTGCACCACATGACGCTGCGCGACCCCACTGTGCAGGCGTTCCTGGTCAGCCTGCGGCTGCGCCCCGGGATGACCCGCCGGCAGATGTGGCGGCGGGTGCTGGGCCGGCTCGCCTCGCCGGTGTTCCACGCCCGGTTCCTCTGGGCCCGGATCCGCTCCTACAGCCACGCCGCCAGCCGCACCGAACGGGCCGTCACCGCCACGGGGTACGCCACCGTCGCCGCGCTCGCCACGGTCGCCCACGCCTGGCCCCTGGTGCTGGTCGGCTGGGTGCTGCCGATGACCGTGTTCTTCCAGATCAGCAACACCCTGCGGCTCTGCGTCAAGCACACGTTCCCGGCCCCCTGGCAGACCCAGCGCCGGGGCAAGGCGTACTTCGCCAGCCTCACCAACGCCATCTTCATCGGCGAGCCCGCCCCGGCGAGCTCCCTGCGGGGCGGGCCCGCGGTGCGCGCCTGGGCCCGCTGGTGGACCCGGATGCTGCTGGTCCACTTCCCCTCCCGCTACCTGGTGCTCACCGGCGACACCGTCTGCCACGACTTCCACCACCGCCGCCCGATGAGCCGGGACTGGGCCAACTACATCTTCGCCCGGCAGGCCGACATCGACGGCGGGCACCGGGGCTGGCCCCCGTACCGGGAGATCTGGGGCCTGATCCCCGCGATCAACCTGGTCTTCGACTCGCTGGCCGAGGCCGACCCGGACGAGTTCGACCCACAGCGCCTCGCGGAGACCAGCGACCGCGAGCTGTTCGCCGCCTTCGACGACTGACCGGCCGCGCGGCGGGGCCGGCGCGGCCCCGCCGCCCACCACCCACGACACGAGGGCCCGACGGCCCGGACGGGAGCATCATGGACACCACGCGACACCTCGTCATCCTCGGCGTGGCGGGCAGCGACGCGCACGCCGTGGCCAACCACCTGATCGCGATGCACCTGCGCGAGCACGGCTTCGACGTGGTCAACCTCGGCGTCTGCACGCCGCTGACCGAGTTCGCCGACGCCGTCGACGCGCACCCCGAGGCGGAGGCGGTCATCATCGGCAGCCTCAACGGGCACGCGTACGCGGACCTGCGGGACCTGCCGGCGCTGCGGGCCGCCGGACGGCTCGCCCGCCCGGTGGTCCTCGGCGGGAACCTCTCGGTCGGCAGCCACAAGGCCGACGACGTGCACGACCGGCTGCGGGCCCTCGGCGTCGACCACATCCTGGAGAACCCCTACGAGCTGCCGCTGGTGCTGGACCTGCTGCGCGCGTCCGCGCCCGGCGCGACCCGGCGCGCGAAGAAGCGCAACGCCCGGTCCAGGACCGGCACGCGGGCGGCTCACCTGCAGGGCGCCGGCACCCGGGCCGCCCACCAGGGCACCGGCACGCGGGCGGCCGGCCAGCGGGAGCCCCGGACGGCGGTGGGCAGCCGTGGCTGACTGGGCCGACCTGCACCTGGCGGACACCACCGTCGACGGCCTGCCGTCCTGGACGGAGACCGTGGCACACCTGCGCGACAGCGGGGCGCCGACCGCCGTGGCGGCGCTGCGGGCGGCCCGGCGCGCCGGCCGACCGATCGTGCAGCCCCGCTGCGGCGTCGGGTCGCACGACGCGATGATCGAGCTGCTGCGCTCGCTCGCGCCCGCCGGCCCGGGCATGCTGACCGTGACGATCGACTCGTTCACCCGGCTGCGGCAGTTCGACCACGCCGCCCGGGTGCTGCGGGAGAACCCCGCCGACCTCAACGGCTATCCCCTGGTGGCGCACGGCTGGCAACGCGGCCGGGAGCTGGTCGCCACCGTCGACGTGCCGCTGGAGATCCGGCACGGCTCGCCCGACCCCCGGGACCTGTTCGCCGTGTCGCTCGCCGCCGGCTTCACCTCCTTCGAGGGCGGCGGGATCGGCTACAACATCCCGTACTGCAAGGACGTCCCGCTGGCCACGTCGCTGGAGTGCTGGCGGCAGGTCGACGCGGTCTGCGGCCGGCTCGCCGAGGCGGGCGTGCTCGTCGACCGGGAGCTGTTCGGCACGCTCACCGCCGTGCTGGTGCCGCCGTCGACCAGCCTCGCGGTCACCCTGCTGGAGGCCCGCGCCGCCGTGGCGCAGGGGGTGCGCTGCCTGTCGATCGCCTACCCGCAGGGCGGGGAGGTGCACCAGGACGTCGCCGCTCTGCGGTCGATCCGTGAGCTGGCCGCGCGGTACCTGCCGGCGGACGTCGAGGTCTACCCGGTGCTGCACGAGTTCATGGGCGTCTTCCCGCGCGACCGCCGGGCCGCCGACGCGCTCGTCCTCTACGGCGGCCTGGTCGCCCGGCTCGGCGGCGCCGACAAGGTGATCAACAAGACCAACCAGGAGGCGTACGGGATCCCGGACGCCGCCGCCAACGCGACCGGCATCCACACCACCCTGCTCGGCGGCTCCGCGCTGCTCGACTTCGTCCGCCTCGACACCGACCGGGTCGCCGAGGAGATGCACTGGCTGCAGCGCGAGGTCGCCGAGCTGGTCGATCCGGTGCTCGACGGCGACGACCTGGCCGGCGCGATCGTGGCGGCGTTCGACGCCGGCCGGCTCGACGTGCCGTTCAGCGCCAGCGTCCACGCCCGGTCGGAGGTCGTCCCCGGCCGGGACCGCACCGGGGCGATCCGCTACCGGGAGGCCGGCAACCTGCCCTTCTCCGCCGAGGTGCGGCGGCGCAACGCCGACCTGCTGCGCCACGGGGCGGGCGACCCCGGCCGGTTCATCGAGACGGTCAGCGCCGACATCGACTACTTCCTGCACCACGAGCGGGCGTTCCCGGTGCCGGCCTGAGTGCCCCGCCCGTCTATCGCCCTCCCCCGAATCCCGCACCCGAAAGCCCTCCCGAAGCCCGAAAGCCCGAAAGGACAGCACGATGCACTCTCCGAACCAGCAGCCGGACCCGGGCGCGGCGGCAGCCGTCCGGGCGGCCGACCGGGCCCACGTCTTCCACTCCTGGTCGGCGCAGGCGCACATCGACCCCCTGCCGGTGGCCGGCGGGGAGGGCGTGCACTTCTGGGACTACGACGGCAACCGCTACCTGGACTTCTCGTCGCAGTTCGTCAACCTCAACATCGGCCACGCCCACCCCCGGGTGGTCGAGGCGATCCAGCGGCAGGCCGCCCGGCTGTGCACCATCGCCCCGCACTTCGCCAACGACCAGCGCTCCGAAGCGGCCCGGCTGATCGCCGAGCACGCGCCGGGCGACCTGAACCGGGTGTTCTTCACCAACGGTGGCACGGAGTCCAACGAGCACGCGGTGCGGATGGCCCGGCTGGTGACCGGGCGACCCAAGGTGCTCAGCGCCTACCGGTCGTACCACGGCGCCACGCACACGGCGATGCACCTGACCGGCGACCCGCGCCGGTGGCCCACCGACACCGGCACGGCCGGGGTGGTCCGCTTCTTCGGGCCGTACCCGTACCGGTCGGCGTTCCACGCCGAGACCGCCGAGCAGGAGTGCGCGCGGGCGCTGGAGCACCTGGAGCAGGTCATCCAGTTCGAGGGGCCGACGACCATCGCCGCCGTGCTGATCGAGACCATCGTCGGCACCAACGGCATCCTGGTGCCCCCGGACGGCTACCTGCCCGGCGTCCGGGCCATCTGCGACCGGTACGGCATCCTGCTGATCACCGACGAGGTGATGACCGGCTTCGGCCGGACCGGGACGTGGTTCGGGGTGGACAACTGGGGCGTCGTGCCCGACCTGATCACCTTCGCCAAGGGCGTCAACTCCGGATACGTCCCGCTCGGCGGCGTGATCATCTCCGACCGGGTCGCCGCGGAGTTCGCCGACCGCCCGTACCCCGGCGGCCTGACCTACTCCGGTCACCCGCTGGCCTGCGCCGCCGCCGTGGCGACGATCCGGGCCATGGAGGACGAGGGGATCGTCGAGCACGCCGCCTGGCTCGGCGAGCACGTCCTGGGCCCCCGGCTGCGCAAGATGGCCGAGTCGCATCCGAGCGTCGGCGAGGTGCGGGGGCTCGGCGCGTTCTGGGCGGTGGAGCTGGTCCGGGACCGGCGGACCCGGGAGATGCTGGTGCCGTTCGCCCCCACCCCGGCCCAGGCCGCGCCGATGAACGAGCTGGCGGCGGCCTGCCGCCGGCGGGGCCTGTGGCCGTTCACCCACTTCAACCGGGTGCACGTGGTGCCGCCCTGCGTCATCTCCGAGCAGGACGCCCAGCGGGGGCTGGACATCCTCGACGAGGCGCTGGAGGTCGCCGACCGCTACGTCGAGGGCTGACCGGCACGGACAGCCCGGGGCGGTCCACGGCACCGCCCCGGGCACCGCTGGCTGGTCGACGACGCTCGGGGCACCGGGTCAGGTGGCGGTGAGCAGCCTGATCTCGCAACGGACGCCGCCGGCCTTGGCGAGCCGGCCGTCACCGGTCACCAGCGGACAGGCCATCAATTCCGCCGCGGCGACATACGCGGCGTCGTAGGCGGTGACATTGACCCGCAACTGCCACATCCGGTCGAGCAGCGACGAAAGGCCGATCTCATCGATGATCAGCGTGGGCAAGGCGTCGACGGCCTCCTGGGCGCGGGCCAGGCCGAGCTTCCCGCCGAGGACCTTGCCCCGGATCACCGACACGACCTCGACCAGAAGATGGCCAGGCGCGGCCCAGTGCGGATCCGCCGCCAGTGCCGCCCGGGCCGCATCGCCTACCGGCCCGTCGTCCACCAGGGCATCGGCCAGGGCCGACGCGTCCACGACGATCACGCGGCACTGCCCCACGGTCCGCGTTGTTCCCGTTGGCCGGTCAGCTCGTCGGCGCTCTCTCCCGGCAGGGAACGAGCACCATCCGACCGACCAGCGAAGCGATCGAGGACTGCGGTGTTACGCAGACGCCGGGCCTGCGTCTCCACCAATTCGAGCAGGAACGCCTGGAGTGACTGCCCGCGTGCCCTGGCCTGGGCCGCCAAGGCGTCTCGCACGTCTTCCGGCACGTCCCGAATCTGGAGAGCGACCATGCATTCATTATGCATGCAGACTGCTCATGCCCTGGCGGGAAGAAAAGAAAGCGGCACAGCCTAATAGGCTGCGCCGCTGACCTGCCATTCAAGGGTGGAGCCGAGGGGACTCGAACCCCTGACCCCCACACTGCCAGTGTGGTGCGCTACCAGCTGCGCCACGGCCCCTTGCTGCTCGCCCCCGGTGTCCCGGGCACGGAGAGAACTATACACACGCCCGCCCGCATGGTCATCTCGCGGGGCCCCTCCCCCGCGCGCGTCAGTTGAGCGCCACGTCGGGCGGGAAGTGGGCGACGGCGGCCATCATCCCGCCCTGCCGACGCAGCACCATCGGCCACAGGTCGTCGGGGCGGTCGACGAACGCGTCGCCGGGCAGCGCGTCCAGGACGAACCAGGACCCGTCCTCGATCTCCTGCTCCAGCTGGCCCGCGCCCCAGCCCGAGTAGCCGGCGAAGACCCGGATGCCGCCGATGCTCTCCCGCATCCGCTCCGGGTCCACGGAGAGGTCGATCGTGCCCACCGCGCCGGAGACCTGGTGGAAGCCCCGCAGCCGCTTGACGGGGTTGCGCATCCGGGCCAGGCAGATGGCCGAGTCGGGTTGGACGGGACCGCCCTCGAACAGCACCGCCGGCTCCCGCGCCAGGTCGCTCCAGTCGCCGAGGACGTCGGCGACCGGCACCTCCGTGGCCCGGTTGAGCACCACGCCGAGCGCGCCGCCCGGCTCGTGGGCCACGAGCAGCACCACCGTGCGGTCGAAGTTCGGGTCCTTGAGCGTGGGGGTCGCGACCAGCAGCCGTCCGGTCATCGAGTCCATCGCCCGCCCGCCGATCGCCTGGTCCTCTCCCTGCATGTCGGACATCCGTCAGCCGCGCGCCGGGACGCGGAGAAGGCACCCCGGGACGACGACGCCGCCGGGCCGGGCGGAACCGACGTCGTGGCCGGCATGGGGGGTGGCCTGCCCGACCCGGTCGGCACGGGACGCCGGGCTCATCCGTGCTGTCAACGCCATGCCTGGCACCATAGCCTGCGCCCGGGGCGCTGGCTAAGGTCTGACCGGTGGGTGATCGAGTGGGATCGAAGGGGGCGACGATGGGTCCGACGGCGGACATCGCGGTCATCGGCGGTTCGGGGCTCTACGCCCTGCTGGAGGGCGCGACCGAGCACCGGGTCCAGACGCCGTACGGCGAGCCATCGGACCCGGTCACGATCGCCGAGGTGGGCGGCCGGCGGGTGGCGTTCCTGCCCCGGCACGGGCGCGACCACCGGCACCCGCCGCACCTGATCCCGTACCGGGCGAACCTGTGGGCGCTGCGGGCGCTCGGGGTGCGGCAGGTCCTCGCCCCGTGCGCGGTCGGCGGGCTCCGCCCCGAGCTGGGGCCGGGCACGTTCGTGGTGCCGGACCAGTTGATCGACCGCACCAGCGGGCGGGTGCAGACCTACTACGACCGGGGCGCGGTGCACGTGGCCTTCGGCGACCCGTACTGCCCGGTGGGGCGGCGGACGCTGCTGGGCGCGGCGGCGGGCCGCGGCGTGCCGGCCGTCGACGGCGGGACGATGGTGGTCGTGGAGGGGCCGCGCTTCTCCACCCGGGCGGAGTCGCGCTGGTTCACCGCGATCGGCGGGGCAGTGGTCAACATGACGGGGCACCCGGAGGCGGTGCTCGCCCGCGAGCTGGCCCTCTGCTACACCCCGATCGCGCTGGTCACCGACCTCGACGCGGGGGTGGAGGCGGGCGAGTCGGTCACCCAGGAGGAGGTCTTCCGGGTCTTCGCCGAGAACACCGACCGGCTGCGCGGGGTGCTGCTGGACGCCGTCGCCGCCCTGCCGGCCGGGCGGGACTGCCCGTGCGGGCGGGCGCTGGACGGGATCAAGCTGCCCTTCGCCCTCCCGTGAGCCCGGCCGGGCTCACGGGAGGGCGAATCGCCCGGTAGGTGGGGCTTTTCCCGATAGATTCGGCGGGTGGCAACGGTCCGCGAGACGACGTACGAGCTGCTGCGGGCGCTGGGCATGACCACCGTGTTCGGCAACCCCGGCTCGACGGAGGAGCCCTTCCTCCAGGACTTCCCCGCCGACTTCCGGTACGTCCACGCCCTGCACGAGGCGTCCGCCGTCGCCATGGCCGACGGGTACGCCCAGGCCACCGGCCGCCCCGCCCACGTCAACCTGCACACCGCGCCGGGCACCGGCAACGGCATGGGCAACCTCGTCACCGCCTGGCACAACAAGACCCCGCTGATCGTCTCGGCCGGTCAGCAGAGCCGGGAGATGCTGCTGCTGGAGCCCCGGCTGGCCAGCCCCCGGGCGGCCGAGCTGACCCAGCCGTACGTCAAGTGGAGCCACGAGCCGGCCCGCGCGCAGGACATCCCGGCGGCGTTCATGCGGGCGTACGCCACGGCGGTGCAGCCGCCCGCCGGCCCGGTCTTCCTCTCCCTGCCGCTGGACGACTGGGCCCGGCCGGCGGACGGGCCGCCCGAGGTGCGCACCGTGGCCACCCGGTACGCCCCCGACCCGGCCCGGCTGCGGGAGTTCGCCGCCCAGGTGGCCGCCAGCCGCAGCCCCGCGCTGGTGCTCGGCGGGGCGGTCGACCGGGCCGGGGCGTGGCCGGCGGCGGTGGCGCTGGCCGAGCGGCTGGCCGCCCCGGTCTGGGCCGCGCCCGCCCCCGAGCGGACCCCGTTCCCCGAGGACCACCCGCACTACCGGGGCGTGCTGCCGTACGCGATCGGGCCCCTGGCCGAGGCGCTGGCCGGCCACGACACGGTGCTGGTGGTCGGCGCGCCCGTGTTCCGCTACTACCCGCACGTGCCGGGCGACTACCTGCCCGCCGGCACCCGCCTGCTGCACGTCACCGACGACCCCGACGAGACGGCCCGCGCCCCGGTCGGCGACGGCCTGCTCGCCGACCCGGGCCTGGCCCTGGCCGCCCTGGTCGAGCTGCTCCCGGCGACCGATCGACCGCCCCCGCCGCCCCGGCCGGCCCCGGGGCCGCCCGACGCGGGCCCGCCGGTGAGCCCCGACGCGCTGTTCGCCGCCCTGGCCCGGCACTGGCCGCCCGACGGGGTGCTCGTGCAGGAGTCACCGTCCAACCTGGCCGCGCTGCGCCGCCGGCTGCCGGTCACCCGCCCCGGGTCGTACTTCACGATGGCCAGCGGCGGCCTCGGGTTCGGGCTGCCGGCGGCGGTCGGGATCGCGCTCGCCGAGCGGGACACCGGGCGGGGCCGGCCGGTGGTCGCGGTGATCGGCGACGGGTCGTTCCACTATTCCGTGCAGGCGCTGTGGACGGCCGCGCGGCTGCGCCTGCCGCTGGCCGTCGTGGTCCCGGTCAACCAGCAGTACGCGATCCTCAAGGCGTTCGCCGAGCTGAAGCACACCCCCGGGGTGCCCGGCCTGGACCTGCCCGGCCTCGACGTCGTCGCCGTGGCCCGGGGGTACGGCTGCGCCGCCACGGTCGTCGAGGAGCTGGACGGGCTGGGCGACGCGTTGGGCGCGGCCCTGGCGGCGGACCGGCCCACCGTGCTGCCGGTGCCGATCAGCACCGAGGTCCCGAAGCTGCTCTGAGCGCCTTCGGGGCCGCGCTGCACCCTCGGGGGCCGCCACGTGTTCCTCGGGCCGCGCTCAGGGGCGCAGGACCAGCGGCGCGCCGGTGACCACGTCGAGCACCGGCCGGTTGCCCAACGGCGCCTTGAGGGTGGCGGTGACCGGCTCCAGCTTGAGCAGGTCGACGCACATGCCGGTGCCCCGGACGACCCCGCCGCCGACCACCACCACGTCGTCGCGTTCCTGCACGAGCGGGGTGATCCCGGTGTCGCAGGCGCCCACGCCGACCCGCCAGGTCAGCTTCGCCCCGTCGACGGACCGCAGGTCCTGCGCGCTGACCACCCCGTCGGGTGCCCGGCCCGTCGGAGCGACCGGATCGGGCGGGGCGGCGGGGTCGGCTACGGCGAGCCGGGCCACCTTCGTGGTCAACTCGTCGACGGTGAACAGCCACGCCGGCACCTGCGCCTCGCCCCGGCTCGTGCGCACCGGCGCGGTGCCGAGCGTCACGGCGGTGACGGTGAGCGGCACGCAGGCCGACGACGGCGCGCTGCTGGCCGGGTCGTTCGGGCCGACGCTGTGGCCGTACGGTCCCTCCCCGACGGTCGGGCCGTCGGGTCCCGGCTCCACGACCGGGCCGGAGCCGGGCTTCGCCGGCCGGCCGGGGCCCCTCGGCCGTCCCTCGCACGGCGGCGGGTCCCCCTGGTCGAGCTGCCGGTACGCCTCGGCGGCGCTGAGCAGCTTCACGGTGAGCGTCCCGTCGGGGAAGCGGATCGCACCGTCGGCCGGCCGGGCGGTGGGCACCTCGATCTGCTCGCGGTACCAGCCGTTGCGGAACGCCTGCTCGGTGTCGGCGCTGAACCCGGGGTCGCCGAGCAGCACGGTGGGCTCCTGCAGCGGCAGGTAGCCGCCGGTCCAGACGGCACCCGGCCGCCACGCCCCGGCGACCTCGTCGGCCCGCTGCCCGAACCCCGCGAAGCGCTGGTCGGCGCTGCCGGCGGGGCCGCCGCCGGTGGACGGCTCGGAACCGGCCGGCGCGCAGCCGGCCGCGACGACCAACAGGGGCAGCCCCAGCAGGGCGAGAACTCGACGCATACCGCTACGACGCGCCCGCGCGGCCTGCGGTTCCGGCCCCGGATACGACGATGCGCCCCGGCCGGGTGGCCGGGGCGCATCGCCAGGTGGTGGAGGTGCCGGGAATCGAACCCGGGTCCTTCGCCGGTTTGTCAGGGCTTCTCCGAGCGCAGCTCGCTGTGCCTCTACTCGGCCCCACCGCTCACGCGAGCAAGTTGGTGTGACGGGCCCAGTCGCTGATTGATCTCGCCGCACGGACCCCGCGACCGGGTCCGGTTGGCCAGCCTTCTAGCTGATGCCGGCTACTGGGACGAAGGCGTTCCCAGGCCGACAGACTTAGCTACTCGCCTCAGGCGGCGAGAGCGAAGTCAGCGCGATTGTTCTTGGCGCTTATTGGTTTCCGACGACCGATTCTCGAGACGACGTCGGCTTCCTCGGCTCGCTTCCCCTGCCGCAACGTACGAAGTCGAAACCAGTCACCCCCTCGACGGGCCGCCGGTGTGGCGGCACCACCAAGACTAACGCCTGCCGCAACGGGATTCATCCCCGAGCCCCGCCCCGGCGCGCCGAGACGGACAAACGGGACGTATCAGTCGTCCATGCCCTTGCCGCGCCGGCCCGCGGCCCGGGCGATCTCCCGTTCCGCGTCCCGCTTGGCCAGGTCCTGGCGCTTGTCGTACGTCTTCTTGCCCTTCGCCAGGGCGATCTCCACCTTGGCCCAACCGTCGGAGAAGTAGACCTGCAACGGGACCATGGTGAGGCCGCCCTCGCGGGTCTTGCCGATCAGGCGGTCGATCTCCAGCCGCTTGAGCAGCAGCTTCCGGGTGCGCCGGGGCTCGTGGTTGGTCCAGGTGCCCTGCGTGTACTCCGGGATGTGCATGCCGTGCAGGAACAGCTCGCCGTCGCGCTCCTGTGCGAACGCGTCGACCAGCGACGCCCGCCCCGCCCGCAGCGACTTCACCTCGGTGCCGGTCAGCGACATGCCCGCCTCGTACGTGTCGAGGATGGCGTAGTCGTGCCGCGCCTTCTTGTTGGAGGCGACGACCTTGCGCCCCTTCTCCCGTGGCATCGGTGCCCCTCCCCTCGTGCGATACCCGCCCCGGCCCGGACGGCGGGCCGGAAGCGGAGATCATGCTACCCGAACGACAAGGGCCCCCCGGCGCGGATTATTCCGCGCCGGGGGGCCCTCGGCTGTCGCCGGCAGACCCGGTAGGCGACTAGACGCGCAGGTAGAACCGGAGGGTAGTCCAGCCGGTGACGGCGCTGACCAGCGCGCCGACGCCCGCCATGATCGGGAACATCAGGAAGATGTCGCTCCAGGTCACCGGGGAGAAGAGGCCCTGCAGCGCGCTCAGGGAGCCGTCGAACAGGAAGAACTTCAAGGCGATCAACGCACCCAGGCCGAGGAACGAACCGATCAGACCGGCGACCACGGCCTCCAGGACGAACGGCGCCTGGATGAACCAGTTGGACGCGCCGACCAGCTTCATGACCGCCACCTCGCGCCGCTTGCTGTACGCGGCCACCTGGATGGTGTTGGCGACCAGCAGCAGGGCGGCGATGGCCATCGCGATCGCCCCGGCCAGGGCGATGTTCTGGCCGGCGGTGAAGAGGTCGAAGATCTTGTCCAGCAGCCGGCTCTGGTCGACGATCTCGTCGACGCCCTCAGTGTCCTTGTACTGGTCGTAGATGCTCTTGTACTGCTCGGGGTTGACCAGCGTGAGCCGGAACGACTCGGGCAGCTGGTCCGGCTTCACGGCGGTCACCAGGTCCGGCGCGTCCTGGTACATCTCCTGGAAGCGCTTGTACGCCTCGTCCTTGTTGACGTAGAGGACCTCCTTCACCAGGGAGTCACTCTTGAGCTTCGTCTCCAGGTCGGTGCGCTGCTGGTCGGTGACGTCGCTCTTCAGGAAGATCGAGACCTGAATGTTCTTGTAGTACAGGTCCTTCATGTCGTCGACCTTGCTGTACACCAGGCCACTGACACCGAGCATGGTCAACGACACGGCCAACGTAATGATCATCGCGATGGTCATGGTGACGTTGCGCCACAGTCCGACCAGTACCTCGGACAGGACGTATTTCACGCGCATCGGGAATTCCTCCGGGTCTCCGGCGTGAGGTGTTCGTCGTCAGGCTGCACAGGGGTGGAGCGCCGGCTCACCCGTAGACGCCGCGGGCCTGGTCACGCACGATGCGGCCGCTCTCGATCTCGACGACCCGGCGGCGCATCTGGTTCACGATGTTCGAGTCGTGCGTGACCATCACGACCGTCGTACCGGTGCGGTTGATCCGGTCCAGCAGGCGCATGATCTCGATGGACGTGTCCGGGTCGAGGTTTCCGGTCGGCTCGTCCGCGAGCAGGATCAGCGGGCGGTTCACGAACGCCCGCGCCACGGCCACCCGCTGCTGCTCACCACCGGAGAGCTCGTGCGGGTAGCGGTGCTCCTTGCCACCGAGCCCGACCAGCTCCAGCACCTCGGGCACGACCCGGCGGGCGACCGCCTTGGTCTTGCCGATCACCTCAAGGGCGAACGCCACGTTCTCGTACGCGGTGCGGTTCGGCAGCAGCCGGAAGTCCTGGAAGACACAGCCGATGGAACGCCGGAAGTGGGGGCGCTTCCACGACCGCATCGAGGTCACGTCCTTGCTGTTCACGATGACGCGCCCCTTGTTCGGGGTCACCTCGTGCAGCAGCAGCTTGATGATGGTGGACTTGCCGGAGCCGGATGGGCCGATGAAGAAGACGAACTCGCCCTTCTCGATCGAGACGGACACGTTGTCGAGCGAAGGCCGGGACGCCTTCGGGTACGTCTTCGTCACTTGCTCAAGCTGAATCACGGGTGGTGAGTCTACGCGGTGTAATCGATGAGCCAAGCCCCGCGCCCCCGTGATGCGGGGCGCGTCGTCAAAACGCCCGGTTAGCAGGAGATCGACGACGCGCTCCGCCCACGGGTGATCACGCAGCGTCGCCGGCGAGCTGACGCTGCTTGCGCCAGCGGATGCCGGCCTCGATGAAGCTGTCCAGCTCACCGTCGAAGACCGCGCTCGGATTGCCCGTCTCCTGCTCGGTTCTGAGATCCTTCACCATCTGATAAGGGTGCAGCACGTACGACCGCATCTGGTCGCCCCACGAGCCGGCGGCGTCGGTCTTCAGGCCGTCCAGCTTGGCCTGCTCCTCCTGCCGCTTGCGCTCCAGCAGCCGGGCCTGGAGCACCCGCAGCGCGGACGCCTTGTTCTGCAGCTGGGACTTCTCGTTCTGGCAGGTGACCACGATGCCGGTCGGGATGTGGGTGAGCCGCACGGCCGAGTCGGTGGTGTTGACGCTCTGCCCGCCCGGGCCGGAGGAGCGGTAGACGTCGACCCGCACCTCGTTCTCGGGGATGTCGATGTGGTCGGTCTGCTCGGTGACCGGCAGGACCTCCACGCCGGCGAAGCTGGTCTGCCGGCGGCCCTGATTGTCGAACGGGCTGATCCGCACGAGGCGGTGGGTGCCCGACTCCACGCTGAGGGTGCCGTAGGCGTACGGGACCTTGACCGCGAACGTCGCGGACTTCAGGCCCGCCTCCTCGGCGTACGAGGTCTCGTAGACCTCGGTCGGGTAGCCGTGCCGCTCCGCCCAGCGCAGGTACATCCGCAGCAGCATCTCCGCGAAGTCGGCCGCGTCCACGCCGCCCGCGCCGGCCCGGATCGCCACCAGCGCCTCCCGCGAGTCGTACTCGCCGGAGAGCAGGGTGCGGACCTCCATGTCCTGGATGCTCTTGGTGAGCGCCCCGATCTCGGTCTCCACCTCGGCGAGCACGCCGGGGTCGTCCTCGGCCTCGGCCAGCTCCAGCAGCACCCGGGCGTCGTCGAGCCGGGAGCGCAGGCTGCCCAGCTTGTTGATCTCGCCGTTGACGTAGGACAGCTGGGAGGTCACCTGCTGTGCCTTGGCCTGGTCGTCCCACAGGTCCGGCGCGGAGGCCTGCTCCTCGAGCCTGGCCTTGTCCTCGTGCAGCCGGTCGATGTTGAGCACGGCCTCGATGTTGCGCAGGGTGGCGTCGAGTTCCTTGAGCTGTTCGGCGTAATCGGCAGCGGTCACGACTGACAAGCGTACTGCGGTGGCCCCGGGTGGGCTTGCCAGCCCCGCGGTCACGAGCCAAAACTGTCCCCGGTGCGGGCGGGGACAGCCTGGAGACCGACCGCGCGGCCCGGTGGCGGGGTGGCGGGCCGCGCGGTCGACGCCGTCAGCCGACCGGGGCGGTCTTCAGCCAGGACAGGGCGGCCTTGTGGTAGGCGACGGCGAACTCCAGCGCGCTGGCATCGAAGTTGTCGCCCTCCTTCTTGGCGTTCTTCACCTGTTCCCGCACCCGGGCGAGGGCCTCGGTGTGATATTCGTTGGCAGAGGCCTGCAGGTTGCGCAGCTGGTTGGCCGAGTGCAGGCTGCCGAAGGCGATCCGCAGGGCGATCGGGTTGCGGATGGTGTCCCGCCCCGGGTCCTCGGCCAGCCACCGGGAGAACATCCGCTTCCCGGCCGCGGTGATCGCGTACGGCTGGCTGGAGCGGGGGCCGGGCTTACCCAGCCGCACCAGACCACGCTCGGCCAGCACCGGTAGCTCCCGGTAGACCTGGCTGCGGGTCATCGACCAGTACGGGGCGAGCTTGCGCTCGGCGGCGGCCATCAGCTGACCGCCTGTCATGGGACCCTCGTGGAGCAGCCCGAGGAGGGCCGCCGCCGTGGGGTTCACTCCGGAATCCGCCATGCCCATTACGCTGCCACTTTGCCGACCCGGCGTCCAGGATTTGCCACTTTCGCCACCCGGACGGCTTCCAATGTGCACTGTCGGCCGGCGACAGTCCGTTAAGGGACGGTGACCCGGGCACGCGCCCGCCCCGCCGCGGGCACCCCGCTGGCGCGCGCCGGGGCGTTAGGAGGGGCCCCCTGTACAACAGAAAGCGTTAACAGGGGGCCCCTCCTTGCGCTCAGCCCATGTGGGGGTAGGTGTGGTCCGTCGGGGGGACGAAGGTTTCCTTGATCGTCCGGGGGGACATCCAGCGCACCAGGTTGTGCCAGGAGCCGGCCTTGTCGTTGGTGCCGCTGGCGCGGGCGCCGCCGAAGGGCTGCTGCCCGACCACCGCGCCGGTCGGCTTGTCGTTGATGTAGAAGTTGCCGGCCGCGTACCGCATCTTCTCGGCCACCGCGTCGACCACCCGGCGGTCGGTAGCGAAGATCGACCCGGTCAGCGCGTACGGGGCGATCGACTCGGCCTGCGCCACCACGTCGTCGAAGCGGGCGTCGTCGAAGACGTGCACGCCGAGGATCGGCCCGAAGTATTCGGTGGTGAACGTCTCGTGCGCGGCGTCGGAGCACTCGAACAGGGTCGGCCGGACGAACCACCCGACCGAGTCGTCGGCGGTGCCGCCGGCCAGCACGGTGCAGGAGGGGTCGCCGGAGATCAGCTCCAGCGCGGCGGTGTGCCGGTCGAACGCCCGCGCGTCGATCACCGCCCCGCCGAAGTTGGTGAAGTCGGTGACGTCGCCGTAGGTCAGCGAGTCGGCGGTGGCGGCCAGCCGGTCCCGCAGCCCGCCGTCCCACAGCGACCGGGGCACGTACGCCCGCGACGCGGCCGAGCACTTCTGGCCCTGGTACTCGTACGCGCCCCGGATCAGCGCGGTGTGCAGCGCGTCGACGTCGGCGCTGGCGTGTGCGACCACGAAGTCCTTGCCGCCGGTCTCGCCGACCAGGCGGGGGTAGCCCCGGTAGCGGTGGATGTTCTCGCCGACGGTGCGCCACAGGTGCTGGAAGACCTTCGTGGAGCCGGTGAAGTGGATGCCGGCCAGGTCCGGGTCGGCGAGCACCACGTCGGAGACCTCCTCGCCCCGCCCGGTGACCATGTTGATCACGCCGGGCGGCAGGCCGGCCGCCTCGAACAGCCGCATGGTGAAGTGCGCGGCGAACTGCTGGGTCGGGCCCGGCTTCCAGACCACCGTGTTGCCGAGCAGGGCCGGCGCGGAGGGCAGGTTGCCGGCGATGGCGGTGAAGTTGAACGGGGTGACCGCGTAGACGAAGCCCTCCAGGGGGCGGTGGTCGAACCGGTTCCACACCCCCGGCGAGGACATCGGCTGCTCCTCCAGCAGGCCCCGGGCGAAGAACACGTTGAACCGGAGGAAGTCGATCAGCTCGCACGCCGAGTCGATCTCGGCCTGGACGGCGGTCTTCGACTGGCCGAGCATCGTGGCGGCGTTGAGGGTGTCCCGCCAGGGGCCGGCGAGCAGCTCGGCGGCCCGCAGGAAGATCGCCGCGCGCTCGGCGAACGGCAGCGCCCGCCACATCGGGGCGGCGGCCTTCGCGGCGGCGACGGCGGCGCGGGCGTCGTCGTGGGTGGCGTGGCCGGTGACGCCGAGCACGTGCGCGTGCCGGTGCGGCTGGACGACGTCGATCGGGTCGCCGCCGGCCATCCGCTGCTCGCCGGCGATGGTCATCGGCAGGTCGATCCGCTCGGCGGCCAGCTCGGCCAGCCTCCGCTGGAGCCGTTCCCGGTCGACGCCGCCCGGCTCGTAGGTGCGGACCGGCTCGTTGTGCGGCTCGGGTACGGAGAACACGGCGTCCATCAGCGCTCCTGGCGATCTCGACAGCGGTGGCGAAACCGGACCCGCGGGCGGC
Source organism: Micromonospora sp. DH13 (assembly GCF_020873825.1). Classification (NCBI taxonomy): domain Bacteria; kingdom Bacillati; phylum Actinomycetota; class Actinomycetes; order Micromonosporales; family Micromonosporaceae; genus Micromonospora; species Micromonospora sp. DH13. The sequence continues at coordinate 224,526 of NZ_JAHWGR010000006.1, forward strand.
CGGCCGGGTGACCGGACGCCGGGGCACCGCGCGGTGTACCGGTCGCGGCGGCGGGACCTGCGCCGATTCTTCCACGGGCCGGCTCCTGTCCCGCTCCGGCGGCCGCGGCCGGCCTGCGCCGTCCGGCCTCTGCGCCGCATGATCGACTCCAGGTCGGCGACATGGGGGCATCCCCGCCGCAGGACACCCCCATGTCGCCGACCTGGCGAGCCCGCCCGGCCGCAGGCCCGGCGGCGGGCCCGGCGGCGGGCCCGGCGCGTACCCTGGATGGCCGGTGACCAGCCCGCCGCGTCCCGGCAGCGCCGGCGCGGGCCCGGGCGCCCGTCGAAGGGGAGACGATGAGCAACCAGCCCGGCAGCTCCACGGCCGAGGAGCCGGACCAGCCGGTGGAGACCGACCCGGCCGCCGAGCGGGAGCCGGTGGCCGAGTCTCTCCAGGCCACCGGGGGCACGATCGCCCGCGCCCCGGGGGCGGCCGTGCTAGCGCTGCTGGCGGTCGGCTGGCTGGCGGCGATGCTCTGGTCGACCCGGGCGGCGATCACCTCCGCCCAGGCGGGCGTCACCGCGATCAGCCTCTCCGCGTTCGCGCTGCCCGGGGTGATCTCGGCCGCGCTGGTGGCCGGCGCGGCGGTCGCCCTGGCGGTGACGAACCTGCTGGCCCGGCGCGGCGTGGACCGGGCCACCCTGCGGTTCGTCGTCGCCACGGGCGCCGGCCTGCTCGTCGGGCTCGCCGCCGCCGTGGTGATCAACCTGACCTACTTCGACAACGCGACCACCAACGTCATCGCGGGCACCGCCGCGGCGGCGGCGACCATCGGCGGCGCGGTGGCCGGTGCCGGCAACGCCCGGGTGGCCGGGGCGGTGGTCGCCGCCGCGCTCGGGGCGCTGGTGTTCGTGGTGGCGTTCAGCCGGGCCCGGGATCCCCTGTTCGACCTGTTCGGGGCGGGCGACACCCAGGAGTCCCTGGTCACCGCCGCCAAGTGGGTGTCGCGGACGGAGTCGCTGCTCGCCGGCCTGCTGGCGGGGCTGCTCGCCTTCGCATACCTGACCTGGGCCCGGCGCCGCGCCCGGCGGAGCGACCCGGCGGCGGGCGACGTCCGCTGGCCCGGCTACCTGCTGGCCGGGGCCGGTCCCGGCCTGCTCCTGCTGCTCGCCGAGGTCGTCATCCGGATCGGCGGGCGGTCCCTGCTCGACCTGGCCGGCGCGCTGAGCGAGGCGGACTCCGTCGCGCAGACCTCGCTGGGCACCTCCCGGATCGACAACGGCATCTGGGTGCTCTTCGTCGGCGCGCTCACCGCGCTGATCGCCTTCGGCCGCACCCTCGGCCCGACGCCCGACGACGAGGCCGCCGGGGAGGACGACGAGGCGGAGGCCGTGGAGGCGAGCGCCGACCGCTGAGGGGTGCGCCGGGCGGCAGCGGACCGGCGGGGCGGCCAGGCGCGACGCGGGTCAGGAGGCGGCGCGGAGGAGCTGCTCCAGCTCGGTGACGTCGTACCACTCCAGCTCGTGGTCCTCCGCGCCGTCGACGGTGAACTGGGCGTCCGGGTCGCCGGCCAGGGCCTCGGCGGCCACGGCGGCGGCGGCCGACACGTCGGCGACCGCGTCGTCGCCGTCCACGTGCAGGGCGGCGACGGCCGACACCGGCACCGGGCGCACCAGCCGGACGGCGCTGGAGCCGAGCACGTCGTCGGTGCGGCGCAGCGCCGCCGCCGGCACGTCGACCGAGATCACCACCCGGCGGCGGGGCGCGGCCGGGTCGTCGCGCAGCAGGAGCAGGGCGTCCTGGGCGGCGCGGGTGAAGGCGACGTACTCCAGCTCCTCCTCGTCGCCCTCGGCGTACCACTCGCGCAGGGCGGGGGTGACGGCGTGGGCGTCCGTCTCGGGCAGCCCCTGCTCGGGCAGGCGGGCGAGCATGGGCACGATCGCCGGCACGTACACCCGGACAAGCTCGTCGTTCACCGGTGGTCTCCCTCCGCCTCCGGGCCGACGTGCGTGGGCCCGGGCGCCGATCATGCCGTACGCCGTGACCGTCATACACCGCGCACCCGGCCGGCGGGAAGCTGCCGCGCGGGCCGTCCCGGTGGCGCGTCGGCCGGCACGGGGCGGCGTTGTCGGCAGTGGGTGGCAAACTGAAGCAAACGATCCCAACCCCGGGAGATTCCGTGGAGCCGAGGTTCCTGCTGCTCTCCGACGTGGCCGCCGAGCTCAACGTGTCGGACTCGCAGGTCTACCACATGGTGCGCAGCGGCGAGCTGCCCGCGATCAAGATCGGCGGCCGGGGGCAGTGGCGCGTCGAGCGGGCCCGGCTGGAGGAGTACATCCAGCGCAAGTACGCCGAGACCGCCGAGTGGGTCCGGGGCAACCCGCTGACCGACCGCGACCCGGAGTAGCCTCCCCCGCACCCCACGCCATTGACCGGGGCCGCTGCGTGGCCGAGAATCGATGCTGTCGAAGGCAAACGAAGGCAAACGCAAACATCGGGGGTTGCGATGATCGAGTCCCGCCGGCCCGGTCCCGTCCGTCCCCCGGTGCGGGTGCGCCCCGCGCCGCCGCTCGACCCGCCCTTCCTGGAGGAGCCGGCCGAGGGCTTCCCCCGCCCGGTCGCCGCTCAGCTGGCCCTCGACCTGTTCGAGGCGCACCGGCTCGCCCCACGCCGGCCCACCGGCCGGCCGCACGACCCGCGCCCCACCCCCGGCGGCCCCGGCCGGGCCACCCCGGCCGCCCCGCCGCCGTCCGCGCTGGTGACCGCCACCCCGGAGGCCACCCGGGCCGCCCAGCGATTCGTCGCCACCTGCCTGGAGATCGTCAACGGCTACCGGCCACCCGGGCAGATCCGCCCGCTGACCGAGCCTGGCCGGGCGGCCGACGTGGCGCAGGAGCTGGCCACGGCAGCCGCACACACCGGCCCGGTGCGCCGCCGCTCGACCCGCCCCACCGTGCGGCTGCGCCGGCTGCGGGTCTGCGAACCCCGCCCGGCCGCCGTGGAGGCCGCCGCCGTCCTGACCGCTGCCACCGGCCGCACCTGGGCGATGGCGCTGCGCCTGGAGCACCGCCGGGGGCGCTGGCTGTGCACCGCCCTCCAGGTCCTCTGAAGTCAGCGCCGGTGCTCCCACTCCCCGCCGGGGTGAAGCCCCATGATCGTCTGCGGTTCCTGGCGAACCCGTCCGGCGTGTCGTCTCACAAACCAGCAGGCGATCACGCTGGGCGGCGGTGGCGGCGGCGGAGCCCGCCGACGCGGACGCGGACGGGCCCCGGCGTTCTCGCCGGGGCCCGTCGGTGTCGCGGTGGGTCAGTTGCCGCCGTTGGCCGCGCCGTGGCAGCGCTTGTACTTACGGCCGGAGCCGCACGGGCAGGGCGCGTTGCGGGACGTGTTGCCGGACGAGTCCGCCTGCCCCGGGGTCGTGCGGCGGGTCGAGCTGGCCGCCGTCGCCTGCCCGCTGCCGCCGAACGCGGCCGGGGCGCGCTGGGGCTCCGGGGCCGGCGGCGGGACCGGCCGGGCCGGGCGCTCCGCGCGGGGCTTACGCACCGGCGGGGCCTGCTCCTCCGGCCGCTCCACGGCGACCGCGCCCGCACCCGCCTCGCCGTCGATGGTCGGCGCGGAGTATTGCAGACCCTGCTGCTGGGGAGCGCGGCCCAGGCCCTTGGCCTTGATCTCCACCGGCTTCTCCAGCAGCTGCACCTCCTCGGCCTCGGGCTCGGCCTCCTGGACCTGCACCTCCAGGTTGTAGAGGAAGCCGACCGTCTCCTCCTTGATGCCGTCCATCATGGTGGCGAACATGTCGAAGCCCTCGCGCTGGTATTCCACCACCGGGTCGCGCTGGGCGTACGCCCGCAGGCTGATGCCCTCCTGGAGGTAGTCCATCTCGTAGAGGTGCTCGCGCCACTTGCGGTCGATGACCTGGAGCAGCACCATCCGCTCCAGCTCACGGGTGCCGTCGGTGCCGAGCTGCTCCTCGCGCCGGTCGTACGCGGCGTGCGCGTCGTCCTTGAGGCGGGCGAGCAGGAAGTCCTGGTCCATGCCGGCCCGGGAGCCGAGCTCCTCCTCCAGCTCGTCCAGGGTCACGCCCACCGGGTAGAGCTGCTTGAGGCTCGCCCAGAGCTGCTCCAGGTCCCAGTCCTCGGCGTACCCGTCGCTGGTGGCCCCGACGACGTACGCGCCGACGACGTCGTCGATCATGTTGCGCACCTGGTCGGAGAGGTCCTCGCCGTTGAGCACCCGCAGGCGCTCGGCGTAGATGACCTGGCGCTGCTTGTTGAGCACCTCGTCGTACTTGAGGACGTTCTTGCGGATCTCGGCGTTCTGGCCCTCGATCTGGGCCTGGGCGCTCTTGATCTGGCGGGTGACCATCTTCGACTCGATGGGCACGTCCTCCGGGATGTTGAAGCGGTCCATCACCGCCTCGACCGCGCCGGCCCGGAACCGCTTCATCAGCTCGTCCTGCAGGGACAGGTAGAAGCGGGACTCGCCCGGGTCACCCTGCCGGCCGGCCCGGCCACGCAGCTGGTTGTCGATGCGCCGGGACTCGTGCCGCTCCGTGCCCAGCACGTAGAGCCCGCCGGCGGCGGCGACCTCCTCCGCCTCGGCGTCGCAGGCCTGCTTCCACTTGGGCAGGACCTCCTCCATCGCCTTGGCGTACTCCTCCTCGTTCTCCGCCGGGTCAAGGCCGCGCTGGCGCAGCTCGTTGGCGGCGAGGAACTCGGCGTTGCCGCCGAGCAGGATGTCGGTGCCCCGGCCGGCCATGTTGGTGGCCACCGTGACCGCGCCCTTGCGCCCGGCCTGGGCGACGATCTCGGCCTCGCGGGCGTGGAACTTGGCGTTCAGCACGGCGTGCGGGATGCCCCGGCGGCGCAGCAGCTGCGAGATGATCTCCGAGTTTTCCACCGAGACGGTGCCCACCAGCACCGGCTGGCCGGCCTGGTGCCGCTCGGCGATGTCCTCGACGACGGCGTTGAACTTGGCCTTCTCGGTCTTGTAGATGACGTCAGCCCGGTCCTCCCGGACCATCGGCCGGTGGGTCGGGATGCTCACCACGCCGACCTTGTAGACCTTGTTGAACTCGCCCGCCTCGGTCTGGGCCGTGCCGGTCATGCCGGACAGCTTCTCGTAGAGGCGGAAGTAGTTCTGGAGGGTGATCGTGGCCAGGGTCTGGTTCTCCTGCTTGATCTCCACCCCCTCCTTGGCCTCGATCGCCTGGTGCATGCCCTCGTTGTAGCGGCGGCCGTGCAGGATGCGGCCGGTGAACTCGTCGACGATCAGGACCTCGCCGTCGCTGACGATGTAGTCCTTGTCGCGCTTGTAGAGCTCCTTGGCCTTGATCGCGTTGTTGAGGTAGCCCACGAGGGGGGTGTTCACCGACTCGTAGAGGTTGTCGATGCCGAGCCGGTCCTCCACCTTGGCGACGCCGCGCTCGGTCACCGCGATGGTGCGCTTGGCGTAGTCGACCTCGTAGTCGCCCTCGCCGTCCTTGCCGGGCTGGAGGCGGGCCACCACGCCGGCGAACTCGCCGTACCAGCGGGCGGAGTGCTCGGCCGGGCCGGAGATGATCAGCGGCGTGCGGGCCTCGTCGATCAGGATCGAGTCGACCTCGTCGACCACGGCGAAGTTGTGGCCGCGCTGCACCAGCTCGTCCTTCGACCAGGCCATGTTGTCGCGCAGGTAGTCGAAGCCGAACTCGTTGTTGGTGCCGTAGGTGATGTCGCACTCGTACGCCGCGCGGTGCTCGCTCGCCGGCCGGTTGGGCAGCACCACGCCGACGGTCAGGCCCAGGAACTCGTGCACCCGGCCCATCCAGGCGGCGTCGCGCTGGGCCAGGTAGTCGTTGACCGTGACCACGTGCACGCCCTTGCCGGACAGCGCGTTGAGGTAGACCGCCATGACCGAGGTCAGGGTCTTGCCCTCGCCGGTCTTCATCTCGGCGATGTTGCCGAAGTGCAGCGCCGCGCCGCCCATCACCTGCACGTCGTACGGCCGCTGGCCGAGCACCCGGGCGGCCGCCTCGCGCACCGTGGCGAACGCCTCCGGCAGCAGGTCGTCGAGGGTCTCACCGTCGGCGAGCCGCTCCCGGTACTGGTCCGTGAGACCCCGCAGCTCGTCGTCGGTGAGGTTGACGTAGTCGTCCTCGATCGAGTTGACGGCGGCGGCGATGGCCTTCAGCCGGCGCACCATGCGGCCCTCGCCCGCGCGTAGGACCTTTTCCAGAATCGACACGGATCAACGCTCCCCTAGACAGTCTCGACCCATCGTAGGCGCTTCGTCGGCCCGATGGTCACTGGTGGCGGCGGTCTGATCGGCGAGAAACCGACATAACACTCCGACCGCCGGCCGGGCGGCGGGATATCCGGTTACGCCCAGCGCGAAAGATCCGGCACGATGGCTCGGGTGGAACCCGTGGAGCTCACCGAGGACGGCCTGCTGCTGCGACCCTGGCGGGCGGCCGATGCGGACGCCGTGCACCGGGCCTGCCAGGATCCGGACATCCAGCGCTGGACCACCGTACCGCGACCGTACCTGCCGGACCACGCCCGCGCCTTCGTCGGCGAGATCAGCGCCGGGGACTGGCGGGCCGGGACCCGCGCGCCGTTCGCCGTCTGCGACGCCGCCACCGGCGAGCTGCTCGCCTCGTGCGGGCTGGTCTCGGTGGACCAGACGACGGACACCGGCGAGGTCGGCTACTGGGTCGCGCCGTGGGCCCGGGGCCGGGGCGTCGCCACCCGGGCCACCCGGGCCCTCGCCCGCTGGGCGTTCGACGCGCTGGGGCTGCGCCGGCTGATCTGGCAGGCCGAGATCGGCAACCACGCCTCCCGGCTGGCCGCGCTGCGCGCCGGCTTCCGGATCGAGGGCGAACTGCGGCTGGCCGACCCGTCGCCGGGCGGGCGGCGGGAGGGCTGGATCGGCTCCCTGTTCCCCGAAGATCTGCCCGCGCCGGGCGCGCCCGGGCCGGCCGGGCCGGACACCCTCGACGCCCGCCGGGCCGGCGTCTTCGGCCGGGGGCAGCCCACCCTGTTCGCCACCGTCGCCGGGCGGGAGCTGCGGCTGCGGCCGATCGAGGAGGGCGACCTCGACGCGATCACCGAGACCTGCCGGGACCCGCACACGGTCGAGTGGACCACGGTGCCGGCCCCGTACGAGCGGGCGGACGCCGCGGGGTTCAGGCGCGACGTCGCCGACGCGGCCTGGGCGCGGGGCACCGGCGCGTACTTCACCGTCGCCGACGACGAAGACCGGTACGTCGCCTCGGTCGACCTGCGGCTCGCCGCCGCCGACCCGGTGCAGGGCATGGTCGGCTTCATGACCGCGCCGCACGCCCGGGGCCGGGGGTACATGCCGGCCGCCACCGCCGCCCTGGCCGCCTGGGGCTTCACCACCCTCGGCCTGGCCCGCGTCGAGTGGCGCGCGCTCGTCGGCAACACCGCCTCCCGCCGGGTCGCCGAGAAGGCGGGGTTCACCATGGAGGGCACCGCCCGGGGCTTCCTGCCCACCCGCGCCGGCACCCGGGCCGACGCCTGGGTCGCGTCGCTGCTGCCCGGGGACCTGGCCGCGCCCACGCCCGCGCCGCCCGGGAGGGGCTGATGAGCGCCGCGAACGGAGATAGCCCGGTGAGCATGACGAGTGTGCCCGGCACCGTGGAGGGCGACGGGGTGCGACTGCGGCCGTACCGCGTCGGGGACGTGCCGGACGTCGCGGCGGCCTGCGCCGACCCGCTCACCCAGCGGTTCATCTCCGGCATGCCCAGCCCGTACACGGAGGCCGACGCCCGGTGGTGGGTGACCGAGGGCGCCCCGGCGGCCCGGGCCGCCGGCGGGGCCTCGTACGCGATCGCGGACCCGGCCACCGACCGGCTGCTCGGCGGCGCGGGCCTGGGCAACCTGGTGCCAGTGCGGGGTCAGGCGGAGCTGGGCTACTGGGTCGCGCCGTGGGCGCGGGGTCGCGGCGTGGCCACGGCCGCGACCCGGGCGCTCGCGGCGGCGGCCTTCGCGCACGGCACGGCCCGCCTGGAGCTGCTCACCCACCCGGAGAACACGGCCAGCCAGCGGGTCGCGCTCGCCGCCGGGTTCCGGCACGAGGGGGTACGCCGGGCGGCGAACCTGGCGCGCGGCGGCGGCCGGCAGGACCTGGTCTGCTGGGTACGCCTGGTCGACGACCCGCCCGGCCCGGTGCCCCGCCTCCTGCCCGACCTGCCCGGCGGCCGGCTCACCGACGGGGTGGTGACCGTGCGCCCGGTCGGGCCCGACGACGCGGAGGCGCTGTTCGCGCTGCACAGCCTGCCCGAGGTCGTCGCGAACCGGGTGCCCCCGCGCGCCCCGACGCCCGCCGACGTCGAGCGGCGCTGCCGGCTGGCCGGCACCCGCTGGCTGGCCGGGGAGGCGGCCGACCTGGCCATCGTGGACGCGCACACCGGCGAGCTGGCCGGCGGGTGCATGCTCTACCACGACGAGCAGGCGACCGGGCAGGCGATGATCGGCTTCAGCCTGCTGCCCGCCGGGCGGGGGCGGGGGCTGGCCACCCGGGCGGTGCGGCTGGTCACGGGGTGGGCGTTCGACGGGGTGGGGCTGGCCCGGGTCTGGGCGGGCACCCGGCCGGAGAACGCGGCCTCGCAGCGGGTCCTGGAGCGGGCCGGCTTCACCCGGGAGGGCCTCCTGCGCGGCCGGCTGCCCGGCCCCGACGGCACCCGCGTCGACTCGGTCCAGTACGCCCGGCTCGCCACTGACGAGCTTCGCTGAACGGATCCGCCCCGCTGGCCCGTGGACGGGTCAGCGGGGCGGCCGTCGGATCAGGTGGTCAGGTGTCGAGGGAGATGATGCCGTAGTCGTAGGCGTGTCGCCGGTAGACGACGCTGGGGCGGCCGGACTCCTTGTCGTGGAACAGGTAGAAGTCGTGCCCGACCAGTTCCATCTGGAACAACGCGTCGTCGACCGTCATCGGCTCGGCGGGGTGGACCTTCGCCCGGGCGATGTGCCACGGCTGGTCGTCGGGTTCCTCCTCGAACCGCTCGGCGACGGCCGTGGCCGTGCCGGCGCCGTCGAGGGCCGCGACGGGTGCCCCGAGGCCGGCGACCGGCAGGTCGGCCGTGGCCGCCGCCACGGAGATCGGCGCGTGCCGCCCCCGGTGGACCCGGCGGCGGTCCGCCGCGCGGCGCAGCCGGTTGTCCAGCTTGGCGATCGCGGCGTCGAGTGCGCTGTAGAAATCGTCGGTGCAGGCCTCGGCCCGAATCACCGGACCACGGGAAACGCACGTTATCTCGACCCGCTGGCAATGGTCGGACTGGCGCGGATTGCGCTCGTGGAACAACTCGACATCGACGCGAATAAGCTTGTGATCGTAACGTTCGATCTTTGCGAGCTTCTCGGCTACGTGCACCCGGTAATGATCCGGGACCTCGACGTTGCGGCCCTTGACCACGATGTCCACGTGACCTCCCTTGTTCGGACGGTCTTCGATCCGGAAATCCCGGCCGGCTCGCCTTCTGGGAGACCCCACGCTCGGCGTCGACCGGGTCAGTGCGGCTGCGCCTCCTCTCACCGCCGGGAGCGGGTGGGAATGCCTTCCTACCCCCGACACGAAAACGCTAACCCCTGTTCGCCCGGCAGTCACCCCCCAACGCGCAAAGCCTCAGAATTTTCACAGCTGACACACGGTCGGGTGAATCAGAAACACGTTGAGTCACGGAAGCCGACGTTTCTCCGTGGCCGCGAGAACGGCGGCGACCGATGGTGACAGGCCGGTCGCGGTGAGCACCCGCGCGGCGGCGGCCAGCGTGACGCCGGTGGTGACGATGTCGTCGAGCAGTACGACCACCGGCGGCGGCGAGCCGGCGCGGACCGTGGGCGCGGCCACTCCCGGCCGGGCCCGGAACGCCGACTCCGCCGCCCGGGCCCGGCCCGCGCTGTCCAGGGTCGCCGAGTCCGGCCGGGGCAGCGCCCGCAGCGGCCGGACCACCCGGGCGGGCCAGCCGGCCCCGGTGAGCCGGGCCGCCGCGTGCCGGGCCAGCCGGCCGAGGTGGTCGCCGTAGCGGGCGCGGGCCGCCGCCGCGGTGTCCGGCACCGGGACCAGCAGCACCGGCCGCGCCGCGCCGACCGCCCCGGCCACCACCTCGGCGAGCAGCCCACCCAGCGGCCGGGCCAGCCCGTGCCGGCCCCGTTCCTTGTACGCCAGCAGCGCCTCCCGCAGCGCCCCGCCGTACGGGCCCAGCGCCACGCACGGGGGCAGCCCCGGCGGGGCGGGGGTGGGGCGTACCGGCCGGGGGCGCAGCGCCGCCAGGGTGGCCACGCAGCCGGGGCAGAACCCCTGCCGGGCCGCCCGGTGCTCGCGGCAACCGGCGCACTCCACGGGCAGCACCAGGTCGGTCAGGTCCGCCCAGAGGCGCATCAGTAGAGGAAGAACGGGGCCGTCGGGTTGCCGGCCTGCGCCCCGGCCGGCGGCGGGGTCACGTCCCGCACCTCGTCCCGCTTGATCGTGTCGAACGGGCTGTTGCGGTAGGCCACCCCGTTCGCCTCGTACATCAGGTTGCCGTTGGGGAACGGCGCCACCGCGTTCAACGGGTACGACGACAGGTGGGTGACCCGGGCGCCGACGTCGCGGCGCAGCGGCGTCTCCAGGGCCCCGTCCACGCTGATGTCGTAGATCGCCGGCCGGCCGGCCGAGCCCGCCAGGTGCAGGGTGTTCTCCCCCGCCCAGTCGACGGCGGAGAGGTCGGTCAGCGAGGTGGCCAGCCGGCGGGCCGGGCCCACGGAGACCACGCCGCCGTTGAGGTTGACCGCCGCGACATACAGCGCGCCGCCGACGATGACGGCGATCCGGTGCCCGTCCAGCGACGTCGCCACCGCCGTCACCCGGCCCTCGGCGGTCAGCGGTACGGCCCGCAACTGGGCGCCGGAGTCGAAACGGTAGAGCGCGCCGTCGGCCACCACCAGGCCCTGCGGCCGGTCGGGGGCGGGCGAGCGCAGCCACACCGGCTGGCCCATCGCGGTGAACGTGCGGGTGCCACGCTGGACGATCGACACCGGCGCCGCGCCGACGCCGACCACCAGCCGCTGCCGCTTGTCCGCCCCGGCGGTCACCAGCGCGGCGCGGATCTCGTCGTGGGAGCGGCTGAACCCGGCGGCGACGACGCCCTTGTTGACGGCCTCGGTGACCGGCGCGGCGCCGAGCAGCTCACCGCCGCCGAAGTCGAGCGGGTGCACCGCGCCGTCGTAGACGCAGAACCGCTGCGGGTTGCCGTCGAGCGGGTACGCCGGCCGGTCCCGCCGGCGCTGGCCGAGGTCGGGCACGGTCACCCGGGTCTGGTTGTGGATCCGCAGTTCGAGCTGGCCGTCCAGCTCCGGCAGCGACCAGGCGAGCTGGTCGACGAACTCCTCCACCCGCCGGTCGTCCGCGTCCACGGGCATGTCGAGGTTGACCTCCCACCGCCCGTCGGCCCCGGTCGCGTTGTTGATCAGCCGGGTGCCGTCGGGCAGCCGGCTCGTGCCCGGCCCCAGCCACTCCGACGGCCCGGCGGTCAGCCACTTGACCACCTCGGTGACCCGCCGCTCGTCGGGCACGGCCAGCGGCAGGTAGCGCTGGTCGGGCACCAGTTGGGTGCGGCCGGTGTTCCAGAAGTAGACGATGTGGGTCTGGTAGTACTGGCGCAGCGCCTGGTCGCTGAGCAGCAGCACGTTCGGCGGCGGGTCGGCGACGTACCAGCCGGTGTCCGGCTTGTCCTCCTGCGAGGCCGCGCGCAGCTCGAAGCGGTATTCCGTCTCGGTGGCCACCGGCGGCATGAGGGTGCCGTCGGCGCGCAGCAGGCCGATCTGCTGCACCCGCAGCGTGACCCGGGTGCCGTCGGTGCTGTCGGTGATCACCGGTGTCTCGCGCAGCCGCACCACGGTGAGGGCCACCTCGCTGGGCTGCTTCTCCTGGATCCGGCTGCGCCCCTCGGGGGCGACGAACTGCTTGACCCGGTAGTAGGCGCGGTCGGCCTCCCCGGCCGCGGCGGAGAGGAAGTTGGTGACGAAGGCCGCGCGGTCGGTGCCGCTGGCGAGGCGGTTCGGCGGCTCGTCCCGGCGGAAGCTCGACGAGCCGGACTTCGCGGCGGTGACCTGCCCGTCGACCCGGACCTCGGACCGCTCGGGGATGCCGCAGCCGGCCGCCCCGGTGAGCAGGAGCACCCCGGCGAGCAGCCCGGCGAGCCGGCGGCGGGTCACGAACCCACCTCCGCCCGGTCCTCGGCCCCCGCCGCCGGCCCGATGGCCAGGGCGCCGCCGGGGCCCGGGCCGATGGCGAGCAGCCCGCCGGCCCGGGGGCCGCCGAAGGGCAGGGTCGCGTCGGCGGGCACGAGCCGCAGCGGCGACGTGGTCAGCCGGTCGCCGGCCCGGGCCGGCAGGGTGAGCCGGAACTGGGCGCCCTGGCCGGGCGAGCCCCACGCCTCCAGCCAGCCGCCGTGCAGCCGGGCGTCCTCCAGGCTGATGGACAGGCCGAGGCCCGTGCCGCCGGTCTGCCGCGCCCGGGACGGGTCGGCCCGCCAGAACCGGTTGAAGACCAGCTTCTCCTCGCCCGGTTTGAGGCCGACCCCGTGGTCGCGGACGGTGACCGCGACGGCCGCCCGGTCCTGGCCGAGGGTGATCCGGACGGGCTTGCCCTCGCCGTGCTCGACGGCGTTGCCGACCAGGTTGCGCAGCACCCGCTCGACGCGGCGCGGGTCCACCTCGGCGATCACCGGGGCGTCCGGCAGGTCGAGGTCGATGGTGACGCCGACCCGCTCGGCCAGCCCGGCCAGCCGGTCGGCGACCCGGTGCACGACCGGGACCAGGTCGGTCGGCTCGGCGTCCAGCATGGCGAACCCGGCGTCGAACCGGCTGATCTCCAGCAGGTCGGTGAGCAGCTCCTCGAAGCGGTCCAGCTCGGCCTGGAGCAGCTCGGCGCTGCGGGCCACGGCCGGCTCGAACTCCTCCCGCTCGGCGAAGATCAGGTCGGCGGCCATCCGGACGGTGGTCAGCGGGGTGCGCAGCTCGTGCGAGACGTCGGAGGTGAACCGGCGCTGCAACCGGGACATCTCCTCCAGCCGGAGGATCTGCCGTTGCAGGTTGGTCGCCATCTGGTTGAACGAGGCGGCCAGCAGCGCCAGGTCGTCCTCGCCGTTGACCACCATCCGCTGGTCGAGCAGGCCGGCGGAGAGCCGCTGGGCGGTGCGGGCGGCCACCCGCACGGGCGTCACCACCAGCCGGGTCACCAGGGCGGCGAGCAGGCCGAGCAGCAGCACCAGGGCCGCCCCGGTGGCCACCACGGTGGCCCGGGCGTCGGTCGCCGTGGCGTCCTGCCGGGTCAGCGGGACGAGGTAGTAGAGCTCCACCTGGCCGAACCGGGTCGGCACCGGCGAGCCGTACACCAGGTATTTCGTGGTGTCGCCGGTGAGCCGGCCGGTGCGGATCTGGCTGGCGATGTTGCCGTCGGCGACGGTGGCCCGCAGCTCCCGGCTGATCAGCGGGCGGACGTCGACGTCGGGCGAGAAGCGCGGCTCGATGATCCCGGTGTAGTTGTCGGCGGTGATCGCCACCACCACCCCGCTGGTCTGCTGCGGGTCGCCGCCGGCCAGGTAGTTGACCGTGCCGTCGATGGTGTCCTGGAGCTGGGCCTCCTGCGCCTGGCTGAACAGGCTGAACTGCTTGGCCGCGTAGTCGCTGCCGCTGCTGAGCCGCAGCCGGACGTCGGTCTCGGCGTTCTCCAGCAGGATGTTGGTGATCTTGTCGGCGATGAGGTAGGCGAAACCGCCCACGAGCAGGCTGGACGTGACCAGTGTGATGGTCACCACCCGGAGCTGGAGCGAGCGGCGCCACGTCTGGTGCGCGCCCGCCAGCAGCCGCGCCACCCGCCCGGACAGCGCGCGCCACAGCTCCCGCGCGGCGGGTGGCCGGCGGGTGACGGTGGGTGCGGGACCGGGAGGCGGGGAGGTGGTCACAGTGCGACCAAGGCTATCCCGTGCCCGCCTTGTAGCCCACGCCCCGCACCGTCAGGATGATTTCCGGCCGCTCCGGATCCGGCTCGATCTTGGCCCGCAGCCGCTGCACGTGCACGTTGACCAGCCGGGTGTCGGCGGCGTGCCGATAGCCCCAGACCTGCTCCAGCAGCACCTCGCGGGTGAAGACCTGGCGCGGCTTGCGGGCGAGCGCGACCAGCAGGTCGAACTCCAGCGGCGTCAGCTTTACCTCCTCGCCGTTGCGGCTCACCGTGTGCGCCGGCACGTCGATGCTGATCTGGTTGCCGGGCGGACCGATGGTCAGCAGCTCGGGGGCCACGTCCTCGCCCCGGCGCAGCCGGGCCCGCATCCGGGCCACCAGCTCCTTGGGCTTGAACGGCTTGACCACGTAGTCGTCCGCGCCGGACTCCAGGCCGAGCACCACGTCCACCGTGTCGCTCTTGGCCGTCAGCATCACGATCGGCACGCCCGACTCGCCCCGGATCGCCCGGGCCACGTCGATGCCACTCATCCCGGGCAGCATCAGGTCGAGCAGGACGATGTCGGGCCGGTTCTCCCGGAACGCGGCCAGCGCCCGTTCCCCGTCGGCGACGAACGAGGGCAGGAAACCCTCGCTGCGCAGGACGATGCCGAGCATCTCGGCGAGCGCGGGGTCGTCATCGACCACCAGTACCCGGGCTCTCATGGGATCTATACTTCCATCCCCGTTCCGGTCGGTGGGACCGGCACCGTCCCGGGAGTCGCCGGCGGGCCACCTCGTCAGCCGAACAGGGCCCGCCCCCAGTGGTCGCCGCCGTCGCGTACGCCCGGCGGGCAGGCGAAGATGCCGCTGGAGACGTGCCGCAGATATTCGTTCATCGCGTCGTTGCGGGCCAGCCGGGTCTGGATGGGCACGAACTGCTTGCGCGGGTCCCGCTGGTAGGCGATGAAGAACAGCCCGGCGTCGAGCCGGCCCAGCCCGTCGGAGCCGTCCACGAAGTTGTAGCCCCGCCGCAGCAGCCGCGCCCCGTCGTTGGCGTCGGGGTGGGCCAGCCGCACGTGCGACGTCGCGGCGATCACCGGCTGGCCGTCGTCGCCCTTCGCGGCGAAGTCGGGCTCGTCGAACTCGTCCCCCTTGCCCAGCGGCGCGCCGCTGCCCTTGGTCCGGCCGACGATCTGCTCCTGCTCGACCAGCGAGCTGCGGTCCCAGGTCTCGACGAGCATCCGGATCTTCCGGGTGACCAGGTACGACCCGCCCGTCATCCAGTCCGGGCCGTCGCCGGGCTGCACCCACAGGTGCTCGCGCAGCAGCCCGCCGTCCTCGGCCTTGAGGTTGGCCGTGCCGTCCTTGAAGCCGAACAGGTTGCGCGGGGTCGCCTGCCCCGTCGAGGTCGACGAGGTGCGCCCGAACCCGAGCTGCGACCAGCGGACGCTGACCACGCCCATGCCGATGCGGGCCAGGTTGCGGATGGCGTGCACCGCCACCTGGGGGTCGTTGGCGCAGGCCTGCACGCAGAGGTCGCCGCCGGAGATCTCCGGCCGCAGCGCGTCCCCGGCGAAGTGCGGCAGGTCGACCAGCGCGGCGGGCCGGCGGTCGGCGAGGCCGAACCGGTCCCGCCCCTGGGCGTCGCGGAACAGCGTCGGCCCGAAGCCGATGGTGAGGGTGAGCTGGGACGGGGGCAGCCCGAGCGCCTCGCCGGTGTCGTCCGGCGGGGCCTCCGGCACGCCGCCGACCGCGCCGATCACCCCGGCGTCCTTCCCGGCGGTCATCCGGGCGGCGGCGGCCGTCCACTCGCCGAGCAGCTCGACCAGGCGGGCCCGGTCCTTGGTGACCACGTCGAAGGCGACGAAGTGCAGCCGGTCCTGGGCCGGGGTGGTGATGCCGGCCTGGTGCTCGCCGTGGAAGGGCACCGCGCCGGCCGCCGCGCCCTGGTCGGCCGAGGCGCGCTCCGCCCCGCCGCGGACCAGCGCGCCGGCCCCGGCGGCGACGCCCGCCACCCCGGCGACCCCCGCGCCGGCGAGCGTGATCGCCCGCCGCCGGGACAGTCTGCTCGCGCTCATCGCTGCACCCCTTCCTGCTCGTCGGCGCGTGCGCCGGGGACGTACGTCACCGGGCGACGACCGCGGCGACCTTGCTGATCGGCTCGGCCAGCGCGTTGATGCTGTCGGACAGCTCCTTCAGCTCGGCCTTGCTCAGCGCGGTGTGCAGCTTCCAGCCGTCGCCGTCGCGGTGCTTGCCCAGCGCCGTCTCCACGTTGGCGAACTCGGCGTCGAGCTGGGTGACCAGCTCGGGGGCGCGCTGCTCCAGGGCCGGGCGCAGCGCGGCGATGGCGGCCTTCGAGCCCTCCAGGTTGGCGTTGAAGTCCCACAGGTCGGTGTGCGAGTACCGCTCCTCCTCGCCGGTGATCTTGCCGCTGGCGACCTCGTCGAGCAGCGCCTTCGCGCCGTTGGCGAGCTGGAGCGGGGTCAGCTTCTCGGCGTTGGCCTTGGCGACGATCGCCTTGACGTCGGTGAGCAGCTGGTCGGCGATCGGGCCGTCGGCGCTGATGTCGCCGGTGGTCCAGAGGTCCTTCTCGATCCGGTGGAAGCCGGTGAACTCCATGCCCTCCTCGACGACCTCCTCGCGGCCGTCGATCTTCGGGTCGAGGTCGCCGAAGCTCTCCGCGACCGGCTCGATCCGCTCCCAGTAGGTGCGGGCCACCGGGTACAGCGCCTTGGCCTTGGCCACGTCGCCGGCCTTGACGGCGGCGACGAACTCCTCGGTCTTCGTCAGCAGCGCGGCGGTCTGGCTGGCCACGTACCGCTGGTAGCTCGCGGTGGCCTCGGCCAGCGCGGCGTCGGGGGCGACGGTCGCGGCGGTGCCGCTGACCTTCAGCGCCCCCCGGATCCCCTTGCCGCTCATCCCGGGCTTGCAGGCCGTCTCGTACGTCCCGGCGGGCAGCTCCACGCGCAGCTCGCGCTTGAGCCCGGGGGCGATGTTCTCGACCTCGCCCATCACCCGGTCCCCGGCGGCGTAGACGTAGAACTCGGTCACCTTCGCGCCGGAGTTCGTCACCTCGAAGACGGTCTGGCCGGCGGCCAGCTCGGTCCGGCCGACCTCGCAGGCGGTGTCGCTCGCCTTGACGGCGATCGGGCCGCCGTCGGCCGTGCCGGCGTCCTTCTCCTGCCCGCCGCAGGCGGCGAGGCCGGTGGTGGCGAGCGCGCCGGCGGCGGCGAGCACCAGGAAGCGGGTGGTACGCATCGGGGTTTCTCCTCGGGATGGTCAGGCGCGCGGCGACGCGGGCGCCGTTCCGGTGGGCTCGGTGACGCCGGCGGCACCCGCCGACGGGGCGGGCGCGCTCGCGCCGGCGGGAGGGGCGGGGCGGCGCAGGAAGAGCACCAGCACCGGCACCGCGTACGCGACCCAGGCGACCGTCTCCAGCACGCTCGGGGCGGGGGTCACGTTGAACATCCCGGCGAGCAGGGCGGCGTACCAGGTGCTCGGGTCGAGGGTCGCGCTGATGTCGAAGGCCAGGTCGTTGAGGCCCGGCAGGACGCCGGCCTCCTGGAAGTCGTGCACGCCGTACTTGAGGATGCCGGCGGCGACCAGGATCAGCAGCGCGCCGGTCCAGGTGAAGAACGTCGACAGGTTGATCCGCAGGGCGCTGAAGTAGAGGCCCACGCCGATCGCCACGGCGCTGGCGATGCCGGCGAGCAGGGCCAGCAGCGGGCCGCTGTCGCCGGCCGCGCCCTGGGCGGCGGAGTAGAAGATGAGCGCGGTCTCCAGCCCCTCGCGGATCACGGCGAGGAAGGCCATCCCGGCGACCGCGAGGGAGCCGACCGCGAGCGCCTCGCTGAGCCGGCCGCGCAGCTCGCCGGCCATCGTGCGGGCCGCCCGGCGCA
Organism: Micromonospora sp. DH13; assembly: GCF_020873825.1. Classification (NCBI taxonomy): domain Bacteria; kingdom Bacillati; phylum Actinomycetota; class Actinomycetes; order Micromonosporales; family Micromonosporaceae; genus Micromonospora; species Micromonospora sp. DH13. The sequence goes on from NZ_JAHWGR010000006.1 coordinate 242,335, forward strand.
TCCAGAAGATCATCCAGGTGACGAAGACGACGGCCGCCACCGAGGTGACCGCCTCGAACAGCTCCCGGTCCTCCGAGCGGGCCAGCAGCGAGGTCGAGGTGTATTCGATCAGCCAGCCGAAGAGCACCGACAGCGCCACCGCGAGCCCGACGCCGCCCCACACCTGCGGCAGCCGGTCCCGGCGCTGCGACTTCACGAGGAAGGCGACCAGGATGCTGACCACGAGGGTCGCTTCCAGGCCCTCGCGCAGGCCGATCAGGTAGGTGGCGAACATCGGTGCTCCGTGATCGATCAGGTTGCCTCGGTTAACTTAGGGCAGCCATACCTTCCTCCCGTCGACCCGGCTCCGTCAAGTTGTTCTTCGCCACGTCACCCGCCCGGCCACGGCGCACCGCGGGGCCGCCGCCGCGGCCCCCGCACGCGAAGGGACCGGGCCCGCCGCCGTGCGGCCGACCCGGTCCCTGTCGTCGCTGGCTCAGTACCGGTAGTGCTCCGGCTTGAACGGGCCCTCCGGGGAGACGCCCAGGTAGGCGGCCTGCTCCTTGGTCAGCGTGCTCAGCTTCGCGCCGAGCGCGCCGAGGTGCAGCCGGGCGACCTTCTCGTCGAGGTGCTTCGGCAGCACGTAGACGCCGATCGGGTATTCCTCGGTCTTGGTGAACAGCTCGATCTGGGCGATCGTCTGGTTGGCGAACGAGTTCGACATCACGAAGCTCGGGTGGCCGGTGGCGTTGCCCAGGTTCAGCAGACGACCCTCGGAGAGCACGATGATCGCGTGCCCGTCGGCGAACCGCCACAGGTCGACCTGCGGCTTGATGTTGATCCGCTCGACGTCGGAGCGCTTGGCCAGGCCGGCCATGTCGATCTCGTTGTCGAAGTGCCCGATGTTGCCGACGATGGCCTGGTGCTTCATCCGGGCCATGTGCTCGTTGGTGATGACGTCGAAGCAGCCGGTGGCGGTGATGAAGATGTCGGCCTGCTCGACGACGTCGTCCAGGGTGGAGACCTGGTAGCCGTCCATCGCCGCCTGGAGGGCGCAGATCGGGTCGACCTCGGTCACCACGACCCGGGCGCCCTGGCCGCGCAGCGACTCGGCGCAGCCCTTGCCCACGTCGCCGTAGCCGAGCACGACGGCCATCTTGCCGCCGATCAGCACGTCGGTGGCCCGGTTGATGCCGTCGATCAGCGAGTGGCGGCAGCCGTACTTGTTGTCGAACTTGCTCTTGGTGACCGAGTCGTTGACGTTGATGGCCGGGAAGAGCAGCGTGCCGGCGCGGTGCATCTCGTAGAGCCGGTGCACGCCGGTGGTGGTCTCCTCGGTCACGCCCTTGATGCCGGCGGCGATCCGGGTCCACCGCTGCCCGTCGGAGGCGAGGGAGCGGTGCAGCACCTCCAGGATGACCGCGTACTCCTCGGAGTCGGCCGACTCCACCGGCGGCACGACACCGGACTTCTCGAACTCGACGCCCTTGTGGACGAGCAGGGTCGCGTCGCCGCCGTCGTCGAGGATCATGTTGGGGCCCTGACCGTCGGGCCAGTCGAGCACCCGCTCGGTGCACCACCAGTATTCCTGGAGGCTCTCGCCCTTCCAGGCGTAGACCGGGACGCCGGCCGGCGCGTCGGGGGTGCCGTCCGGGCCGACGACGATCGCGGCGGCGGCGTGGTCCTGGGTGGAGAAGATGTTGCACGACGCCCAGCGGACCTGCGCGCCGAGCGCGACCAGGGTCTCGATCAGCACGGCGGTCTGGATCGTCATGTGCAGGGAGCCGGTGATGCGCGCCCCGGCGAGGGGCTGCGCCTGCGCGAACTCGCGGCGGATCGCCATCAGGCCCGGCATCTCGTGCTCGGCGAGCTGGATCTCCTTGCGCCCGAACTCGGCGAGCGACAGATCCGCCACCTTGTAGTCGCCCTCGGCGAGGGTGCTCGGCCGGGCCTCGGACGGCGTGCCGTGGTGGGCCGCCGGGAGGGTGCTGGTCATGGAAGCTCCTGTCGAACGAACGAAGTGCTGCGCGACCCTCCACCTTACGCGCGGAGACGGACAGCGCACGGGGCGGTCGGTCGCGAGCGGACTGTCCGCCCACGGTCCGGCCGCCCCGTGCATCCCCCCGGTTTGGTTCCCCGCGCGCCGCCGGACCTTCGTCGCGGTGACGCTGCGCACCTAAGAAGTTACCCGGAGGCAGTGCGACGTCAAGTCATTTCGGGAATATCCGATTTGTGTCGCCGGGATCCGCCAGGCCGATCCCGGCTCACCCGCCGCTGTCGGGTGCCCCGCCGCAGGAAGGCCGGACGAGCCTCAGACACGCCAGGCCAAGCCGGACCCAAGCCCGGCTTTAGCCGGCCCCGAGGGCGCCTCGGTCCAACCCGCTGGTCGCCACGTATGCCTCGCCCTCGCCGTCGAGGACGAGCGGCCCCGCGTCGGCGGGGCCGATCGCGGCCTGCCCCGGGGCGAGGATCACCGCGCCCGTCCCGTCGTCGGCCGAGACCTTCCCGGCGCGGCAGAGCACCACGCGGGGCCCCGGCACCGCGAGCCGCACCGGCGCACCGGCCACGACCGCCCGGTACAGCGCGAAGTCGTCGACCGGCACCGGCCAGCGCACCACGCCCGGGGCCACCTGCTCCGGGGCCACCAGCGGGTCGCCGAGCACCTCGAAGCGCAGCACCCGCAGCAGCTCGTCGACGTCGACCCGCTTCGGGGTCAGGCCGCCCCGCAGCACGTTGTCGCTGGCCGCCATGATCTCCACGCCGGTGCCGCGCAGGTAGGCGTGCAGGTTGCCGGCCGGCATCCAGATCGCCTCCCCCGGCGCGAGCCGCACGTGGTGCAGCAGCAGCGCCACCAGCACCCCGGGGTCGCCGGGGTAGTGGGCGGCCAGCGCGTGCGCCAGCGCCGCGTCCGGCCCGGCGGCCCCCGCGGCGAGCACGGCCTCTACCAGCCCCGCCCGCTCGGCCTCCGGCCAGCTCAGCAGCAGCCGGACGGCCTCCCGCAGCCCCGCCGGGCCCTCGTGCAGCGCCGCCACCACCGGCTCCAGCGCCCGTACGCCGAAGGCGGCCAGCGCCGCAGCCGACGCCGCCGGGTCGCGGAAGCCGCACAGCGCCGAGAACGGCGTGAGCGCGACCAGCAGCTCCGGCTTGTGGTGGGGGTCGACGTAGTTGCGCTCCCCCACCGGACGCGCCGCGTCGGCCGCGTACCCGGCGCGGGCCTGCTCCGCGTCGGGGTGCGCCTGCAGACTCAGCGGGGTGTCGGCGGCGAGCACCTTGAGCAGGAACGGCAGCCGGGGGCCGAACCGGCGCACCGACTGCTCGCCGAGCCAGCGCCCCGGCTCGGCCGCCAGCACGTCGAGCAGGCTCACCGGCTCGCCGTCGCGCTGCACGCTGGCCGGGGCACCCGGGTGCGCGCCCAGCCACAGCTCCGCCTCCGGCCCGGGGCTCGGCACCGACCGCCCCTGCAACCCGGCGATCGCCGAGCGCGAACCCCAGGCGTAGTCCCGGATCGGGCCGTGCAGCGGTTCCATGGTCAGCCCCCGGCGTGCGACTCGTCCGCGCCGGCCACCGCCGCCTGCGGCGTGGCGGCCTCCGGCGTGGCGACGGCGGTGTGCGCGGCGGCGCCGGTGCCGGCCCGCTGCGCGGTGGCGGACCAGATGTCCGGCTCCAGATAGATCACCCGGGCGACCGGGACGGCCGCCCGGATCCGCGCCTCGACGGCGTTGATCCCCCGGGCCAGTTCCTCGGCGCTCTCGCACGCCGGCACCGCGATCTTCGCGGCCACCAGCAGCTCCTCCGGGCCCAGGTAGAGCGTCTTCATGTGGATGATCCGCTCCACCTCCGGGCCGTCGGTGACGGCCCGCTCGATGGTCGCCACGTCGGTCGCCTCGGCGCCCTCGCCGAGCAGCAGGCTCTTGGTCTCGATCGCCAGGGTGACCGCGATGACCACCAACAGGACGCCGATCATCGCCGTGCCGGCCGCGTCCCACATGCCGTTGCCGGTGATCAGGGTCATCCCGACGCCGAACAGGGCGAAGACCAGACCGACCAGCGCGCCGAAGTCCTCCAGCAGCACCACCGGCAGCTCGGGGGCCTTGGACCGGCGGATGAACCGCACCCAGGACTGGTTGCCCCGGATGAGGTTCGACTCCACGATCGCCGTGCGGAAGGAGAAGCTCTCCATCACGATCGCCGCCACCAGCACGACGACCGGCACCCACTGCCAGTTCTCGATCGGGTGCGGGTCGGCCGCCTTGTGCCACGCCTCGTAGAGCGCGAACAGGCCGCCGAGGCTGAACAGCACGATGGCCACGATGAACGCGTAGACGTAGCGCTCCCGGCCGTACCCGAAGGGGTGCTGCGGGGTGGCCTCGCGCCGGGCCCGCTTGCCGCCGAGCAGCAGCAGGCCCTGGTTGCCCGAGTCGGCCACCGAGTGGATCGACTCGGCGAGCATCGACGAGGAGCCCGTCAACAGGAACGCGATGAACTTCGTGACCGCGATGCCGACGTTGGCCAGCAGGGCCGCGACGATCGCCTTCGTGCCGCCGTTGGCGCTCACCGCTGTCCCCGTTCGATGCCGCACGTGCTCACTGGTTTGCCAGCTCCTTCATCTCGGTGATGGCCGGAACCGCCATCGGGTCCAGCCCGTGTGCCAGGGCGAGGTAGATGGAGGCGAAGTCGGGCACCGCCACCAGCGAGGCGAGCCGCTCCAGCGCGGAGCCGCCCTCGGCCGTCACCACGTCGCAGCGGACCCCGCGCCGCTCGGCGAGCGTCTGCACGGCGTCGGCCCGGCGCTCCTCGACCGCCAGCGGCTCGTCGGCGTCGTCCTCGGCGTTGAGCCCGCCGTCGCGCAGCAGCACCAGCCGCAGCCGGGTGCCGTCGCCGTCGGACTCGCCCGGGTCGGCGAAGATGTCCCGCTCCCCCTCAGCCAGCCCGCCGAACACGCCGTCGAGCAGGCCGACGCGGCCCCGGCCGGCCTCGCCGAGCGCCCCGCTGACCACCGGGTAGCGGGCGTTGGCCGACAGGGTGTCGCCGAACCGGCGGGCCGCGACGGTCGCCAGCGGCGACGAGCCCCAGACGATCGGCACCGAGCCGGCCAGCCCCAGGGCCAGCGACTTCGCCGGGTTGACGAACGACTCGGCCGTGGGACGGCAGCGGTCGGCGTCGGCGTCGAGCCGCGCCGCCGTCTCCGCGAGATCCGCCTCGTTGACCTTCACGAGCCCGAGCGTACGGGCGGCGAGCAGAACCGGCACGGTGAGCGCCCACAGGCTGGCCCGGGCCGGGGCGCGGCGGGGCACCGGGATGAACGGCGCCCGGGCCCGCTCGGCCACCGACTGCAACTGCGAGTCGGGCGCGCCGACGGCGACCAGGCGGGCCCCCCGACGGTGGGCGGCCTCGGCCGCGCCGAGCGCCTCGGGGCTGCGGCCGGAGGCGCTGACGGCGATCACCACGTCGGCCGCGCCCACCCAGCCGGGCACACCGGCGCTGCGGTGCGGGATGACCGGCACCGGGCAGCGCGGCCCGGCGACCGTGGCCAGCACGTCCCCGGTACGCCCGGCGGTGCCGATGCCGGCGATGACGACCGCCCGGGGGCGGCCCTCGTCGGCGAGCACGGTGAGGTTGGCCTCGGCCGCCAGAGCGGCGGACTCCCGCACCTGCGCCCCGGCCGAGGCCATGAACCGCAGCATGCCGCCCGGGTCGTGCTCGGCGAGGGCGTCCGGGTTGTCCAGCAGGGCCTCGTCGGCGTGCCGGTGCCCGCTGACACCGGCCGTCCCCTCCATCACGACTGCTGCGCGGGTCCGCCGCGCGCCTCGTCGAGCAGCAGCACCGGCACGTCGTCGCGCACCTCGAAGATCCGCCCGCACTCGGTGCAGGTCAGCGTCTGTGCCCCCGCGTCGTAGTCGAGGGGGGCGTGGTGTGTGTCCGGACAGGCGAGGATCTCGAGCAACTGCGGGTCCAGGGCCATGGTGCGGCTCCTTCCACGGGTGCGTAGGCGGCGGTCGGCGGTGCCGGCCGGCGCAGGGGATCTTATCGGCGAACCCGGTCGAGCACCTCGTCGCGGAGGGAGATCATCCGTTCCTCGGTCGGTGCCTCGACGTTCAGCCGCAGCAGCGGCTCGGTGTTGCTGGCGCGCAGGTTGAACCAGGCGCCGTCGGGGAAGCTCAGGGTCAGCCCGTCCAGCTCGTCGACCGCCGCCTGCGGGTACGCGGCCCGCACCTGCGCGATGCTCGCCGCCTGGTCGGCCACCGTGGAGTTGATCTCGCCGGAGGCGACGTAGCGCTCGTACTCGCGGGCCAGCTCGGACAGGGGCAGGGCCTGCCCGCCGAGCGCCGCGAGCGCGTGCATGGCGGCCAGCATGCCGGTGTCGGCGAACCAGAACTCGCGGAAGTAGTAGTGGGCGGAGTGCTCGCCGCCGAAGACGGCGTTGGTGCGGGCCATCTCGGCCTTGATGAAGGAGTGGCCGACCCGGGTCACCACCGGCTCGCCGCCGTGCTCGCGGATGATCTCCGGCACCGCGCGCGAGGTGATCGGGTTGTGGATCACCGTGGAGCCGGGGTGCTTGGCCAGCTCGCGGACCGCCACCAGGGCGGTGATCGCCGACGGGGAGACCGGCTCGCCGCGCTCGTCGACCACGAAGCAGCGGTCGGCGTCACCGTCGAACGCCAGCCCCAGGTCGGCGCCGTGCTCGCGGACGGCCCGCTGGAGGTCGACCAGGTTGGCCGGGTCCAGCGGGTTGGCCTCGTGGTTGGGGAAGGTGCCGTCCAGCTCGAAGTAGAGCGGCACGATCTCCAGCGGCAGCGCGGGCAGCACGGCGTCGCCGAGCACGCTCGGCACCGTCCAGCCGCCCATCCCGTTGCCCGCGTCGACCACGACCTTCAGCGGCCGGATGCCGGACAGGTCGACCAGCTTGCGCAGGTGGGCCGCGTACTCCGGGCGCAGGTCGCGCCGCTGCGTCGGCCGCGTCGGCGCGCCGGCCGGACGGACGGCCCCGGAGTCGAGCAGGGCCTGCGCCCGGTCCCGGATCTCGGTCAGCCCGCTGTCCTGGCCGATCGGGCGGGCGCCGGCCCGGCACATCTTGATGCCGTTGTACTGCGCCGGGTTGTGACTGGCGGTGAACATCGCCCCGGGCAGGCCGAGGGTGCCGGAGGCGTAGTAGAGCATGTCGGTGGAGGCGAGCCCCAACTCGATCACCGAGCGACCCTCGGCCCGGACGCCCGCGGCGAACGCCTCCGCCAGGCCCGGCCCGCTGGCCCGCATGTCGTGCGCGATCACGACCGCGTCGCCGGGCTCACCGGCGGCGGCGAGCACCTGCCCGAAGGCGGCCCCCAGGGCCTCGGCGACCCGTTCGTCCCATTGGTCCGGCACCGTCCCACGGACGTCGTACGCCTTCACGATCCGGGACAGATCAGACACGCGCTTCGCTCCTTCGCCGCAGGTCGCCAACGGCCTGAGCGTATCGGAGCACCGGGGGGCCGCCGGCCTCAGCCGGGCAGGCGCGGCATGATCGTCGTCGCGTCGCCCCCACCGGCGGGCGCGGGCGGCTCGCCGGGCCCCGACCCGCCACCGTCGCCGGGCTGCGTCGCGCCGCCGCCGTAGACCCCGCCGGTGGGCGGCGGAGCGGCCGACGGACCGGGGCGGGCGCCGTAGACCCCGCCGGACGGTGGCGCGGCCGGCCGGCCGTACACCCCGGGGGTCGGCGGCGTCCGGCCCGGCGCGGGCGTCGCGGGCGTCGCCGACCGGTAGGTGGTGCCGCCGGGGTTGCGCGGCAGCGGGACGCCGGGGACGGCGTCGGCGTCGTCGGCCGGCTCCCGGTCGGCCCGCGACCGGCGCACCAGCAGCACGATCAGGCCGACGCCCAGCACGACCAGGCCGACGCCGAAGAGCATGATCCAGGACAGCCCGCCGGAGCCCTCCTCGGCCGCGGCCACGGTGCCGGCCCCGGCGGCCCCGGCGGCGACGGCGGCCAGGGTCGGCTCCCCGGCCGTCGGCGCGTCGGTCGTGGGCTCCGCCGTCGGGCTCGGGCTCGGCGACCGCGACGGGCTGCGGCTCGGGGTGGGCGACGGCTTCACCGCCTGCGGCCCGACCACCCGGGACGCGACGGCCCCCCGGCCGATGGCCCGGCCCCGCCCGTCGACTGCCTCGCCGACCACCGTGAGCCGGCCGCCCGGTGCCCCCGCCGCGAAGGTCAGCCGGTAGCGCATGGTGACGCCCTTGCCCTTGCACAGGGTCGGGTTCGTCGGGGCGGACCGGCCCGTGGCGACCGTTCCGCCACCGCCGGAGACCGGCACCGGGACCCAGCGGCCCCCGAGGCTCACCTGCGCGGTGACCTGGTTGGCGGCGAGGCCGGCGAGGCTCAGGCCAAGCCCGGTGCGCAGCACCACGCAGCCCTCGGTGCGCTTGCGCACCTCGACGTTGACCGCGCCGGGCGAGCCGCCCGGCCGGAAGCTGTCGGTGGCGCGCACCCGCACCGAGTCACCCTCGGCCAGGGCCGGCGACGCCCCGGCGGCCACCAGGCCGCCCAGCATCACGCAGACCGCCGCGAGCCGCGTCGCGTGCCGACGTAGCGCCATGATCACCGCCATTTCTCCCTTCCGGGTCCGCGGGTCAGGTTACTACCGGTCGCCGATCGCGGCTCGGCGCGGAAAGGAGGGGCCCCCTGTTAACGCCTGCGGTAGAGAAGGGTCCCCTTCTCACACCCCGCTGCGGCTCGCGAGCGCGGCGCGGCAGAGCCGGTCGGCGGTGCGGGTGGTCTCCGGCAGCCGGTAGCTCGGCGTCAGCGCGAGCACCCGGGCGCACGCGTTCTCCAGTCCCATCCGGTGCCCGACGCTCACGAAGACCGGCTTCACGCCGTCCCGCGTGCGCAGCACCCGGCCCACCACCTCCCCGCCGTCGCACAGCGGGGACCAGGCGCCACGCGCCCCGGCCGGCGGCTCCCACCGGCCCACCAGCGGCGTCTTACCGACCCCGATCGCCGGCAGGCCGGTCACCACGCCCAGGTGGCAGGCGAGCCCGAAGCGGCGCGGATGGGCCAGCCCGTGCCCGTCGCAGACCAGCAGCTCCGGGCGGACGGTCAGCAGTTCCAACGCCGCCAGCAGTGCGGGCAGCTCCCGGAAGGCGAACAGCCCGGGGACGTACGGGAAGGCGGGCCGGCCCACACTCACCGCCTGGTCCACCACGGCCAGCGTCCGGGCGTCCAGCACGGTGACGGCCGCCGCGAGCCGGTCGCCGCTCTCGGCGTACGCGACGTCGAGGCCGGCCACCGTCGCGGGCGCGGCGGGTCCCGGCCCGGTGAGGTCCACCAGCGGGCGCAGCCGGTCCTGCACGGCGAGCGCCTCGGCCTCGGTCCGGGGCGGCGGGGCGGCGACCGGGGTGTCCACCCGGTGATCGTAGGCGGCGCCCCACACCCCCGGCGCGTCGTGCCGCCGGGGCGCCGCCGCGGCGACACACCCGTCCGGTCCAGACCGCTGTTTCGCACACCTGTCGGGTAATTTCTTCTGGTCCGACAACCGGTCACCGACAGGAGAAGCTCCGCGCATGGGCAAGAAGACGATCCACGTCTCCGACTTCAGCGGCACCGTTCTGCAGCCGGACGACGAGGTGGTCCGCGTCGTGGTGCTGGAGCACCCCGACCTGGTCGCGGGGCCCGTGCAGCTGGACGCCACCGCGACGGAGGTGGAGAGCATCGACGACGCGGCCCTGGACGTCGCGGTGGTCGAGATCCATGACCGGCACGGCGGCGGCGAGCCCCGCCGGGTGGTGCTGACGGCCAGCGAGTTCGACGCGCTGGCCACCGACGTGCCGATGGCCCAGTTGCTGAAGACCGCCGAGCGGGTGCGCCCGCCGAAGGCCCGCAAGGGTGCCGAGAAGGTCGACTACGGCACGATCGAGCACGCCGGCAAGCCGCACCGAGGGCGGGTCACCGAGGAGGAGGCCCGGCTGGTCCGGGAGCAGCTCGACGAGGTGAACAAGCGGCTCGCCGACGCCGGCATCCGGCAGGTCGACCCGGCCGACCCGGAGCACGCGGCCCGCTACGGCTTCCCCGCCGAAGACTGACCCCCGCCGCGCGTCGGGCACGCACCCCCGTGGCGCGTGCCCGACGCGGTTCAGGCCCGCTTGCGGGTGAGCTCGGCCAGCGCGCCCTCCACGGCGGACTCCATGGCGTCCTTCTCCAGACCGAGCCCGCCGAGCACGCCGTCGCCGCCCTCCTCCTCCAGCAGGGCGAGCAGGATGTGCTCCGTGCCGACGTAGTTGTGCCCCATGCGCAGCGCCTCCCGGAACGTCAGTTCCAGGACCTTCTTGGCCCGCGCGTCGAAGGGAACCAGCTCCGGGACCGGGTCGGCCTGCGCCGGCAGGGTCGCGGTGACGGCCTCCCGGACCCGTTCCAGGGGTACGCCCCGGGCCGCGATCAACGCGGCCGCCAGTCCCTCCGGCTCGGCGAGCAGGCCGAGCGCGACGTGTCCCGGGGTGATCTCGGCGTTGCCGGCGGCGCGCGCCTCCTCCTGCGAGGCCAGCACCACGTTGCGGGCGCGCGGGGTGAACCGGCCGAACCCGGCGCTCGGGTCGAGCGTGGCGGCGGTCTCCGCCTTGGCGGCGGAACGCTTCTGGGCGGCCTGCTTGCTGACCCCCATGCTGCGGCCGATCTCCGTCCAGGACGCGCCGGAGCGGCGGGCCTGGTCGACGAAATGGCCGATGAGGTGATCGGCGATGTCGCCGAGGTGGTCGGCGACCACGACCGCGTCGGTGAGCTGGTCGAGCACGTCGGGGCGGGCCTTCTTGATCCCCGCGATGAGGTCGTCGAGCCGGACCGAACTGGGAAGCTGGGCGTTTTCCGTCATGCGTCAACCATAGGTTGACGCACCTCGGACCGTCAACCCGAAGTTGACGATCACGCCTCCGCGAGCGCGGTCTGGATCAACTGCTGCCCCTCCCGGCGGCGGACCAGCACCCCCCGGCCCGGCGGCAGCGGACGCGGGCGCAGGCTCCCGAGGATCGCCCCCTCCCCCCGGTCGCCCGACATCAGCAGCCCGGCCGAGCCCAACTCCCGCAGGGTCTGCAGCACCGGCTCGTAGATCGCGCGCCCCGCCCCGCCGCTCCGCCGGGCCAGCACCACGTGCAGGCCGACGTCCCCCGCCACCGGCAGCAGCTCCCGCAGGGCGTGCAGCGGGTTGGTCCCACCCGCCGCCATGAGGTCGTAGTCGTCCACCAGGACGAACAGCTCCGGGCCCCGCCACCAGCTCCGTTCGCGTAGCTGCTGCGGGGTGACGTCCGGGCCCGGGAGCCGTTCGTGCAGGACGGCACGGATCTCCGCGACCGTCTGGGCGAAGGACTGCTCGGAGGGGGCGTAGTCGAGCAGGTGCTCCCCCTCGACGGCGCCGAGCAGGCCCCGCCGGTAGTCGGCGAGCACCAGCCGCGCCTCGGCCGGGGAGTGACGCGCGACGACCTGCCGGGCGACGAGCCGGAGCAGGTTCGTCTTGCCGCACTCGGCGTCGCCGAAGACGACCAGGTGCGGGTCCGCCGCCGGGTCGAGCACCACCGGGCCCAGCGTCGCCTCGTCCAGTCCGATCGGCAGGCCCCGCTCCCCGGCGGGGCACGCGCGGTCCAGCTCGGCGACCGTCAGCCGCAGCGGCAGCAGCCGCACCGGCGGCGCCGCCTCCCCCGGCCACGCCGCGGCCACCCCCGCCACCAGCTCGGCCGTCGCCTCCGCCAGGTCGGCGACGCCGTCGCGGCCGTCGACGCGCGGCAGGGCGGCCAGGAAGTGCGCCCGGTCGCCCGCGAGGCCGCGCCCGGGGGACCGCTCCGGGACGTTCGCCGCCGCCCGCCGGCCCATCTCCGACTCGTACGGGTCGGCGAGGCGCAGCTCCAGCCGGGTTTCGAGGCGGTCCCGCAGGCCGGGCCGGAAGTCGCCCCAGCGGCCGGAGGTGACCAGCAGGTGCACCCCGTAGGACAGCCCACGGACGGCGACGTCGGCGACGGCCTCCTCCAACTCCTCGTGCTCCCGCCGCAGCGTCGGCCAGCCGTCGACCACGAGGAACACGTCGCCGAACGGGTCGTCGGGATACGCGCCCTCGGCGCGCAGGCGGCGGTAGGCCGCCATGGACTCGATCCCCAGCTCCGCGAACCGGTCCTCGCGCCGGTCGAGGATCCCCACCACCTCGGCGACGGTCCGGCCCACCGCCTCGACGTCACGCCGCCCGGCCACCCCGGACACGTGCGGCAACCCGGCGAGGACGCCCAGCCGCCCGCCGCCGAAGTCGAGGCAGAAGAACTGCACCTCCCGGGGGCTGTGCGTCAGCGCCAGCGCGGCCACCACCGTCAGCACCAGCGTGCTCTTGCCGGTCAGCGGCGCGCCCACCACGGCGACGTGCCCGCCCGCGCCGGCCAGCTCCACCGTCAGCGGGTCGCGGCGCTGCTCGTAGGGGCGGTCGACGACCCCGACGGGCACGGCGAGGAACCCCGGCAGGTGGGCCGGCGGCCCGGGGGCGGTCGGGTCGACCGGCGGCAGCAGCCCACCCAGGGTGGGCGAGGCGTCCAGCGGCGGCAACCAGACCTGCCGGGCACGGGGTCCAGCGCCGCGCAGCCGGCCCACCACGATGTCCGCGAGGCTGTGCCCGGCCAGGTCGGGCGGCGGCGGCTCCGCGTAGCCGGTGCGCAGGCCCACCGGCCCCGAGACGTACGCCGCCCGGAACCGGACCGGATCACCCGACCCGGTGCGCAGGTAGCCGCTCCCGGGGAGCGACGGCAACCCGTACGCGTCGGGCACCCCGATCACCAGCCGGCTCTCCTGCGCCGTGAACGTCCGCAGGGCGATCCGGTACGACAGGTAGGTGTCCAGCCCGCGCAGCCGGCTCTCCTCGACCCGCTGGCCGGCCAGCAGCAGGTGCACGCCCAGCGCCCGGCCGACCCGGCCGATCCGGGCGAACAGCTCGCCCAGGTCCGGCTGGACGGTGAGCAGGTCGGCGAACTCGTCGCAGACGACCAGCAGCACCGGCAGCTCCACCAGCTCCGCACCGGCCGCCCTGGCCTGCTCGTACGCCCACCAGTTCGGCAGCGTGCCGGCGGACCGCAGCAGCTCCTGCCGGCGGGCCAGCTCGCCGCCGAGCGCGTCCCGCAGCCGGTCGACCAGGGCCGGGTCCTCGGCGAGGTTGGCGACGTGCCCGGCGACGTGCGGCAGCCCGTCCAGCCCGGCGAAGGCCGCGCCGCCCTTGAAGTCCATCAGCAGCACGTTGAACCGGGCGACGGAGTGCCGGGCCGCGAGCCCGAGCACGAGCGCCCGCAGCAGCTCGCCCTTGCCCGACGCGGGCGCGCCGACCAGCACCCCGTGCGGGCCCATCCCGTCCCGGGCGGACTCCTTCAGGTCCAGCAGCACCGGCCGGCCGTCCTCCGCCACGCCGATCGGCAGCCGCAGGAAGTCCGGGCCGAGCGGCTCGTCGGCGCCCGCGAAGTCGACCAGCGCCGCGTGGTCCGCCACCCCGATCAGGGCCAGCGCCTCGTCGGTGTGCCCGGAGAACGGCGGCCGCACCCGCCGGCCGGCGACGGCCTCCTCGGGCTCCCGCGCGCTCGACCACGCCTGCGCGATCAGCGCCACCATGAGCCCGGCCTCGTCCACCGCGCCGGGGGCCTCGGTCTCCGGATCGGCGTCGCTGACCGTCAGATCCGGCAGGGCGATGCGGAAGGTGCGCCGGCCGTGGATCGCCCAGCCCGGCAGGTTCGCCGGCAGCCGCCCCGCCAGGTCGGGGCTGACCCGCGACTCCTGCGGCTGGGACAGCCGGGTCTCGATCCTGGCCTGCGGCAGCTCCAGCAGCTCCTCCGGGATCGCCCGCCAGCTGCGCTCGACGACGGCCACGTGCACGCCGTACCCCAGGCCCTTGTTGGCCAGGTCGACCACCCGGGCGGTGAAGTCCGGCAGCAGGGCGGCGAAGTCCTGCCAGCGGTCGACCACCAGGAACACGTCCGGGTACGGCCCGCCGTCCAGGGTGGCGCGCCGGGCGCGCAGGCCCGTCGGCGACTCCAGCTCGTAGCGGCGGAACAGCTTCTTGCGGGCGAGGACGTCCCGCTCCAGCCGGTCCAGCAGCGCGCCGACCTCGGCGACCTCGTCGTCGCCGACGACCTCGCGCACGTGCGGCAGGCGGCGCATCGGGCCCAACCAGTTCCCGCCGGACTCCAGGCAGTGGAAGGCCACCTCCTGGTCGGAGTGGGTCAGCGCCAGCCCGCCGACGATGGTGCGTAGCAGCGTGGTCTTGCCCGTCCCGGCCCGACCCACCACCAGCAGGTGCCCCTCGGACGAGGCGAGGTCGAGCCAGAGCGGTTCGCCGGCCGGCTGGTCGAGCCGGTGGGCCTGGCCGACCGGCACCTTGAGCAGCCCGCGCCGCCGCCAGTCGACCGCGCAGAGCCGCACGTCGTCGGTCGGCTCCAGCGGCCCGAGCAGGTCGCCGAGGCGCAGGTCCCGGTGGTCGCGCCGCTGCCGCTGGCGGTGGTGGCCCTCCCGCGACAGCGCGATGTGGATCTCGTCGCTGACCTGCCCGAACTGCGACGGCGACTGCGATGTCGTGCGCCTCGGCAGCTCCATCCGCACATACCGCCACAGGTCGTCCGGGGTGATCCGGCCCTGGCCCGTGAGGTCGGCGGCACCGGTGCTGAGGCCCTGGATGACCGTCTCGGTGAACGCCGAGCGCAGCCGGGGCGCGCCCCCCGACGCGGGGCGGCCGTCGTCGGCGCGCTCCACCGAGTTGGTGGCGGTGATCACGTACCGGCCGTAACCGGTCTTCAGCTCACCGTCGATGGCCAGGTCGTCGGTGGTCTTGAGGCCCTGCCCCTCGAACGCGCCGCTGTAGCAGCAGTCGAGCAGGAGCACGAAGCTCGCCGCGTCCGACTCGTCGAGCAGCTCGCGGACGAACGACGCCGACACCGCCGTGGAGGAGAGCCGGTCGACCTCCGTGTTCGACACCGCCAGGTGCAGCCGGCCCCGCTTGCTGCTGCGCACCCCGTGACCGGAGAAGTAGAGCAGGACCAGGTCCTCCGGGCCGGCCGCGCGCAGCATCGACTCCATGGCCCGCTCGATCGAGCTCTTCGACTCGTTCTCCAGCAGCAAGGGCTGGTCGAAGGCACCGATGTCCGGGTCGGCGAGCAGGCTCAGCAGGTCCCGCGCCTCCTCCCGGGGCGCGTACAGGTCGCTCAGCGCCTCGTCGACGTACCGGTCGTTGGCGATCAGCAGGGCGCGGCGCTGTCCCACGGTCAGCCCCCGGCGGCGGCACCGCCGCTCGTCCCCGCCGGCGGCAGCGCGCCCGGCTCGGCGGGCGGAGGCGGCAGCGCGCCCGGCTCGGCGGGCGGGGGCGGGTCGGCCAGCAGCGCGACGAGCTGGGCGACGAGCGCGTCGTCGACCTTCGTCGCCCCGGTGATCACCAGCTCCCGGTCACCCCGGCGCAGCCGGACCGACCGGGCCTTGATCCGGTCGGCGTAGGCCACCGCGATCAGCGCGATCGTGCGCATGGTGGCGGCCGAGAAGAGGCCGCCGACGGCCAGCATCCCCAACTCCCAGGCCTGCTGCGACTTGCCGTGGGTGGTCGCGGGCGACTGGGCGTACGCGACGCGTAGTCCCCGCACGGACCGCAGGTCGTCGGCGAGCCCGCCGGTGAGCTGGTCGACCCGTTCGGCGGAGACCGCCGCGGCAGGCTCCACGAGCAGCTGAAGCTCCGACATGCGCACCTCCGTCAGACGGGCGGGATGTCCACATTCAACACCACCGGCGCCAGTCCGGTGGGCCCGTGCCACCCGGGGCGGACACCGGCCCGGCGCACCCGGATAGGGTCTGGCCCATGCGGCTGCACGTGGGATGCGCGATGTGGGCGCACCGGTCGTGGCAGGGGCGCTTCCTGGCGCACCCGCTGCCCGCCCAGGAGCGCCTGCGGCACTACGCCGGCTGGTGCGACGCGGTCGAGGGGAACACGACGTTCTACGCGACCCCGAGCCGGGACGCCGTGGCGTCGTGGGCGCGGCAGACCGGGCCCGACTTCCGGTTCGTGGTCAAGCTGCCCAAGCTCGTCACCCACGAGCGCCGCCTCGCCGACGCCGACGCCGAGTTGGGCGCCTTCCTCGACGCGATCGAGCCGCTCGGGCCCCGGGCCCACGCGCTCTGGGTCCAGTTGCCGGGGTCGTTCGCCCCGGCCGACGTGCCCGCGCTGGCCCGGTTCCTGCGCCGGCTCCCCGCGTCCCACCGGCAGGCCGTGGAGGTGCGCCATCCCGCGTTCTTCGCCGACGCCCACGCGGCGCGGCTGCTCGAGGAGACGCTCGCCGTCACCGACGCCGAGTGGATCCCGTTCGACACCACCGCGTTCTTCGCGAGCCCACCGACCAGCGACGCGGAGCGGGAGGCGTGGACGAGGAAGCCGCGCCTGCCGCTGCGGACCCGCGCGCTGACCGACCGGCCGATCGTGCGGTACCTCGGCCGCGACGACCCCGAGCGGACCGTCGACGGCTGGCGGCACTGGGTCGACGTGGTCGCCGGCTGGCTGCGCGAGGGCCGCTCGCCCACCGTGTTCGTCCACACCCCGGACAATGCCGACGCGCCCGCGCTCGCCCGCCGGTTCCACGACGAGGTGCGCGGGCGCGTGCCCGGCGTCGAGGCGCTGCCCGAGCCGGTGCCGGTCGGGCCCCTCACCCTCTTCTGAGTGCCCCGGGGGGCCGCCCGGCGCCGCCGGGCAGCCCCCCGGGATCGGTCAGCGTCCGGTGGGGGTGAGCCTGATCAGCTCCCAGCCGCCCTCCGGCACGTCGTCCGTCGGGTCGGTACGCAGGTTCATCGGGTTGGCCATTCCGAGGTACAGGGTCGAGCCGTCGGCGACCATGGTGCGGAAGCCGTAGTTGAGGTAGTTTCCCAGCCCCTTCGTGTCCACGGCGGTGGCCCCCCGCAGGCTGGACTCGAACACGTACAGGTCGCCGCCGTAGAGCTCGGGGTCGATCTCGATCGGGTCCAGGTCGTCGCTCAGCCCGCGCGCCGCGTTGGCGAAGCCCATCTGCCGCGCGGCCTCGGGCAGCAGGTCCTTCGCGAGGTAGCTCCAGTCCATCGTGCCGACGAAGAGCCGGCCGCCGGCGACGGCCATGGTCCAGGTGTAGTTGGTGTAGACGTTGCCGAACCCGCTGTGGCCGTACTTCGGCTTGTAGCCGGTGGAGGTCCACTTCCAGGCGCCCGCGCCCTCGTTCGCCGTCGGGTCGTACGCCGGTAGCACCCGCTCCCCGTAGAGCAGCTCCACCTTCTCCCGGTCGGTGTCGAACCGCTTGCCCCGGAAGATGCTCACCGGGCGCTGGGTTTTCTCCAGCATCGCCCGCGCCGCGGTCTCGTCGGCCGGCGGGTACAGGTCGGCGACCACGCTCGTCGACTTCATCGGGACGTGCATCGTCCCCCAGTAGAGGTAGCCCTGGTAGGACATCAGCGCACCGAGGCCGTACGTGCCGGCGATGACCGGGTCCGGCTCGTAGGACGCCGCGCTCCAGACCTGCTTCCAGCCGACGGTGTCCTCCTCCGTCAGGCCGGGCGCGCCGTCGGCCAGCGGCGGGCTCATCCAGACGCCGGCGACGGCGGGGTTGGGCTCGTCGGCCGGCGTGACGCCGGGACGGCCCCAGCCGGAGCCGGCCGTCGAACGCGCGGCGAGCGACCCGCCGGTCGCCGCCGACCAGGTGCTGACGAAGACCCGACCGTCGTGCTCCGTCAGGTCGGCGATCTGGGCGGGCAGCTTGCCGACCTCGACGAAGTTGAACGGGTTGGTGCGGTCGCCGGCCCAGCGCAGCATGTACCCGCCGTCCCGGCCGTTGGCGCCGACCCCGACGCCCGCGTAGAGGACGTCGCCGGCCACGAGGAAGTGGCGGATGTTGCCGTACTTGGTGAAGTTGGCCGAGCCGAGGTAGTCGCCGGTCGCCGTGTCGAACGCGAACATGTTGACCGTCTGGCCGAGGGCCGGCCCGGCGAGCAGGACGACGCCCTGGTGCGTCCCGCCGGCCCGCAGGCCCAGCGTCCTCTTCAGCCGGGACGCGTCGTCGGCCGACGCGTTCATGATGACGCCGGTCTTCTCCGTCTGCACTTTGGAGGCCAGGTCGTAGACGTACACCCGGGGCTGCCGGTGGTCGCCCACGTTTGTCGGCATGGTCGGGTTCTGTACGACAATCTGACTGCTCGCGAACTCGCAGACATAGTCGTCGTTCAGCCGCGGGTTCGGCAGGGAAAGAGTCGAACCCGTTACGATGCAGTTAACATTTGCTCCGGTGCCGAACCACAGGCGATTGTTCGCCTGGGCGAGCGACCACACGTACGCCTGGTTGACCTTGGCCTGTCCCTGCGCACACGGCGGGCCGGCCGGATAGGGCTGCCCGATCCCGGCGAAACATTCGTCGGGAAGCGCCTTTCCGAGCAACTCGTGCTCGAATGTCGTCGACGCCCGCGGCAGCAGCCCCGGCTCCCCGGGAACCGCCGCCGTGGACGGCGCGGCGGCGAGAACCGGCAGGACGCCGAGTGCGACGGCGGAGAACAGCCGCCATCTAGACATTCTGGGCCGATGCATCAATGCCCTCTCTCTCGACACAATCTCTTCGTCGTGATGCATTGACGATTACCGGACACGACGAAAGCGACACTCACCGTAACGGAGGATCGCCAACTCGGGCGCGGCAAAACGTCTACGGCATCACTGCCGGGAGTCCGGCAGAAATCCGGCTGAATGACAAAAATGGATATTCGGCTCGGATTCCGAGCGCCCACAGCGTACCGCCGAGGACTGCTCCTGTCAGCCGGTCCCCGGTGGACGCGAATGGCGCCGGCGAATGCCCGGCCACTCCGGGAGAACAGAAGAAGGCCCTGGCCTGGTGATTCGCACCCAGGCCAGGGCCTTACCGTCGGTACGCCGCCCGGACCGGGGTCCGCGAGGCGGAGAAGAACGGGACGTCCGGTCAGGCCTACACGACCACCTGTGCGGGGGTCGACCGGTTGGTGGTGGTGCCGTCGCCAAGCTGCCCGGAGATGTTGTTGCCCCAGCACCACAGGCCACCGTCGGTGCGGATCGCGCAGCCGTGGTAGGTCACGGCGAAGCCGTCGGTCCAGGTGGTGGCGGTGCCGATCCGGGTCGGGGTGTTCCGGTGGGTGGTGGTGCCGTCGCCCAACTGCCCGGAGTTGTTGTTGCCCCAGCACCACAGGCTGCCGTCGGTGCGGACCGCGCACGACGAGTCGACGCCGGCGTCGACCCGGGCCCACGTGGTGGCGGTGCCGACCTGGACCGGCGTGGTCTGGAAACCGGTGCCGCCACCGAGCTGGCCGTACCCGTTCTCGCCCCAGCACCACAGGGTCCCGTCGGTGCGAACCGCGCAGGTGTGCGCGTAGCCGGTCGTCACGCCGGCCCAACTGGTCGCGGTCCCCACCTGCGTCGGCGTCGACCGGTAGCTCAGGATGCCGAGGCCGAGCTGGCCGTCCGTGCTGTCGCCCCAGCACCACAGGGTCCGGTCGGTGCGGACGGCGCAGGTGTGCGCGTATCCGGTCGAGACGCTCACCCAGGTGGTCGCCGTGCCGACCTGCAGCGGGGTGGTCGTCCAGTAGGGAGACGAACCGGTGCCCAGTTGCGTGTTGCGGTTCAGGCCCCAGCACCACAGGGTGCCGTTGGTCCGGACGCCGCAGGTGTGGTTGGCGGCGACGCTGACGCTGGCCCAGTTGGTGGCGTCACCGACCTGCACCGGGGCGGTGCGCCTCGTGGAGGTCCCGTCACCGAGCTGCCCGTTGGAGTTGCCGCCCCAGCACCACAGCGTCCCGTCCGTGCGCACCCCGCACGTGCTGCTGGTGCCGGCGTCGATGCGCGCCCAGGTGGTGGCCGCACCGGCCTGGACCGGGGTGGTGCGGTTGGTGGTGGTCCCGTCGCCGAGCTGGCCGCTGAGGTTGTCGCCCCAGCACCACAGCGTTCCGTCGGCGGGAATCGCACAGGTGTGCGCGTTACCCGCGGCCACCCGGGCGACCGGCGCGGCGGCGAGCGAGGCGTTCAGCGACCCGCGCGCGGCGGAGCCCGTGCCCGCGGTGGCCGGGCCCGCCGTGACTCCGACGGCGAGCGCCGCGATCCCGATGGCTGTCGTCGCCGCGGCGACGGCTGTTCTCGCCGCCCGCCCCCAGCGCACCCACCGGCTGCCGTCCTGATGTTCGTTCATGTGCTGTTCTCCCCACAAAACGTCGTTTCCTGCACGGCGGAGGCGGCGTTGCCCCGGCAGGCCGCCAGCGGCCCGCCACGTCGATAAGTTGACCTTACGCATCGGCCAGCGTCAATCTATAGCCTGTCGGGGCACCGCCGGATCCACCGTTTCGTCCGCGACGTTCAGCGGGTCAGCTACGGCTCCACTTCTGGCTGGCCGCCCCGGTGCAGTCCCAGATCTGGGTGCGCGTCCCGTTGGCCGTACCGCCGCTGACCAGGTCCAGGCACCGGCCCGAACCGACGGCGGTGATCGTGCCGTCGGCGTTGAACCGCCACCGCTGGTTGGACTGGCCGTTGCAGTCCCAGATGATCACCGAACTGCCGTTGGCGGTGGCACCACCGTTGACGTCGAGGCACTTGCCGCCGAAGACCCGCAGCTCCTGCGCCGCGGTCGAGGTCCAGGCCTGGTTGCTCTGGCCGTGGCAGTCCCAGATGATCGCCGCAGCGCCGTTGGCCTGCGAGCCGCCGTTGACGTCCAGGCACCGGCCTGCGGTGGTGTTGCGCACGGCCGAGGTGCCGCCCGGCGGCGGGGTGGTCGGGCTGACGGTGGGCGACGGCGTCGGACCCGTGCTGTCGAACTGGGTGAAGAACCGCCACACCTCGCCCTTGGTCCAGGTCCGGACACCGCTGTCGCCGCCGCCATCCACCGGGCCGGGGGTATGGCCGCCGTCGAACGCGGCCCACACCACCGGATAGCCGGACCGGCAGCCGGAGTAGGTGGTGGTGACGTGGGTCAGGCTGCCCGCCCTCGGCTCGGGCGGGTTCTGCGCCGTGCACCCGTTGTTGCGCACGAACGTGTCGCGCAGGGACCGGCCGGCGGAGACGTTGAGCACCGGGTCCCCGATGCCGTGGATCCCCATGTACGCGATCGGCTGGGTGCCGCCGCTGCAGCCGCTGAGCTGCCCGCCGGAGTAGACCGCGACGGCGCGGAAGACGTTCGCCCGGGAGCAGGCCAGGGAGTAGCTCATGCCCCCGCCGTAGCTGAAGCCGAGCGCGAACAGCTGCGTCGTGTCGACGCACAGGTCCGCCTCGATCTGCCTGATCATGTCGTCGACGAAGGTGACGTCCTGGCCGCCGGGGTTGGCCCAGCCGTTGCCGTTGCCCTGGGGCGCGACGAAGATCGTGCTGTTGTTCGCCTGCTGGCGCAGCCCGTAGTAGGACCAGGCCGCCCCGTCCGTCCCGCCGGAGTCGACGTCGTTGGCGGTGCCGCCGTTCCAGTGGAAGCCGAAGATCAACCGGTAGGGGTGGTTCCGGTCGTAGTTGTCGGGGATCCGCAGGATGAAGCTGCGGTTCTGGCCACTGCTCTGGATGGTCCGCTGGCCGCTGGTCAACGTGGGCGCCTTGCCGCACCCCGCGGTCGCCGCGGCGGCCCCGAGGCCCGCGGCCGACGCGGCTCCGCCCAGGCCGCCGGCCAGTGCCGTCGCGCTCACGCCGGCGACGAGGATCGCCGCCGCCGCGATGGTTCCGAGAATTGGTCTGCGCTTCGCCATGATGGGCTCCTGCCACTCGGCACGGACTGATTCAGGTGCGGGGGTCCACGGCGCTCCCCTGCCGGCCGCTCCTGATGGCGCACACCGCTGGGGAGACACCGGGAGAGGCGCACGACGTGCCCGCGGTGCCCGGCTCCGCCTCCGCAGGCTCCATCTCCGGTCTCGCTGCCCATGCAGGACCGGATGGTCTTCGAATCGTCGACGGCATCCGTACCGCACGGAGCCGGACGCAGCCCGGACCGTCCGCTGGCGTCGAACCGATTCGGCAAGACCCTAGAACCATCGAGTGAGATATGTCAATGCCATGTCCGGCAGGTTGCGGCCCCGACAACCCCGTACGCTCAGTCCTCCCCCTCGACGAGCGCGAACCCGTGCCCCGGCAGACACCGCGCCCGGCACCCGGTCCGGAACATCCGGCTGCCTTCGGGCGCGCCCAGCGGATCGGGCAGGAAACGGGCCAGGGTCAGCTCCGGCCGGTCGAGGTACCCGACGGCCAGCATCGGGCCGGCCAGGAACAGCTCCCCGACCTCCCCCGCCGGCACGGGCCCGAAGCCGGCGTCGAGAACGTGCCACCGGTGCTGCGGCAACGGCGTCAGCACCTCGCCCCCCGGCACCACCGCCGCCATCATCGAGGTCTCGGCGAAGCCGAACAGTTCCATCTCGTCGGCCCGGCCGGCGTTCCGGTCGATCCGCAGCGACCACCGTGCCGGCCCCGCCGTCTCGTCGTCCCGGGCACCCGCGCCCGGCGCCTGCGCCGCCGGCAGGAGCAGTTCCGCGCCGGTGAGCAGCGCGCGCGTCGCCGCCACCACGCCCACCAGCGGGCCCGCCGACGCCGGCACGCTCACCCGGTCCCCGTGGCCCGACGGCGGCAGACCACAGGCGCCGGCCAGCCAGCTCAGCTGCGAACCACGCCACACCACACCCACCGCGCCGTCGGCCAGCGGCACCACCAGGGACGGCCCGGGCTCGTCCCCCGCCGGCACGGCCAGCGACTCCTCGGTGCGGCCGTTGGCCTGCCAGAACGCCCCGGTCACGCTCCGCCAGCGCTGCCGGACCACCGGCCACCCGCCGGGCGTCGCCGCCCCCGCCGGGGTCAGCACCAGCTCCGGCTGCGCCTCCCGCACCGCCGCGTCCGGGCGACTGCCGACACACAGGACACAACTGGCTCCGGTGGCCAGCACCGCGAGGGCCGCCGCGACCAGGTCCTCGGCGCGTTCGCCGACGACGGCGACCCGCCGGCCGGGGCCCGCCCCGGCCGCGACCAGCCGGTCGGCGACGTCGTCGATCGACTCCCACAGTCGTCGGTAGGACAGCCGCAGGTCGCCGACGCACAGCGCCGGCGCGTCGGGCTGCTCCCCCGCAGCCTTGCGGAGCAGACCGACGAGGCTGATGTCGGTCGCGAGGGAGCGGGTCGGGTCGTTGGCCCGCGTTACGCCGGTCAGCTCCGCCACCTGCCGGCCACAGGCCTGGATGGTGCCGGCGAACGGCATGGCCCGCCACCCCGCGGGCGGCCGTCGACCGATGGGCCAGACCGCGAAATCCCGGGCCTGGCTGACCACCAGTTGAAAGTAGCGGGACTCCCTCCACCCAGACATGCGGCGCTCCCAGTTCCGGAGACTGGCCCGGCATACATCCCGCCGGCGCGAGGCCGGGAGAACACCGGGCGAAACCTCGACGACATCCGACCGAACCAACCTAGGCGACGCCGGTCACGGCCCGGTCATGCCTCACGGTGCGCGCCGCGTGGGTCGTCAGCGGGCGCTGGGCCGGTCGTCCATCGGCTTGATCAGCCGGGCGGCGGTCGCCTTGCGGATCGCGTCCACCCGGGACACCGCCTGCAGCTTGGCGTAGATGTTGGTGAGGTGCCGCTTGACCGTGGCCTCGGTGATGAAGAGCCGGCTGGCGATCTGCGCGTTGCTCATCGCCTCCGCGGTGAGCCGGAGGACCTCCAGCTCCCGCGAGGTCAACGGCGTGCCGTTCGTCCGCGGCTTCTGCCGGTCCAGCCGCTCCACCGTCTCGCGGGAGACCGCCAGCAGGACGCTCTGCGTGGGCCGGCGGACCACCGAGCGCACCGCGGCGACCAGGTCGTCCCGCAGGATCGTCTTGAGCAGGTATGCCACGGCGCCGGCCTCCAGCAGATCGTGCACCATGTCCGGGTCGTCGTGCATGGTCAACACGATCACCCGGGTCTCCGGTGCCACCCGTCGGGCCTGTCGGATCACCGCCGCCGCGCCCGGTCCCGGCATCTCCACGTCGAGCAGCAGCACGTCCGGGCGCAGCCGCATCACGAGGGCCAGCGCCTCCGGGCCGGAGGACGCCTCACCGACCACCGCGAACTCCGGCTCGGTGGAGAGCATCTCCTTGATGCCGTCGCGCAGCAGGGTGTGGTCGTCGGCCAGGCACACCCGGATCTGGGACCGGTCCGTGTCGGTCACAGGCCCGCCTCGGCGAACGGGATCCGCACCTCGACCCGGGTGCCCTGACCCGGCGCGCTGATCAGCTCGACCTGCCCGTGCAGCAACTGGGCCCGCTCGAACATCGACGGCAGGCCGCCCCGGGCACGGTCCGGATCTGTCGTGTCGAAGCCGCACCCGTCGTCGACGACCGTGGCGGCCACCGCGTTGTCTCCCACGTCCACCGCGATGTCCACCCGGCTCGGCGCGGCGTGCCGCAACGCGTTGCGGGCGGCCTCCCGCAGGATCAGGTAGAGCTCCTCCAGCACGTCCGGCGGGAGCACCTTGAGATCGCCGTTGGTCACCAGCGAGAACTGCATCGGAGGCGGCACGTTGGCCTCCAGATAGCCGCGCAGGGTGCGTTCCAGGCCGTATTCGCCCACCGAGCGACGGAGCTCGGCGGAGAGGCCGCGCACCGTGCGGACCGCCTCGTCGAGCGACTCGATGGCCGAGTCGATCTTCGCGCGGGCCTGTTCCGGGTCACGGTCGGCGTAGTGCCGGTGCAGGTCGAGCCGGTGCAGGGTGAGGCCCATCTCGTGCAGGACCCGGTCGTGCAGCTCGCGGGCGATCCGGGTGCGCTCCTCCTGCCGGGACGCCTGCAGCTTCTCCATGAGGAAGCCCACGTACGACAGCGAGGCCAGCGCGACCCGGGCCATGATCGCCTCGTGCAGCGCGCGGCTGAGTCGCAACGCCCCGGCGCTGTCCGTGGCCGGCAGACCGCGCGTGATGATCGGCAGCATCACCTCGAAGAGGGTGGTCGCGGCGCGGAGCGACTGGACCGGGTGGATCCCGCGCCGGGCCCGGTCGGCGCCGATGTCGACGGCGAACAGCCGAGCCTCGCCGACCAGGTCCATCGGTGGCGCATCCGTCATGGACACCCGGGCCGCGACATCGCTGAGCACCGCCTGCACCTGGGCCGCGAGCTGCGCCAGGACGTCGGGACCATTGGCCAGGTCACTCTCCTGCTGACGCAGTGAGCGTTGAAACGCTTCGACGATCTCGCGCGCCATCGAGGACAGTTCGGCCTCGGCCACGGGCTGCATCGCGTACGGATTCGCCACGGACCCCCCCGCTGTCTCGCCAGAGGCTACCACGGTAGCGCGCCTGTAGCGGAGCGTAGACCCTCGGCTGACAGTGACGAAGATAACCGTCCACTGACGACACTGGCGGCCCGTCGCCCGGCCCGTCGTCAGCCGGGGAACAGCCCCAGCACGCTCAGGTGCACGGCGTACTGGCTGACCATGAAGAGCCGGTACGGGCGGCGCTGGAGCCACCGTCCGGTGGCGCCGGCCCCGGTGAGCAGGCAACCGACCACCCCCGTCGCGCCGATGGCCAGCACCACCGCCGGCAGGAGCAGCACCGGAGTCAGCACCAGGGCACCCGTCAGCAGCACGCCGCCGGCCATCACCACCAGGACGGCCATCAACCGGCGGGCGGGCCGGTCGCCCAGCAGCACCGGCAGGGTGCGCCGGCCGGCCGCCCGGTCACCGGCCACATCGGAGAGGTCCTTGGTGGTGCCGCCCAGCGCCATCCACAGCGACATCGCCACCGACAGCACCACCAGTTCGGGACCCACCGGGCCGCCGGACGCGGCGGCCCCGGCCAGGTAGGTGACGATCCCACCCGAGGCGACCACCAGCACGAAGCCGAACATGTTGCCCTTCTGCGGCCGGGGACCGGCAGAGTAGAGCCAGCCGAGGGCCAGCATCAGCGCCACCAGCCCGGCCAGGCGCGCCGAGACCGCCGCTGCCGACACCAGGGCGAGCCCGGCCAGGGCCACCACGATCCGCCGGGCGACGCCGACGGGGAGCGCCCCGGTGGCGAGCGGGCGCGGCGAGCCGTTGCGCCGGTCCTCGACCTGGTCGGAGAGCCCGTTCAGCAGGTAGACGAACCAGGTCGCGCAGAGCCAGGCGAACGCGCCGACCAGCAGCGACCCGGGCCGGGTCAGCACCGCCTGCGGGGCGGCCACGGCCGCGCCCGCGAGGAAGCGCAACTGGAAGACGACCTGGACGACGGGGCGGGCCTCCCGCCAGCTCGCCGCCACGTGCCGGCAGCCTTCCGCGACCGCCACCGACGACGGCCGTACGACACCGACGGACCGGGAGTACCGGTCGAACCGAATAACCGAGTGGTAGGTCATGTGAATATGGTGGGCGGGAAACGCGTTACCCGGTTCACCCGAGTCACTAACTTACGCCTACGACGTAGGTAGCAGGGCACCTACCACCTAATGCTACTTCCGTCGCCACATTGATTACGCCACCTTGGCCACCACCGCGCAGGCAATTTACGGTCGGCAGGGCACCCACAGCCCGTGAACGACAGAGCGTGGTGGAACACTATGTCAGACATCGCAGTCACGTCGAGCGCCGAACTGCTCGGCGGATTCCGGATCACCATCGACGGTCGCACCGTCACCAACTGGCGGGCCGGCAAGTCCCAGGCGCTCGTGCAATACCTGCTGCTGCACCGGGGCCGACCGGTCAGCCGGGACACCCTCCGCTCGGCGCTGTGGCCGCACCTGCCCCCGTCGGCCGGCGCCACCTCGGTGAAGGCCGCGGTGCACGGGGCCCGGCGCGCCCTCTGCGCGACGGGCGAGCGGCACGCCGCGGTGCGGATCGCCTCGGTGGACGGCGGCTACCTGCTCGAGGCCGACCAGCTCCGGATCGACGTGGCCACCTTCGAACGCCGGATCGCCGCCGCCACCGCCGCGGTCGCCACCGGCGACCGGGTGCTGGCCGCCGGGCACCTGCGGCGCGCGGTGGAGGTCTACCGGGGCGACCTGCTGCCCACGCAGGACGCGGAGTGGGCGGTGGCCGAGCGGGAGTGGTGCCGCGTCCGCGCCCTGCACGCCCTGCGGCTCCTCAGCGACCTGGCCCTGGAGTCCGGGGACTGGTGGGCCGCGATCCGCTGGAACCGCCGGGCGTTGGAGGTGGACCCGTACGACCCGGCGGCCTTCACCGTCCTGGCCGACTGCCACCGCCAGCTCGGCATCACGGCGGCGGCGCTGCGCTGGGACGAGCTCGCCCAGAGCCGGCTGGCGCAGGTGTGACCCCTGCAAGGACCGACCGCACACCCATGGAGGGAGCAGCATGACCATCACGATCCCGCTGGAGCACCCGGCCCCGATCCCGTCCGCACCGCCCCGGGCCGCCGGTGACCGGCTCTCGGCCGGCCCGCCGGTGACGGACCCGGCGCCGCCCGCCCGCAGCTCGCTGGGCAGCCGGTTCCGGCAGGCCCTGCACCGCGTCCGGCGAAACCTGCTGGCGGTGGCCGACGACTGCCCCCCGATCCTGCTGTACACCGCGCACCGCAACTGAGACCAGCCGCACCGTCCCTGTCCGAGGGCGTTCCGCACGTCGTGCCAGACGTGCGGGGCGCCCTTTTTCTCTGCCGATTTCCCACTGCCGAGAAAGCCCATGCGCTGATGGTCGTAGATGCACCTTCCACCTTTGAGGAAATCCCGCCCGAATGAGGATGCGCCACCTTGGCCGGAGGAATCGACGTCCCTAACGTCGTTGGCACCGGTATTCATCGACGTCGACCACGGCGTCGGGAGTGAGGGGGAGAGGCCGAATGGCCGCTGATGGGCAGAGAGTTTCGGTCGTCATACCGAACTACAACTACGAGAAGACGCTCGGTGCGTGCCTGGACGCCGTGTTCGCGCAGACCCACCGGCCGTACGAGGTCATCGTCGTCGACGACGGTTCCACCGACCGGTCCCGCGACATCGCGGCCCGGTACCCGTGCCGGGTGGTCGACGGCGGAGGCAACCGGGGCGTGTCGGCGGCCCGCAACATCGGCGCACGGGCGGCCACCGGCGACATCCTCTTCTTCGTCGACTCCGACGTGGCGCTGCGCGCCGACGCGATCGCCAACGCCCTGGCGGTGCTCGCCGCCGACCCCACCTGCGGCTGCGTGCACGGCACCTACGACACCCAGCCGCTCTACGACGACGGGCCGATCGAGCACTACAAGGTGCTGCACGCGCACTGGTGGCGACGGCGCAGCGTGGGCCGGGTCAACACGGCGATCTTCGCGCTGGCCGCGGTGCGGCGGTCCGCGTTCCTCGCCGCCGGCCCGTTCCACGAGGAGCTGCGCGACGCCGAGGACGTCGAGTACAGCGAACGGCTCGCCCGGGTCACCGGCATCAGGCTCACCGACACGGTGGTCGGCCGGCACGACGACTGCGCCCGGTTCGGGGACATGCTGCGCGAGCAGTACCGCCGGTCGCTGCCGCTGGCGGCGTTCGCCGGGGCGCACCGCATGCGTGCCGGCAGCGTCGCGGTCAATCCCGCCCTCGGCGTGCTGGCCGCCCCGCTGGTGCTGGCCACCCTGCCGCTGGGGTTGCTGCACCCGGCGCTGCTCGCCGTGCCGCTGGCCTGCTTCGGGCTCTTCCTGCTCGCCGACCCGGGGCTGCTGCCGTTCGTCCGGCGCGAGCGCGGCACGGCCTTCCTGGCCTGGTTCGTCGGCGTACACCTGGTGGCCCAGCTCGCCATCGTGGTCGGCGCGGCGGCCGGCCTGGTCGCCCGGCTGCGCGGCACCGGCAGCCCCCGCCCCCTGCCCCTCGCGGCGGGTCGGTGATGGGCCGGCGGCGGTTGTGGCGCACGGCGCTCACGGCGGTCTTCGTGGTCGCGGTGCTCGGCGGCGTCGCAGTGGCCCTGCGCGGGCAGGACTGGTCGACGCTTGGCCGGCTGCTGCGGCCGGACACCGCCGGATGGCTGCTGGCTGCGCTGCTGGTCACCGGGGCCGGCCTGCTCTGCGGCATGCGGGCCTGGACGCTGACGCTGGCCTCGGTGGGTGCGGAGGTGCCGTCCCGCACCGGCGTACGGATGTTCTTCGTCGGGTTCCTCGGCAAGTTCGTCCCGGGCCGGCTGTGGGGCCTGCTGGCCCAGCTCCGGCTCGGCGACGCCGCCGGGGTCAGCCGGGGCCGGATGGCCGGCACCTACCTGGTGAACCTGGTCGTGGTGCTGCTGACCGGCGGCGCGGTGGGGCTCCTGGTGGCCCCGGCCGTGCTCGGCACCGGCGCCGGGCTGGCCTGGCTGCTCCTGCCGGTGGCCCTGCTGGTGGTGCTGGCCGTCCGGCCCGGGCTGCTCGACACCCTGGTCCGGCTGGCCGCCCGGGTCGCCCGCCGGCCCCAGCCGGCACCGCTGCACCGGCCCGCCGAGGTCCGACGCTCGATCGGGTGGCAGACCCTGTCCTGGGTGCTCTCGGGGGTGCACCTGTGGGTCGTCGCGGCGCTGCTCGGCGCGGACGCTCGCGCCGCCCTGGCGGCGGCGGTCGGCGCGTTCGCCCTGGCCACCACCGCCGGCACGTTCGCCATCTTCGTGCCGGACGGCGCCGGCGTGCGGGAGGTGCTGGTGGTCGCGGCCCTGTCCACCGTCCTGCCCCTGCCGGCGGCGGTCACCGCAGCGGTGGCCAGCCGGGTGCTCAGCACCCTCGCCGAGGTGCTCACGGCGGGCCTGGCGCTGCTCACGGTCGCGGTCTCGGACCGGCTCGCCGCCAGGGGTCGCGCCGCCACCCCACCCGCCGGGGCGGACGCCCGGCTCACCCCGACCCCCGGCTGACCCCCGCCGGGCGCAACCACCCCGACTCCACCACCACCTCCGCTCCACCACCACCTCCGCTCCACCACCACCTCCGTGAAACCCGCTGAGGAAAGGACCCCTCATGACCGAGCTACTGACCATCGACGACGCGGAGCAGCTCTCCGTCGCCGAGGTGCAGGACCTCTACCGCAAGCACGTCAACAAGAGCCAGGTCAGCCTGATGACCTCGTTCGGCTTCGGCCGGGAGCTGGTCGACCACGCCGAGGGCCCCTGGATCCACACCCGGGACGGCCGGCGGATCCTCGACTTCACCGGCGGCGTCGGGGTGCTCAACCACGGGCACAACCACCCCCGGATCCTGGCCGCCCGCCAGCGCTTCCAGCAGCAGCGGCGGATGGAGGTGCACAAGACCTACTTCTCGCCGTACCTGGCCGCCCTGTCGCACAACCTGGCCGCCGTGTTCCCCGGCGACCTCGACATGTCCTTCCTGCCCAACTCCGGTGCCGAGGCGGTGGAGGGCGCGGTCAAGCTCGCCTACAAGTACCACGGCGGCAAGCGCAACACGATCATGCGCAGCGACATCAGCTTCCACGGCAAGCTGCTCGGTTCGGGCAGCCTAACCGGCAGCTCGCAGAACCACTTCACCTTCCCCGGCATCCCGGGGGTGGTGAGCTTCCCGTACGACGACCTGGCCGCGGTCCAGGCGGCCGTCGACGCGACCCGGGACCGCCGGGGCAAGTGCGACGTGTACGCGATCCTCATCGAACCCTTCAGCGCCTCGACCATGCGCTGGTGCTCGGAGGAGTTCCTGCGCGGGCTGCGTGAGCTGTGCACCCGCGAGGACATCGTGCTCATCTTCGACGAGATCTACACCGGCTGGGGCAAGACCGGCACGATGTTCTACTTCATGCGCTACCCGGGGCTGATCCCGGACGTGGTGACCACGTCGAAGTCCTTCGGCGGCGGCAAGTCCTCGATCTCCGCGTACGTGGCCCGGCGGCCCATCTTCCACAAGGCGTACGAGAGCTTCAACGACGCGCTGCTGCAGAGCACCAGCACCACCTACTACGGCTTCGGCGAGGAGACGGCCACCGCGATCGAGGCGATCAACGTGGCGGTGGAGGAGGACTTCCCCGCCCGGGCCCGCGACATCGAGCGGATCCTGGGCCCCGGGTTGGCCCGGATCGCCAAGGAGCACCCGGACGCGGTCGCCGAGGTCCGCGGCGCTGGCGCCCTGTGGGGGGTGTTCCTCGACGCGCCGCGCGTGCTGGACCTGGTCACCAAGCTGGCGCCCAGCGGCCTGGCCAAGGACCCGCAGTTCGGCACGAAGCTCGTCACCTGCGCGGTCATCAGCGCCCTCTACCGGGACCACGACATCTACACGTACTACACGCTCAACGGCAAGAACCCACTGGTGGTCGGCCCGTCGCTGGTGACCGGCACGGCCGAGGTGGAGCACTTCCTCGACCGCCTGGACCAGACCCTCGCCCAGGGCCTGCCCCGGCTGGTCACCCGTTTCGTCAAGGAGAAGGTGTCGTCGCTGTGGTGAATCAGAACGCAAAGACGGTGGTGGTGACCGGCGGCAGCGGAATGCTGGGCGGGCACCTGGTGCGGGCGCTGGCCGCCGACGGCTGGCGGGTGCGCGGCCTGGACGTGCGCGACCCGATCGAGCCGGTACGGGGCGTCGAGTACACGGTCGCCGACGTGCGGGACCGGGCCAAGGTCGGTGCCGCCCTGGCCGGCGCGGACGCCCTGGTGCACACCGCCGCCGCCCTGCCCAGCTACCCCGAGGACGAGATCCGCTCGATCATCGTGGGCGGCACGGAGACGGTGCTCGACGCCGCCGCCCGCGCCGGCACGGCCCGGGTGGTGCACGTCTCCTCGACCGCCGTGTACGGCCTGCCGAACGTGGTGCCCACCACCGAGGAGTACCCGCGCGAGCCGGTCGACCCGTACAGCCGGGCCAAGGCCGGCGCGGAGGAGGTCGCCGAGCGGTACCGCGCGGCCGGCATGGTGCTGCCGATGCTGCGGCCCAAGACGTTCCTCGGGCCGGGCCGGATGGGGCTGTTCTCGATGCTCTTCGAGTGGGCCGAGGAGGGCCGCAACTTCCCGGTGCTCGGCAAGGGCGACGTGCGGATCCAGATGCTGGCGATCGACGACCTGGTCGACGCGGTACGCACCGTGCTGCACGCACCGGACGACGTCGCCAACGACACGTTCAACATCGCCGCCGACCAGTTCGCCACCCTGCGGGAGGACTTCCAGGCGGTGCTGGACGCCGCCGGCCACGGCAAGCGCGTCGTCTCGGTGCCGGTGCGCCCCGCCGTCGCCGCGCTGGAGCTGCTGCAGCGGCTGAAGCTCTCCCCGGTCTACGGACGCCTCATCCACAAGCTGCGGGCCGACTCCTACGTCAGCGTCGACAAGGCCCGCGACGTGCTCGGCTGGACGCCCCGACTGTCCAACCGCGACGCCATCCTGCGCACCTACGACTGGTGGCGGGCCAACAACCGCACCGCCGCACCGACCTCGTCCGGCCGGACCAGCCGGGACCCCTGGAAGCAGGGCGCCCTCGGCCTGGCCAAGGCCATCTTCTGATCGGCACCGGAGGTAACCGTGACTGTCCTCGTCGACCCGCCGACCCTCGACCGGCCCGCTCCGGTCGCCCCCACGGCCGCCCTGTCCACCGGCTCCCGCGCCACCGACCGCAACCTGGTGCGTGACCTGACCACCCTGATCCGGCCGCACCAGTGGGCGAAGAACCTGCTGGTGGTGCCGCTGGTGCTGATCGACACCCCCCGGCTCGGCCTGGGTGTCCTCGGCCGGGTGAGCTGGGCGGTGCTGCTGTTCACCCTGGTCTCCGCGCTGGTCTACGTCTGGAACGACGTCTACGACCGGCACCGCGACCGGGCGCATCCCACCAAACGCAACCGACCGATCGCCTCCGGGCGGGTGAGCGTGCCCACCGCGTACGCCTTCGGTGCCCTGCTCGCCACCGCGCTGGTCGCGGCGGTGGCGTTCGGACCGGCGTTCCCGTGGTGGCCGCTGGCGGCCTACCTGACGCTGAACGTCGCCTACAGCAGAGGGCTCAAGCACCTGCCGCTGCTGGACGTGCTCGTGGTGGCCGGTGGCTTCCTGCTCCGGGTGGTGCAGGGCTACCTGGCCGCCGGGGTCGCCGTGTCGAGCTGGCTGCTGATCGCCGTCTTCTCCCTCTGCCTGCTGCTCATCCTCGGCAAGCGGCGGCACGAGATGGCCGTCGGCGGCAGCGCCCACCGGCCCTCGCTCGCCGGCTACTCGGTCCAGTACCTGGACCTGCTGATCGTGCTCTGCGCCGCGGTCGCGATCAGCGGCTTCCTCGGCCACGTGCAGGCCACCATCCCCACCCCGTACCAGGCGCTGGCCCTGGTCGGCTCGACCCCGTTCGCACTCTTCGCGGTGGCCCGCTACCTCCAGGTGGTGGTCGTCGACGGCGACGGCGGCGAACCCACCCGGGTGCTGCTGAAGGACCGGGCGATGCTGGTCAACGCCCTGCTGTGGGGCGTGCTGATCGGCGGCGTCCTGCTCGTCACCCAACACCCGGCCCTGCTCGCCCTCGCCCACTGACGATCCCGACCCACCTCACCCACCCCCTCCTGAGGAGACAGCCCCATGACGACCCCGACCGCGAACCCGCTGGTCTCGGTGATCATCCCGAACTACAACTACGGCAACTCCATCGGCAGGTGCATCGACGCCGCGCTGGGGCAGACCTACCAGCCGATCGAGGTGATCGTGGTCGACGACCACAGCACCGACGACTCGCTCGCCAAGGCCCGCCAGCGGCCGGTGACGGTGCTCCAGACCCCGCGTAACAGCGGGGTGGCCGTCGCCCGCAACACCGGCGCCGCGGCGGCCCGCGGCGAGATCCTCTTCTTCGTCGACTCCGACGTGGCGCTGCGCCCGGACGCGGTGCAGCTGGCGGTCGCCGAGCTGGCCGCCCACCCCGATTACGGCGCGGTCTGCGGCATCTACGAGGAGGACCCGCTGATCCGCGACAGCATCGTCGAGGAGTGCCGGGTGCTCCAGGCGTACTCCTGGCGGATGGCGTCCCTCGGCGAGGTCAGCTTCCTGTTCTCGTCGCTGACCGCGATCCCCCGCCGGGTCTTCGAGGAGGTCGGCCCGTTCAATCCCCGGCTGCGACAAACCGAGGAGGTCGACTACGGCGAGCGGATGTCGGCCCGTTACCAGATCATGGTCACCGACAAGGTCCGCGGCTGGCACGACGACGACGACGAGCTGTGGCCGCTGCTGCACAAGCTCTACCGCCGGGCCCGGCTGCGGGTGCCGCTGTTCGCCCGGCGGCGGCGCTTCGCCAAGGGCTTCGAGAGCCCGGCCCGCTCCTTCGGCACCGTGGCCGCCCTCGGCGTGCTCGCCAGCCTGCCGCTGGCCGTGCTGCACCCCGCCTGGCTGCTGCTCACCGCCGCCCTGTTCGGCATCTCGCTGTCGGCGGACGCGGAGATGTACCGGCACGTGCGCCGCCGCAAGGGCCTGCCGTTCCTGGCCGTGTTCACCGCCGTCGCCTTCGGTACCAACGTGGCGATCGCCGCCGGCATCGCGGTCGGCGCCCTGCAGTGGCTGGTGTCCCGCGACTTCCGCCGGCTGTACGACGCCGACTGGTCGGCCGCCCGCACCCCGTCGTCCCCGACGATGGTCGGGACCACGGCATGAGCCTCCTGCTCGACCCCGTCCCCGGCGCGGCCACCGCCGCGCCGGGGACCCCCGGGGTCACCACCCCCGCCGCACCACAACGCCACGCCGCGGTCAAGCCGGGGTGGCCGCGCCGGGCCCGCTGGCTCGCCGCGCTCACCGCCTGCTGGGCGGTGTTCCTCACGACGTTCCTGCTCCTCACCGGTGGGCACTGGTGGTGGCGGCCCGTCGAGCTGATGCCGCCGCTGGTCTTCGTCGCCGTACCGCTGCTGTTGCTGGCCTTCGCCCCGCTGGCCCGGCCGGCGCGCGGTCGGCTCGCCGTCGCCGCGCTGTGCTGCCTGGCCGTCGGCTTCGACGTGTCGGGCCTGAACCCGGCCGCGCTGTCCGGCGGGGCCACCCCGGCCCCGCCCGGCGCGGTCCGGGTGTTCTCCTGGAACACCGAGTACTGGTACGACGGGTCCGACCCGCAGCGCTTCCACGACTACCTGGCCGCCCAGCAGGCCGACGTCTACCTCCTCCAGGAATACGTCGGCTGGGACCTGGACCGGCACCGGCCGGTCCGGGTGGACCACGTCGCCGAGCTGCGCCGGCTCTTCCCCGACTACCAGGTGGTGGCCGTCGGGGAGCTGCTCACCATGTCCCGCTACCCGATCGTGGCCTCGCGGGCCCTGGACGGGCTGCCGTACCTGGGCGACCCGGTGCGGCACGGGGTGCCGGCGGACTCGGACTTCGGCGACTACTACCGGCATAAGGTGCTCCGCACCGATCTGCTCGTCGACGGCCGGGTGCTCTCCGTCTACAACGTGCACGTGCCGGTGCAGCTCGACATCTCGATGGACCCCACCGACCCCGAGTTCACCGAGTTCATGCGGGCCCAGGAGGATCGCCGGCAGGCCCACTACCGGGCGCTGCGGGCCGACCTGGCGGGCAACCGGAACGGGCAGCTCGTCGCCGGTGACTTCAACGCCACCTCGGCGATGGGCGAACTGCACGACCTCGCCGGTGGGATGACCGACGTGGCCGAGGCCAGCGGCCTTCTCTACCCGGCGTCCTGGCCGGACAGCAAGCCGTGGTGGCGGCTGGACTGGGCGTTCGTGTCCGGCCCGATGCAGTCCCACGACTACCGGATGGTCGGTCCGCAGGGCCTCTCCGACCACCTCGGACAGCGGTTCACCGTCTCCCTCACCGGCACCGGCTGACCGGCACGCGCGGCCAGCGGCCGGCCCCGTCCCGCTCCCCCCGCCCGGGGAGCGGGACGGGGTTTCTGCGTGGACACACGGCGACCGGGCAGGGGAATCCCCTGCCCGGTCGCCGACGCGGGTGGTTCAGCAGGCCTCGTCGAGGCGCTTGCGCAGCTCGGTCGGGAGGTCCAGGTCGACCGCGGCGAGGGCCTCGTCGAGCTGGGCCACCGAGCTGACCCCGACGATGGGTACGATCGCCGGCTCCCCGCCGATCAGCCAGCTCAGCACCACCTGGTTGACGGTGACGCCCAGCTCGTCCGCCACCTCGCGCAGCGCCTGGAGCCGCCGCTCGGTGCCCGGGTGCTGGTAGTGCTCCGGCAGCGGCTTGTCCGGCCGGGTGTACGAGCCCCACAGCAGGGTGCTGTACGCGAACATGGTCAGCCCCCGGCTGCGGACGAGGTCCAGCAGCTCGTCGCTGGCGTGCACGTGCCCGCCCTCGGGCAGCGCCGTCGCCGGGCGGGGCAGCAGGTACGAGTAGCGCTGCTGCACCGCCGTGTACGGCGTCCAGCCCCGCGCCTCGGCCAGCGCCCGGGTCTCGGCCAGCCGCCAGGCGGCGTGGTTGCTGGCCCCCAGCGTCCGCACCTTCCCCTCGGTCACCGCCTCGTGGAACGTCGCCAGGGTCTGCTCGTCGGGGGTGTCGCGGTCCTCCCGGTGCGAGTAGTACAGGTCCAGGTGGTCCACGCCGAGCCGCTGGAGCGAGCCGGCCAGCTGGGTGCGGATCACCTCCGGGGCGAGCCCCTCGGCCCCGCCGTGCGCGCCGGGCCCGGAGCCCACCTTCGACGCCAGCACCAGGCCGTCCCGGCCGCCCCGGCGGGACAGCCACCGGCCGAGCACCGTCTCGCTCTCGCCGCCGACCCCGTTGGGGACCCAGAACGAGTAGCAGTTGGCGGTGTCGATGGTGGTGCCGCCCGCCTCGACGAAGCGGTCCAGGATCGCGAACGAGGTCTCCTCGTCCACTTCGGTGCCGAACGCCATCGCGCCGAGGCAGAGCTGGCTGACCTGGATCCCCGCGCCGCCGGACAACTCGCGTTGCCTCATGAGTCCCTCCCAGAGTGTGACGGTCCGTCGCGCCCAGGATAGGGACGGCAACCCTCCGCAGGCCCGCTCCTGATCGATATCTACGACCTTCGGCGCAGGGTAGATGGCACCCAGGGCGCATCTGTGCCGACGGCGGACGTCGCCACCTTGTTGCCGCGGTTGCCGGCTTCCTACAGTCGCCGCAGGGCACCGGCCACAGCGGTGCGGTGCCCGGAAGGAGGATGACACCATGCGGGTCGGCCTGGTTCCCGGCGTGTGGTCGTACGGCCTCGGCTCGGTCTCCACCGTGCTCAGCGTGTACGAGGCGGTTCGCCTCGCGGGGCACACGCCGGTGCTGTTCGCCAGCCCACACTTCCGGCCCCTGCTGGACCGGCTGGGCGTGCCGGCGGTGCCGATCCCCGGGCCGGAGACCGCGCCGTACCCCGACGCGACGACCGCCCTGCGCCTGGACGACCTGCTGTCCCGGTCCGCGTACGCCGACCCCGACCTGGTGGAGACCGTCCTGGCCGCGCAGTTGCGGGAGTTCCGCGCCCGCCGGGTGCAGGTGCTCTTCCACGACTACGACCTGACCACGGTGGTCGCCGGGTCGCTCGCCGGCATCCCCGTGGTCAGCCCGGTCACCTGGCCGGACCACCGTCTCTTCGGGCGGGGCAGTGACAGCTGGGCGCCGGTGGACACCCGGGCGCTGGCCGCGTTCCGGCCGGCGCTGAGCCGCAGCCGGGCACCGGAGCCCCAGTCCCTGTCGGAGGTGCTCTTCACCTGGAGCACCCGCCTGGTCTACCCGCTGGCCCCCGAGATGGACCCGCTGGTCGCGCGGCACAGCACCGGCGAGTACGTCGGCCAGCTCACCGCGGCGTCCCTGGACCGGCACCTCGTCACCGGGCCGGTGGACTGGCCCCGGCCGGGGCAGCGCGGGCTGCTGGCCTACACCAGCGGGCCGCCGATGGACGCCGACTGGTACTACCGGCACTGCCTCGCGGCGTTCGAGGGCTCGGACGTCGACGTGCTGATCGCCTCGGGCAGCACCGACACGGCCCCGCCCCGGGTGTCGCCGCAGGGCAACGTGCAGGCGTGGCCGCTGCTGCCGATGCGCAACCTGCTCGGGCGGGCCAGGGCGCTGCTCTGCCACGGCGGCCGGGGCACGCTCGCCAGCGCGGTGCACGCCGGCGTGCCGCTGCTGGTCTTCCCCGGCGGGGACCCGGAACGCGAGTACTTCGCCGACATGCTGGCCCGCCAGGGGCTGGCCGCCAACTGCGGGGACGACGACTGGCGTCCGGAGCGGCTCCGGGAACTCGTCGACCGCGCCGGCAGCGTCCGGCCGTCCCGCCCCGCCCGGGCCGCCGCGCCGCCGACCGGTCCGGCCCGCGTCGTCTCGATCATGCAGGAACTGACCGCCGACCCGGTCCGGCTGCTGTCCCGCGCCGGCTGACTCCGCACCGACATCCCACCGACAAGGAGAACGACCGATGACCGGGCACCCTGGTGACCATCCGATCGACGACCACTACGGCGACGAGCTGACCCTGCGGCTGTCCGCGGTCACCGACACCCGCGCCCTGGACGACGGCGAGGCCCTGCACACCTTCATGCGCGACCTCGTCGCCCGCATCGGCATGACCGTGATCGCCGGGCCGCTGGTCGCCAGCGAGGACGGCCCGCCGCACCAGGCCGGCAAGTCGGCCGTGGTGATCCTCGCCGAGTCGCACGCCGCCATCCACACCTATCCGGGGCTGCGGGAGGTGTTCGTGAACATCTTCTCCTGCAAGCCGTTCCGCGAGGCCGACGTGCTCGACGAGCTGGCCGGGCTGGTCGGCGGGTTCGAGATCAGCGAGCGGTCCCTGACCCGCCGGGGTGAGAACTGGCCCCGTGCGCTCGGGCCGGCGGCCCGGCTGTGGCGCAGCCAGCGGCTCGCGGCGGTGGGTGCCTGACGGGCGGCGCGCGGCGCGGGGCCGGCCGGTCAGCGCGGCCGGCAGCGTGACGGTAGTTCCGGAAGTTTCGAAGATCCGGCTCCGGATCACCCGTGCCCGCCCCGCGAGGGCGCATGACCATGCGGAACGCGATCCGCAGGCGCTGCGGCCGGCCCACCGGCGGCCACCCTCGGCCCGCACCCCGAGAGAAACAAGTTTCGGGAATATTTCGGAAAATCGTTGACAGACCCAAATTCGGCGTCTTACGTTCGTCATCGACGGTTCTCAATGCTGTCGATGTCACCCCCCGCGACCCCGTCCCGGTCGTACCCGAGGACCGCCCGCCCACCGTGTGGTGAGACGCCGAACGACCGGCTGCCGCGCCTGGCCGCCGACAGCCCGCCGGGTCGCACCGCGGCGCTGGCCACCACCAGCTGTCACGAGGAGGAACACGCTAATGAACCACACCTCGACCAGACCGCGAAGGGGCAGCCGACTGCGGCTGCTCCTCGGCGCCGCGTGCGCCGCAGCGCTGGCCGTCACCGGCACGTTCATCGCCTCGCCCAACGCGTACGCCGAGGCCGACCGGACGCTCACCTCCAACCTCACCGGCACGCACAACGGCTACTACTTCTCGTTCTGGAAGGACAGCGGCAACGCCAGCATGACGCTGCGCGCCGACGGCCGCTACAGCAGCAGCTGGGACAGGAGCACCAACAACTGGGTCGGCGGCAAGGGCTGGGCCACCGGCACCCGACGGACGGTCAGCTACTCGGGCAACTACAACCCGGGCAACAACAACACCTACCTCGCCCTGTACGGCTGGACCCGCAACCCGCTCATCGAGTACTACGTGGTGGAGAACTTCGGTAGCTACAACCCGAGCAGCGGCGCCACCAGGCTGGGCACGGTGACCACCGACGGCGGCACCTACGACATCCTGCGCAGCCTGCGGGTCAACGCCCCGTCGATCGACGGCAACCAGACGTTCTACCAGTACTGGAGCGTCCGCCAGCAGAAGCGCAGCAGCGGCACCATCACGGTCGCCAACCACTTCGACGCCTGGGCCCGCGCCGGCCTCAACCTCGGCACCAACCACAGCTACCAGATCATGGCCACCGAGGGCTACCAGAGCAGCGGCAGCTCCGACGTCACCGTCTGGGAGGGCGGTGGGAGCAACCCCACCACCGGTCCGACCAGCGGCCCGACCACCCCGCCCGCGGGCGGCAACTGCACCGCGGTGCTGTCGCCCGCCGAGCAGTGGGGTGACCGGTTCAACCTGAACGTGGCGGTCAGCGGCACCAGCAACTGGGTGGTCACCCTCGGCCTCGGCGGGGGCCAGAGCATCCAGAACAGCTGGAACGCCTCGGTCAGCGGCACCACCGGCACCGTCACCGCCAGGCCGAACGGCAACGGCAACAACTTCGGCATCACGATCATGGCCAACGGCAACTGGAACTGGCCGACGGTCACCTGCCGGACCGGCTGACCCCGGCCCGGGCGAACCAGGCGGGTGGCGTGCCGGCCGAGCCGGCGCGCCACCCGTCGCCGCAGGTCCACGACGCCGACGGCGTCAGGCGGCCGGCGCGGCCCTGGTCTGCAGCCCGACCCGCAACGCCTCGACGACGAGGTCGAGCAGTTCTTCCCGATGGGAGACACCGCCGGGCACCAGACAGAGCAGCTCGGCGCCCACCCGGCTGAGCAGTTCGTCGGCGAGCGGCGCGATCGCGGTCACCGAGCCGGCAAGAACGTGCAGCACCTCGGTCAGCGGAGCGTCCGGCCGGCTCGCGACCCTCGCGGCCAGCACCGCACGAGCGCCCCGGACGCTGAACGCGCCGTCCAGGCGCGGCAGGAGGACTCCACTGTCGATCAGCGGGCGGGTCAGGCTCGGGTCGGCACGCAGCACCTGGTCGATCGTCCGGTTCGGCAGGATGAACTTGCCGATCACCCCGTCCGGGTCGAGCAGCGCACAGATCGTCTCCAGCGAAAGGCCCTGTCCCTGCAGAAGCGCGACGGTCCGCATTCGGTTGAGGTGGGGACGGTCGTAGTAGGGCGTCCGGCCGACCCGGTTCGGCGGCTGAAGCAGCCCGCGGGTGTGGTAGGAGCGGATGGTCCGCGGGGTGAGCCATACCTCGGCCGCGAGCTGATCGATAGTCATCAAGAGTATCCCCTGCCTCCGCTTGTTGCCGCAGCAGCCCGGAGCCAGTGGCGACCGCCGGGCCCAGTGAGCCTCGGGCTGTCCACTTTCTGCCGAACCGCAGTGTCGTCACCCATCGGGCCAGCCCCGAGTGGTATACGCCGCAGATCGTCGAGCGACATTCCACATCCCCCGGACCGTGATTGTGGCAGCGGCGCTATAAGCAAAACATAAAGGGCCTCCGACAGGCGCTCGTCGCGTGTGTGCCGACCCGCGTATAGAGGCGCTTCACCAACCGGCCACGCCCGCCACATCCGCATGACAAGTGAGCCGAGCGCAACCGGACACCGCGTCACACTGACCGGGATGTTCGTGATGTATGCATGGTGACGCTTCGCGGCCTACAGAGTTTCTGCGGCGCAATGCCACTTCTTTAGTGGCACCCGGCGAACGTCGGTCCACCCGGATCGACGAGCGCACTCCCGCCATCCGACGCCGACGGCGGTCGCGCCCACGAGCCATCTCACCCGAGCACCAGGCGGCAGGGTCACGCCGCGGAATTCCCACACGGAACAGCGCACCGAGAGGCGTCGAACCCGGCCGGGCGGCTATCCACGTTGGGCAATTTGGGCGCCGCTTAGCCACCTGCGCCCAACCCGGAGGATCTGACCGTCCCAGCCGAAGCCATCAACACCACCCCGACGGCCGGGCATTCGCTCTCGCTGACCCCGTCGGGCGAAGCACTCGCATCATATGAAGCTCATGAGACAGTCGGTTGTCGATGGGTCGCGAGGGGGGAACTGCAGGCCCTTCGGACCACCATCGGGAGGATGATCGGATGAGTCAAGAACCGTATAAACATTCACCCGACACCATGTCGCGGAAGGAATCGCTTCCATTTATTTGCGCCCCGCCGGTCGCTGCCGATGCTTGTCGGTGTCCGTCCCCCACGAGGGCTCCATGGAGGTCCCAGGATGAACGTTCCGACCAAGCTCCGGCGCGACGGCCAGAGCATCCGCACTCTCCTGCTCCA
This sequence comes from Micromonospora sp. DH13, assembly GCF_020873825.1. Classification (NCBI taxonomy): domain Bacteria; kingdom Bacillati; phylum Actinomycetota; class Actinomycetes; order Micromonosporales; family Micromonosporaceae; genus Micromonospora; species Micromonospora sp. DH13. Next base: position 284,049 of record NZ_JAHWGR010000006.1, read on the forward strand.
GCTGACGCTGGCGGTAGCGATGATCTTCGCGGCCACCGCGGTGGCCGCGCCCGCCCAGGCCGGTCCCAAGACGGCACCCACCACCAGCACCGAGGCCGCGGTCGGTTCGTCCGCCGCGCCGACCGCCGTGCCGTCCGGGGCCAAGGTGCTCGGCAAGGACTCGGTGTTCGGGCCGGCGGCTTCCTACAGCTACAACGTGTACTACTACCCGCCCAACTACGTCGAGGCCTACTACACCGTGTACTCGGGAGCGGTCAGCTTCGGCGTGTACTGCTCGGCCTGGGGCTGGGTCGACGGCCCCTACGTCGGGGTCGGCTCCTGGGTGAGCCGCGTCGACTGCGGCGCGTACGGGCCGGCGACCGCGTTCCGGTTCCAGACCATCGGCTGATCCCGCCCGGTGCGGCCCCCCGGTTCTCCGGGGGGCCGCACCCGTGCCCGGGGCCGACCGGCTGGCCGACCGCCCGGCTGGCTGGCGGCCAGCACCGGCCGGTCAGTTCGTGCTCAACGCCTCGGTCGGCGCGAGCCGGGCCGCGCGGGCCGCAGGATAGACACCCGCCAGCACACCGGTGCCGACCGCCACCGCGAGCCCACCGAGCAGGGCCGTCGGCGGCAGGACCGCCGGCCATCGCTCGGCTACGGCGTAGCCGGCCGTGACCGCCGAGCCGAGCAGTATTCCCAGCGCGCCACCGATGCCGGTGAGCAGCACGGACTCGGCCAGGAACTGACTGGCGACATGTCCGCGGCTGGCACCGAGCGCCCGGCGCAGCCCGATCTCCCGGCGCCGTTCGAGCACCGAGATGATCATCGTGTTGGCCACCCCGATCCCGCCGACCAGCAGCGCGACCGCGCCGAGTCCCAGGAACAACGAGGAGTACGCCTGCTCGACCAGACGTTGCGCGGCGAGCGCGTCGGACGGCCGGGAGACGAGCACCTCCTCGGGCCGCTGCGGGTTCGCCGTACGCCCGAGGACCGCCCGTACGTCGTCGACGGCCTCGTCGTCCACCCGGACGAAGATCGCCTGCGGGCGGCCGTCGAAGCCGAGGTAGCGCTGCGCCGCCGGCCAGCCGACCAGGACCGAGTTGTCGATCTCCGGAGTGAGTGGAAGCCGGTCGAGCACCCCGATGGCCACGTACCAACGGTCGTTGATCCAGACCGGCGGGGCGGGTTCACCCGGGTGCGGCTCGACGCCCAGCAGCTCGCTGGCCCGCGCGCCCAGCACCACGGCCGGGTACTGCTCGGTGACCCGGTCGAGGAACGCCCCGACGCGCATCGTCGACCTGAGCACGGCCGGCAGGTCGAGTCGGGCGGCGGCGACCGCGAGGCCGTTGGTCTGGCCCTCCGGCACCAGGTTGGTCCGTCGCACCTTGGCCGAGGTGTAGCCGATGGCGGAGGCCGACTGCACCGGTGCGATGCGTTGGATCATCGGCACCGACTCCGCAGGGAGCTGCGCCCGTTCCCCGGTGACCAGGTTCTGGCCTGGAGTGACGGTGAGCAGGTTCGGCCCCAGCGCGGCCAGCCCCGCCCGCACCGCGGCCTGATTGGACGCCGGGATCCCGATCACCGCGATCAGGGCGGCGATCCCGATGGTGATACCGAGGGCCGCCAGCACCGTGCGCGCCGGACGGGCCCGGACGCCGACCGTGGCGAGCCCGAGCAGGTCGGGCAACGACAGCCGGGCGGGCGGTGGCAGTCGTACGGTCATCCGGCCACCGCACCCTGCTGGGTCACGTCGGCGCGGATCTGCCCGTCGAGCATCTCCACCCGCCGGGGGAACCGACCGGCGATGCCGAGATCGTGCGTGATCACCACGATCGTGGTGCCCTCGGCGTTGAGCTCCCGGAGCAGGGCGAGCACCTCGCCGCCCACCCGGGAGTCGAGGTTGCCGGTGGGCTCGTCGGCCAGCACGATGCTGGGACGGTTCACCACGGCCCGGGCGATCGCGACCCGCTGCCGCTCCCCGCCGGACAGTTCGGTCGGCAGGTGGTCGGCCCGGTGCGCGAGCCCGACCCGATCGAGCGCCTCGTCCGCGCGGGCTCGCCGCGACCGGGCGGGGACACCCCGGTAGAGCTGCGCCGTGACCAGGTTCTCCCGTGCGCTCAACCCGTCGGTCAGGTGGAACGACTGGAAGACGAACCCGATCCACGAGGCCCGCAGGGCGGAGAGCCGACGGTCGGTCAGCCGGTCGACCCGGTGCCCGTTGACCCACACCGTCCCGGTCGAGGGCCGGTCGAGGGTGCCCATCAGGTGCAACATGGTCGACTTTCCGGAACCCGACGGCCCGACGACGGCGACCATCTCGCCCGCGTGCACGCGGAGGTTCGCCGCCCGCAGCGCGTGGACGCCGCCCGGATAGACCCTTGAGGCGTTCTCCAGCTCCAGCACGGCGGTCATCCCGCGACCACCACCGGCAGTCCCTCGGCGACCCCGTCGCCGGAGACCTCGACCATGCCGTCGGCGAACAGGCCCAGGTCGACCGCGTGGTACCGCTGCTCGCCCTCGGCCGCCTCGATCCCGTAGCCCCCCTCGCGCAGCGCCACGAGGGCCTCGATCGGCAGGGCGAGCGCACCCGCCCGGCTGGCCCCGTCGAACCGGACGATGACCGGTCCGGTGTCCACCCTGGTGGCCAGCGCGGAGTCGGTGAAGTCGATCGTCACCGTGAGCGTGGACCGATCGTCCTCGCCGGCACCGACGGCGACCGACCTGACCGTGCCGGTGGTGGACCGTCCGTCGGCCAGGTCGAGGCGGACCTTCGCGTCGGGACGCGCGAAGTGGCGCTGCGCCTCCGCCAGCCCCGCCGTGACCAGCCGCCCGACACCGGTCACGTCGAGCACCTCGCCCTGGGCCGGGCCACCGAGCTGCCCGGTCACCTTGTCGACCCGCACCTCGCCGGGGAGCACCACGACGTCGCCGGGGGCGAGTCGCCCGGTCTCCGGCAGGCCGAGTTCCCGCTGCCACTCCTTGAGCGCCTGCCGGGTGCCCGACCGGAACCTGCCGTCCACCGTGCCGACGTCATAGCCGAGCGCGTCCAGGTTGCGTTCCAGGACCAGCACGTCGGGCCCGGAGGACACCCCGGCGCCGAGGTCCCGGTACATCGGGGTGTTCCCGACCAGCAGCGGGACCGGCTCGGCGTCCACCGCGTAGAGCCGCTCCCCCCGCCTGACCAGCACGCCGGGGCTGGGCAGCCAGGTGATGGTGCCGGCCCGACGGCCGGTCACCGGGCTGCTCGGCCCGTACCCGACGGTGCCGTCGACCAGGATCCGCTCGACCAGGTCGGTCCTCGTGACCGTCGCGGTGCGCCGTGGCGTGGCCTGCTGCGTCGGCTCGGCGGAGACACCCTGGAGCCGGGTGTACGCCGTGACACCGCCGGTGCCCAGCACGGCCACGGCCGCGACGCTCCCGAGCAGCCAGCGCTGTCGCCGCTCGCGCCGCGTCCGCACCGGACCGCCGCCCTGGCTGGTGGCCGCCGCGCTCACGATCCGGCACCGGGCGTGGCTGGCTGGTAGCCCGCCTCCTGTCGGCACCCGCGCAGCTTGGCGAGGACGGTCGGGTTGTCGATGTCGATCCCCGGCGGGATGGCCATGGATCCGGAGCCGCCACCGGAGTGCGGGTCGGGGTCGGGATAGTCGAACCCACCGGCACGCATGCACCTGGCCAGCGCCCGGGCCTGCTCCAGTTCCTCTTCGCTGAGCGGCTGCGGGTTGCCGCCGTTGGGCAGGTGCTGGCGGCACTGCTCCAACGCGGCAAGCTCCCGCTGCTGCTGGCCGGGTGCCTTGGTGGAGTCGACCTTGCCCGAGTCGTGTCCCGAACCGCCACCCAACTCATTGCTGTCACTATTCGCGTCGAGGTCGACTCCACGCTCCTTCATGCACCGCCGGAACTCGTTCTGGTCCGCGCCCAAAGGCGCGCTGGAGACACCGGAAACCGACGCGACCTCGTTACTGCCGACCTTGGCGGCACAGCCGGTGGCCAGCAGTAGCGCGCCCAGCAGGATGGGCGTCAGCCACTCACGACTCATGGCGTTCCTCATTTCAGGGTCCTCTTCCGATCAGGATCATCTCCGACTCAGGAAGATGTCATTGTTGCCAACAGGTGTACCAGCGAGTGGATATTGGTGGCGTAAGCGGCACTTCTTATCTCGAACTTACGAACGATTGGTGCACACTGGAGCCGGTGCCACGAGAAGGGATCTCAATGCGCGTACTGATCGTGGAAGACGAGGCGGTGCTGGCTGAGGCGACGGCCGAAGGGCTGCGCCAGCGGGCCATGGCGGTGGACCTGTGCGCAGACGGCGCGGCCGCGCTGGAGCTGATCAGCATCAACCGCTACGACGTCGTCGTCCTCGATCGCGACCTGCCCGTGGTGCACGGCGACGACGTCTGCCGGGCGATCGTCTCGACCGGCGGTGAGGCCAGAGTGATCATGCTGACCGCCTCGACCGGCCTGGACGAACGGGTGCACGGGCTCAACATCGGCGCGGACGACTACCTGACCAAGCCGTTCGCCCTCGCCGAGCTCGTCGCCCGGGTGCAGGCGCTCGGTCGGCGCGCCAGGCCGGCGCTACCGCCGGTGCTGCGCCGCGCCGGCATCGAACTCGACGTTCCCCGGCACCAGGTGCTCCGGGACGGCCGATTCATCGCGCTGTCCCGGAAGGAATTTGCCGTACTGGAAGTTCTGATGCGGGCCGAAGGCACCGCGGTCAGCGCCGAGGAACTGTTGGAGAAGGCATGGGACGAGCACATCGACCCGTTCACGAACGCCGTTCGGGTGACAATGATGACCTTGCGGAAGAAGCTGGGCAGCCCGGCGGTGATCGAAACGCTCTCCGGAGTGGGCTACCGATTGAGCGGGTAGTCCTGCGTCGCCTGTCGGTGAAGGGGCATCTGGTCCTCATGTGCGGGGGGATCTTTCTGCTCAGCGCCGTCGTCCTGCTGACGATCAACTACATCCTGTTCCGGGCGGCGCTCCCTGCGGTCGCCAGCGGACGAATCGACACCGCCGGCCCGACCCCGACGTCGATGGTGCGACCGCTGAACGCGGAAACGGCCGCCGAATACCGCGTCGACGTCCTCGACACGCTGCTGGTGCAGTCCGGCGTGACGCTCGCCATCACCCTGCTGCTCGCCCTGTTGGTGGGCTGGATCGTCGCCAGCCGCATGCTGCGGCCGGTACGGGTGATGGCCGAGGCGGCGCGCCAGTTCAGCGCCGAGAACCTGGACCAGCGCATCCGGATGCGGGGGCACCGCGACGAGCTGACCGACCTGGCCGACACCTTCGACGAGATGCTCGACCGGCTGTCGGACTCGTTCGACAGCCAACGGCGGTTCGTCGCCAACGCCTCGCACGAACTCCGCACCCCGCTGGCCGCGCAGCGCACCCTGGTCGAGGTGGCGTTGGCCCGCAGGAGCACCGACCCGGACGTACGGGGGCTGTGCTCACGCCTGCTCGCGATGAACGTCCGGATCGAGTCCCTGATCGAGGGGTTGCTGGTGCTGGCCCGCAGCGATCGCGGGCTGGACCACCGCACACCGGTGCGGCTCGACGAGGTGGCCGCCGGGGTGATCGCCGCGCACCGCGCCCGGGCCAGCCAGCACGGCCTGAGCATCCACGCCGACCTGACACCGCAGGTCGTCAACGGCGACCGGGTGCTGCTGGAACGCCTGGTGATCAACCTGGTGGACAACGCGATCAAGTACAACCACCCCGGAGGGCAGGTCTGGGTACGGGTCGGCTCCCCGGGCCCCGTGCTCAGGGTCGACAACACCGGGCCGGTCGTGCCGGTCGACCAGGCCGGCGCGCTGTTCGAGCCGTTCCGGCAGTTGCGCCGGGGCCGGGACAGCGCGGATCACGGGGTGGGTCTGGGGTTGTCGATCGTCGCCTCGATCGCCCGGGCCCACCGCGGATCCGTGCGGGCCCAGCCGCGGCCGACGGGTGGCCTCGTCGTCCTGTTCGACGTGCCGGGATCCGCACCGACCCAGCCACGGGCCGGGCGGTACGTCGGCGCGTCGATCGCCTCGGACCGGGCCTACTCGGGCAGGACGGCGCGGAGGTAGGGATCCGCTACCGGCGGGTGGCGCGCCGCAGCCGGCGGCGAACGCCGCCGTCGACCCGGGTCCTGACCCGCGCCAGGATCTCCTCGTACCGGCGGTCCGCACGCGTGCTGAGCGCCTCGGCCTGCTCCAGCATGGCGACGATCGTCTCGATCGCCGTGGCCAGGACCTGCCCGTCGTCGAGCTCGTCGGGGCTGCGGCTCTGCTTCATGCTGGTCGGCCGGAGCTCCGCCAGGTCGCCCACGACCTGGCACGGATAGTCCCGCAGCTCCTTGATCTGCTGTTCCGCCAGGTCGGCCACCCATCCGGCCCGGTCCAGGCCGACACCGAACTTGAGCCCGTCCTCGCGCTGGCGCAGCACGGAGTCGACCAGGTGACGCTGCACGACCTCCTGGTACGGCCTGCGGAGCGGGTAGCGGTCGCCCAGCGCGAGATTGACCCGGCGCAGCACCTCGGCCTCGGCCGCACCCAACGAGGGGTTCGAGGTGGGTGCCTCCAGTTCGCACAGGTCGTCGGGGATGCCCATGATCCCCGCGAACCGGTGCCACAGGGTGTCGTACGGGGCCCCGGGAGGCGGGACGGTCACCAGGTGGCGGCGGTCGGCGGGCACCAGGTCGCCCCAGCGACGGAGCATCCGGTTCGCGGTGTAGTTCTCCCAGAACGTCTCGAACTCGCCGCGTTCCACCGCGCCGAGGAAGGCGCCGAAGCGCCAGCCGCTGCGGGCCCGGATGCTCTGCTGCCAGGTCGACGGGAGGGTACGCCACAGGTCACGTCCCGCCACCACGACGTGCACCTCGGCGGGCCGCAGGCTCTCCACGGCCCGGGCCGCCTGCGCGCTGCTCGCCCCGCCCAGCCCCTCGTTGCTGATGATCACGTCGCCGGGCCAGTCGCGGGCCTTCGCGGCCAGCCGGTCCCAGGTCCAGCGCAGGTCGGCGTCGCGCCAGGGCACCTGGCGCAGATCGGTCATGGCCGCGTCCTGGGCCCGGGCGCTGGCCGGCAGCAGGATGCCGGCCCGCTTCAGGGCCCGCCTGTTGCTCCAGAGCACGTGCTGCACGAAGGTGCTGCCCGTCTTCGGGGCGCCGATGTGCAGGAAGACGCGTCTGGCCATGCTGCCTCCCGTGGGCGGACCGAGGGGGCCGGTGACGGCCCGGTTCGTGGGCGCCCAGGGTGGCATACGAAGGTGGCGAACAGGTGTCGTCGCGGAAGCCCGCGCCGGGGATCAGCGCTGCGGCAGGACGAGCAGCGTCACGGAGTTCGCCGGGTAGGTCGCGCTGACGCCGCCACGGGTCACCCGGAGGTCCTCACCCCGGACGATCGAGGTAAGGTCGGCCGGGCCGTAGGTGAACCGCTGCGCCCTGTCCCCGCCGCGGAATCCGGCGAGCGCCAACCGGGACGTCAGGTCGCCGCCGGTCTTGTTGACCACCATGACGGTGAGCGCCCTGTCGCACGAGCGTTGCGCGGCGTAGACCGCGAGCTGCCCCTGGTCGCTGCTGACCGCCGACACGCTCACGTCGCCGAACCTGCTGCCGGCCCCGTCGTAGTTCCGGTACATCCGGAAGGCGTACGCACCGGGGTCGGTCGGCTTCGGTTCGCCCCAGATGGTGGCCAGGTCCAGGCCCTCGCGCCCGAAGATTCCGAGCACGTCGGCCTGCGCGAGCGCGCCGTTGATGTCGTCCAGCGCACCCCAGTTGTATTCGGTGATGGCGACCTTCGTGCCGGGGTAGTACTGCGCGACCCACGCCTTCATCTGGCGGATGAACTGCAACGGCGGGGCGTTCACCCCGCCGGGACCGATCCACGACTCGTCCACGTACGTGGGATCCCACAGCGACCGGGTGGACCGCAGCCGCAGCGCGTTGGCGTCCGGGTCCCGGCCGCCGCTGATCTGCGGGTAGTAGTGCTGGTCGAAGTAGTCGAGGAAGCGCTTCCCGCCGTGGGCGTCGCTGAAGTCCTTCATGTTCTTCAGGTACCACTGGGACAGGTTCAGCCCGCCGTGCGCCGCCGCGTCCGCGCCCGGCGCGCAGCCGTCCACGCCGGACGCCACCCATTCGCAGTAGCCCCAGCCGGACGGGCCGAGCACCGCCGCACGCGGGTCGGCGGCCTTGATGGCCGCGGCGGTCGCCGTGCCCTTGCCGCCCAGCTCGTCGTAGCTCACCGGCTCGGGGTGGACGTCGCGGTGGGTGGAGCTCCACAACACCGGCTCGTTGTCGAGTTCGTAGATCGACACACCGCCGCGCGCCGCCGGGCCGAACTGGTCGACGAGATGGGACACCATCTCGCCCGCGAACGACGCGCCGGCCGGGATCGACGTGTCCGTGGGGACCGCCCCGGTCAGGTTCGTGTCGGCGTGCCGGCCGTTGCCGCAGTTGGGGTCCCACTGGTCGAACGAGTCCTGCTCCGGGAAGCGGGTGGCCGGGAAGCCGCAGGCGAACGGGTGCGACGAGGGCGAGTCCTTCGCCACCCATCCGATCAACGGCACGGCGACCACCTGCCTGGTCCCCTGGTCCCGGTTCCGCTGGACGAACGCCTCGACCGTGTTGTCGGGCCCGGCCACGATGTTCTCGAAATACCAGTCGCTGCCGGTGTTGTAGGTGTGGTTCTTGAAGTTGTAGCGGCTGCTCGCGTTGCCGCCCCAGCGGGCCACCGGCGTGCCGAGTTCGGCGACGAGCGCGGGGTCGCCGCCGTTCATGCCGTAGATGTCGGGGCTGATCGCGTGCCGGGCGGAGGACACGTCCACGGCCAGGGTGAGCCCCTCGGCAGCCGCCGCCGGGCCGGCGACGGCCTGGGTGGTCAGCAGCCCCGCCACGAGAGATCCGGCCACACCGATCGCCGTGGCGGGACGCGGCCTGCGCCGTCGTCGTGCACCCATCAGAGACTCCCGTCGCCGGTCGGCCCGAGACGGACCGAACCCCCACACACATTACTGATCGTCTATATCATGTCAATTGATTCCCGCCGATTGAATTGATCGTGATCGGCGACGCCGGGAACAAGATCTGAATTCCCTGCGCACATCCCACACCGCACGTGCGCGCATCCCAGCTGTCGAGCAATACCTTGACGTACGTCTATGAATAGCGACATCGTCCACGCATGGTGGCCGCTCGTACCACGTCATTCTTCCGTCGCCTGCGGCCGGCCGTCGCGGCCGCGCTGCCGGTCGCGGTCCTGGGGGTCGGCCTGGGCGTGGGCCTGGCCGCCGCCCCCGCGGCCCGCGCCGACACCGCGCCGATGCCGGCCGGCACCGTCCCACCGTCGACCCCACCGGTCACCCCGGCGCCACCGACCGCGCCGACCGACCTCACGGCGACCCGGGTCACCGCCACCTCGGTCACCCTGACCTGGACGGCCTCCACCCCCGGTTGCTGCGCCATCGAGGCCTACGTCATCGAGTACGCCCCACCGTTCACCGACGCGATCCCGCTGACGATGGTCGGGAACGTCACCACGGCCACGATCA